>NZ_JAIUGT010000011.1:0-272216 GCF_020164675.1 Mesorhizobium sp. ESP-6-2
GATTACAGCGGCACGTTGACCAACAACGGGCTTTCGGTCGGCTCCGTCCCATCGAGCGACACCTTCGTCCAGACCTCGGTCGCCAACCAGGTCAACCTGGTCAACACGGCCGGGCTCACTTTGAACTATTGGGACGGCGATGCCGGTCCGAAGTTCGACGGCACCGTCAATGGCGGCAACGGCACCTGGCAGGGTTCCTCGGGCAATGACAACTGGACCGAAGCGACCGGCGTCGTCAACGCGGCCTATTCCGATGGCGCCTTCGCCATCTTCGCCGGTCAGGCTGGCACGGTGACGGTGGACAACGGGCTTGGCCAGGTGAGTGCCGCCGGCATGCAGTTCTCGACCGATGGCTATCTCATCCAGGGCGGCGACATCGGCCTTCTCGGGCCACAATCGACCATCAGGGTCGGCGACGGCACCAGTGCCGGCGCAGGCTACACGGCGACGATCGCCTCGGCGCTCACCGGCAATGCCCAACTGGTGAAGACCGATGCAGGCACGCTGGCGCTGACCGGCACCAACAGCTACACCGGCGGCACGGCGGTCAATGGCGGCACGCTGCGGGTCTCGTTCGATGCCAATCTCGGCGATACGGCGGGCGGGCTCTCCTTTAACGGCGGCACGCTCAACACCACCGCAAGCTTTGCCAGTGGCCGGGCCATCGATGTCCTCGGCCAGGGCACGCTCTCGACCGACGCCGCCACGACGCTGACCCTCAACGGGGCAATCTCCGGCGCCGGTGCGTTGACCAAGAGCGGATCCGGCACGCTGGCGCTGACGGCCGACTCCTCTGCCTTCACCGGCACCACGGCGATCGGCGGCGGCGCGGTCAATGTCTCGGGAAGCCTCTGCGGCACCGTCAATGTGCTTTCCGGCGGACGTCTCGAAGGCACCGGCACGGTCTGCGACACCACCAACGCCGCGGGCGGCACGATCGCCGCCGGCAATCCCGGCGTGCCGGGCACGCTCACCATCGCCGGCAATTACACCGGCAATGGCGGCACGCTGGAGATCGAGACGGTGCTCGGGGACGACAGCTCCGCCACCGACCGGCTGGTCGTCACCGGCGACACCGCCGGCACCACCACGCTCAAGGTCGCCAATCTCGGCGGCAGCGGCGCGCAGACGGTGGAAGGCATCAAGATCATCGATGTCGGCGGGACCTCGGCCGGCACCTTCTCGCTCGCCGGCGACTACGTCTTCGAGGGCGACCAGGCGGTGATCGGCGGCGCCTATGCCTATCGGCTCTACAAGAACGGCGTCAGCACGCCTGCCGACGGCGACTGGTATCTGCGTTCGGCGCTCACCACACCCAGCAATCCGCCAGGACCGCTGTACGCGCCGAGTGCGCCGCTCTACGAGGCCTATGAAGGCGTGCTGCAGACCTTCAATGAACTGGGCACCTTGCAGCAGCGCATCGGCAACAGATCGTGGGGCGAGGGGGCAACACCGGAAGGTGCTGATGTCCCGGGCCAAGGCCCGGTCGACGGCAAGGCCATCTGGGCCCGCATCGAGGCGGCGCACGCCAAGCTCGACCCGAAGACCTCGACCACCGGCACCGACTACGACGTAACGACCTGGAAGCTCTATGCCGGTGTCGACGGCCTGCTGCATGAGAGCGAGGACGGCGTGCTGATTGGCGGCATCACCGCCCATTACGGGACCGCGGTGGCGGACATCTCGTCGGTCTTCGGCACCGGCTCGATCGCCGCCACCGGCTACGGCGTCGGCGGCACGCTGACCTGGTTCGGCAACGGCGGGTTCTATCTCGACACCCAGGCGCAGGCGACATGGTATGACAGCGATATCCGATCGGCCACGCTCGGCACCACTCTGGCCGAGGGCAACAACGGGTTCGGCTATGCCCTCAGCATCGAGAGCGGCCAGAAGATCGCGCTGTCCAGCAAATGGTCGCTAACCCCGCAGGCGCAGCTTGCTTACTCCGACGTCCGCTTCGACACCTTCACCGACAAGTTCGGCACGGCCGTGTCGCCCGGCAGTGGCGACAGCCTCGTCGGCCGCCTCGGCCTGTCGGCGGACTATGAGGACCAGTGGGCGGATGCTGCGGGCCAGGTCAGCCGCACCCATGTCTATGGCATCGCTGACCTCTACTACGACTTCCTCGACGGTTATGATGTCGACGTGTCGGGCGTGAAGCTGGTCAGCCAAAACCAGGCGCTGTGGGGCGGTGTCGGCCTCGGCGGCTCGCTGGACTTCGCCGACGGCAAATACGCCGTCTTTGGCGAAGCTACCGCCAAGACAAGCCTCGAGAAGTTCGGCGACAGCAATTCAATCGGCGCCAAGCTCGGCTTCAGCGTGCGCTGGTAGGTGCGAGTCCGCTGCAACACAGTGGGATTTGATGATCGAAAATCCGGGGGCGATGCACGCGCCCGGACCAGTGTTTGATAGGAACCGACAGAACATGAATCGGAAGAACTGGGGTAGAAGCGTCCTGCTGGGAGCAACCACGCTGCTGGTGATGGGCTTTGCCGTTTCGGCGTTTGCGCAGGAGGCCGGGCTGCCGGGTGGTGCAACTTCCCTGAGGGAGGGGCATGGTGACTGGACGGTGTCTTGCAACGTCACGACGCAGAACGGCGCGGCGGCAAAGGCCTGTGCACTTTCGCAGGAGCAAACGGATGCGCAGTCGCGCCAGCGCGTGCTGGCGATGGAAGTGCGCCCAAATGGCGAGATGGTGCAAGGAACGCTAATCTTGCCGTTCGGCCTTGCGCTGGATCAGGGCGTGACGCTGCAGATCGATGACGGCGTGGTGCTTCCGGCGCTGCGCTTCCGCACCTGCCTGCCCGGGGGCTGCCTGGTCGACCTGAGCTTCGAGGGAGACACATTGGCGGCCCTGCGCAACGGAACCAGCCTCAAGGTCAAGGTCGTCGCGGACGGCGGCAAGGAGACGAATCTGGCCCTGTCGCTGAAGGGCTTTCCCGGCGCGCTCGACAGGACGGCGGCGCTGCTGCAGTAGCCATTCGTTAGGCAGCTCGCCCGTGCCTCGTGGGAAAAATCCATGGGAAGAAGGGCCAGCCGTCTATCCCGATCTTGCTCTTAGCGGAGTTTCGCTTCCGGCCTCGCGACCTCTGGCATCTCAAAAGGCGACATCGGCTGCAGGATGATGGCGAGCAACGCTGCGATAGGTGGGCGCTGCGCGCCGCCCGCCCTAGCCGCCCTTCAGTCGCAGCTCTGACGCTTGTCACTGATTTTTCCTCAGTTCCGAGATGAATGCCTCTCGACCTCTTGTCGCCCAGATTTCTCGTATCTGTTCGCCTTGATCGCTCTTGAGCTGGTCGGCCATCCAGAGCAGAGCGCCGTATATAATCGCGCGATCCTCGTTGATCATCTCGACAACGCCTGCCTTGACGACTAGACCGCCGAGTTCAATCAGATGACGAGTGCGCTTGCGGCGCTCGACCTGCCACGTGCACATTGTCATTGCGAGCCTGTGCCGCTTGCCGGAGCTCCCAATGTGCGGATTGCCGGTTTTCAAACTCAGAGACTAATGCCGCAAGGGTGTCGATGACATCGCTTGCCCCGTGACCTGCCACTGAACTGTCATCCAGCGGCGATTAGAGTCTCGGCCGTTTCTGTTACGCCGTACGGCGCGGGTTGAGCAACCGGCAGAGACGCGATGCCGTCAATGAGCGCAGCGTCGGAGCCGGTTGCGGTGAGGGTTCCGGCGAAGGCCGCCGGGGTCTGGTAGTCGAGCGAGGAATGAGGCCTCGTGGTGTTGAAGTCCTGCCGCCATTCGGCGATGGCGCTGCGGGCGTGGTCGAGGCCGAAGACCAGGCTCTCGTTCAAGAGCTCGTCGCGCATGCGACCGTTGAAGGATTCGACATAACCGTTCTGCGTCTCGACAAATTCGCCGACAGCAACACAGTAGGGGCAAGGCTCGGATGCAGCGTGCGCTGGTAAATCGTGACCTCTCACCGGTATAGACGTGGCGCGCGCCATGCGAAATGCGCCGTAGCGCAGTGCGTCACCCACTCTTTGGCAAGGAGTTTCAGCTCGCCGGCAAGGCTTGTCGTCATCCCCGTTTTTTGGCGAACGCCCAAACCATCAGCGGGTACTCCTCATCGTTGCTGAGGTCGCGCCACAGTCCATACGCCCGTACCGGGCCGCCGATATGGGCCTTGGCGCATGCCTTATTCCCCCAGCCGAACGCCTGAACATCATCTTCGGCGAAACCGCCTTCAATCATCAACTGTCTCAGCCCCGCCGGTGTCCAGCGGTTATAGTCGTGGGGGCGTGCATGCACCCGGAAGAGGAAGGGCGTAGCCACCATCGCCCAGCCGCCGGGCTTGGTCATGGCGTGGATGTTGGCGGCGGCCGTCATCGGGCGCTGCACGTGCTCCAGCACCTGGTCGGCGATGACGATGGAATATTGTTCTTGTGTGCGGTCCTTGCAGATATCGAAGTCCGGAAAGTCGACGGAGCGATAATTGGGGCACAGCGCCCGCCAGTAGCGGTTCCAGCCCGGCGAAATCTCGATCACGTCCCGCGACTTGCGGTTGGCCGCTTCAAGGAACATGGTGAAAGCTTCAATCTGACGGATGCGTAGCCAGTTGCGGCTGTCGTAGCGAAGCAGCCGCTTTACGGCATGTCGGCTTCGGTTCCTCAGAGCATCGGCAAGGCTTGTCATACCCGACCTCCTCCTGCCCGCTGAGAATCTCCCTATCGCGCAAATCGTACAAAAGAATGACAGCGAGAGGGGAGCCGGCGCCAATGCACCGGCTCCCTCGGTGAGCAGTTCAATCAATAATTACCGTTGTAGTAGCGGTCGTCGCAAGGCGCCGTATAAATGCGGCCGGAGCGATCCTGGTAGCGGCAGAGCTGCTCGCCGCGGCGCTGGGGCGTGGTGGCTGAGCCGACCACGGCGCCGAGCAGTGCACCGCTGGCCGCGCCGATCACCGTGCTCTTGGTGTTTCCGCCAATCGCCTGGCCAACGAGCGCGCCGCCGGCGCCGCCGACCAATGCGCCGGTAGTGGCCCGCTGCTGGCCTTCGGTTTGCGTCTCGCATCCGGCGAGCGCCGCGGTCATCAGCACCGCGAGTATGGCCTTCTTGATAAACATCACTCGAACTCCTCTGAAGCCCCGGGTGACAGACAGGCTGGGGCGAACAAGCCCCGGAATGCGGTCGCATTGCGGCGGAACGGCGGCAGAGCCCTCTCACGAAATGAATCAGGGTTTCCCAGCCGTTGAACGCCTTGATTGCCAAACGGGAAAGATCCTCTTCGCGAGTGTAACCACCAGGCGTTCCGCTGATCCTCAACGGCACCAGCACACCGCCTTCACAACTTCCCGATCCTTCGACGCCGCGGAAGCAATTCGTTGGCATAGATCCATGGAGATGGCGGCTATGGAAGCCGAACTAGCCGACGTGTGCGGCGAGTATCAGACTGCCGCGGCACTCAGTGGCGTCTGGAATCTCGAACTCGTCGCGGGCAGGGGCTACCTGGACAGGCTCATGGGCAACGTGCGGGTGGTGAAATACCTGGCGCAGTATTTTCCCGAGCGGTTTGCGCAGTTCCAATCGATCCTGGAGTCCTCGATTCATCGCCTCCACCATGCATGGCCCCAACGCGGAGAACGCTGAGGCTAGCCCGGCACTGCTCAACTGCATGAAGTTGCTTCCGCCTAGAAGCTATTTGAAAGAAGCCTATTTAGCTGCCATGCGTGAGCGCCGAAAAATCGACCCGACTGAAAAATTAATGGCAGAGTGGCCGTTGTCTGCGGCTGCAACGCTTGGATCATCAGTACGGGCGAGCGGCATTTTTCTCGAGATCCGGGCGCGCCTTCCCGTGCCCTTGAAAAAGTTGCTCCATATCGAATCCCGCGTCCTCACCCTGCGCCTACCGGAGGGCGCGGATGCCGATATTGGAGCGGCAGCGGCGATTGTGTCCAAAGCCATGGAGGCTATCGAAGACCTGCCGGGAATCCCTCGCGAGGTCGAGGATATCCTGACGATTTCCTCCGGCGAGCGGCACCGCTGGCTGAAGGACGGTCGCTTGCAGAGCACCGGGACCAGGACGGTCAAACTTCGTGGCCGCGCAAGGAAGATCACCTTTCACGTGTTCGATCCACGCCAGATCGAAGATGTGCTCGACCGCGACCTGGTCACCGTCTGGCGCGAGGAAGACGCGGCTACGGCCGCCGAGAACCGGCGACGCGCCGCCGCAAAGTCGGCGCTGAAGCGCTCGCAAAAGAGGGACCGCGGGGCTGCAAATGATACCGACAAAAGCCGCGAAGAGGCGACCCGCCCCAAGTTACGCGGATGGGAAGACTTCGATAGCGATGGCCTCTTACGCTGACTGGCGACCCCGGAACGCTGTGTCAGGTGCAGCGGCGTCGAGCCATGCCACCAGGAGGAATTGTCCACAGCACATCCAGTTTGACTGGGGTTCCTGGAAGCTTTTGGAACGTTCTGGATCGCGCCTAAACCCCAATTGCGGGTGCTTATGGACAAAGCGGGATACTAAATTCGCATCGAGGATTGGGGCCGCGAGGAGACGGGGCTTGCCGAGACGATCAGTCGCTCGCCGGATTCGAGCGTCAGTCAGGCCGCCTGGCAGGCCTCAATTCGCGCCGGCCCGGCATGATGCTGATCCACTACTACAGCCGCCACGTCATGGAAAAGATCATCACGCCTGGCGAAGTGAAAATCTCGCCGCAAACGATTATCGACGGCAGGGTCCATGCCGGCCTGGATGTGGCGCTTGGCGACCTGCGCTCATGGCACACGCTGCGGGCCTGGTGCACGAAATGCTCGCATCACGCCATGGTAAGGCCCCGAAGGGCTGATCCGGCGGTACGGCAGGGAAGCCCTGTTCAGCTCGGTCGAACGGGCGCTTTTCTGCACGAACTGCGATCGGGGCGGGCCGGTTCGGCTCGAGGTCCACAGCATGCCACGAAACTGAGGGTGAGGACCGATCCCTTGCGACCCGGCTTGCATAGCAGCGACGCTGTCGTGGGCGCCTGGATCAGCCAGGTCGTGTAGCTGCTGGGAGAAGCGCGTCATTTGGCGCGATGAGTAGCGGGCATCTTGCCCGAAGGCGCCAACTCAAAAGACGAAATGCCCGCGCTTTAGGCCGGTTTTCACCGGTTGGCTCGTCAAAGCTTCCCCACCCACTGGAATGTCCAGGATCGATTGGAATCTCGCGAGCTGCTCCGGGAAATCCCGCGCAAGGTGTCTAACCACCCGTGCGTTTTCCATCAGCCGGTCGAGATAGAGCCTTGCCATCATCAACTCCAGCGCCCAGGTGCCACGAAGGCTTGCGCAGTACAGAAATTCTTCGTTCAGCAAATCAAACTCAGCTTCCATGGCGGCCAGCTGGTCGGCTGTCACCCCGACAAACTTCTTTCTCGGCACGGAGGGATCCGCCAACTGCGACGCCGGAGTGAGCGTTGAGAGGAGTTGCGCATAGTGGAAGCTCACTCTCTTCAGGGCGATCATGAGCCTTGCCGCTTTGAGCTGCCTTTCCGGAACCATCTTGCGCAAGGACGCGAAGACCTGTGGAGGCACATTCCAATCCTGCAAAAGCTCGAGAGCCTCGGGAGAAACTCCATTGACCAACGGCCTTGGCGCTGAACTCTCCGCGAGCAGGTTCAAAGTAGGCCCTTCGGTCAGGACCTTCGGCACAGAGGCCAGGCTTTCGGCCGATAGCAGGCGACGGAACGATTCCTGCTTGATCGGATATCGAAACACCTCTGCGATCGTCTCCAGCAGATGCCGAGGGATACTCGCTTCGGCGATCATGTCCCGCGTTCTTTGGCATTCAGCCTGATAGGTTTTGCACAGCCATGGACCGGTGAACCATCTGTGGGGCTCGTGCATCTTTTCCAAAAGCGCTGCGTGTCTTGTGCGGTTATTTTGCAAAATGAGGTCGGCGGCTTCCAAGCCTAAAACTGCGCGGCGCACCTTCATGCAGCGTTCCCTACGAATACTCGCTCAGCCAGCGCAACGAGCGAATCTACCGATCGGAAAAGAAACGCGTCCAGCTTCATTCCATTGTTGACATGGAAATTTCCTTTAAACTCGCAGATTTCATGCGTCGGAGCGATCAGGTAATCGCGAATGATCAGATTGCCCGGCTGCATTCGGATCAAAACGAAAATATCCGCCCTGGCCTCTCGCACGGCCCTCGAAGACCAGCGGGGATAGGCAGAATGCGAAACGCGACACCGGGCGATCCCGAGCGCTACTGTCAACTCGCCATTGATGTGGATGAGCTCCGTTTCAGGGTCCTGGGAAGCGCGGCCGCCTACCTGTTCTATCGCGACCAGCAGTTCTTCCATTGCGCGATGGCGGATAGCCTTCAGGCGCCTGTCAATTTCGATGAAATGGGACTTTCTGGGCGGCAGGCAACCGATCAGCTTGTATGCACCGAGCAGGCCGCCGAAATGCGCGCTATAGCGATAGCTCGAAGGGCATCCGGGCGCTGCGTTAATGATGTCAGAAGTCAGTTTCCCATGACGTTTGTGGAGTTTTCGTAGGGCTGCCAGCATCTCGTCATCGCTCATGTGAAGATAAAGCGATTTTAATATTTGCTGTGCTTTGTCGAATAACTGGCGACTGATGATAGGTTCGAAGGCGTTGTCCGCTCTGACCCATTGGTCCGGGGGATTGTACACAACCTTGGTTTTGAGTTTGGTGCAGCGTCTATTCCAAACGTTGTTGCCGATATATTTCTCATTAGTGAGGACACGGCGCACGCCATCGCGCTTCCAAGGCCGGCCGAAGTCGTTCAGGATCCCTCGGTCATTCAGATATTTTGCGATTTGAGGTTCGTTTTTGCGTGACCGGACAAACAGGCGAAAGATCAATCGAACAGTAGCTATCTCGTCCGGTGGCCCCGGTACGATGATCACCCGGTCTGTCTGGAAGTTCTTGTGTTCGTAGCGGGCGAGGATGAGTTTGGGCCGTCCGAACTGGTCAACCATCAGACGCCTTAGTCCGAGCCCCTGCATGCCGCCTACGTGGAAGCCCATGCGGGCCATCCTCACCTGGCCCAAAAAGACCCTCTGTGACAACATCCGGCTGTACTCCGCAGCCATGCTGCGCTTTATGGCCTTGAGTACATCGGATCCCACGGTGCCATCATTCGCGAATTGCTCGGCGCAAAACTCGATCCGTACACCCGCCATCTGACATCGATATTCGTAGGAAGCGCTTTCATCGACGCTTTGGAACCGGCCCCATCTGCTCACGTCGTAGACGACGACCGTCTCGTAGTCGGCGAGTCCGTGTTCAATGTCGAACAGCAGCTTCTTGAGGCCGGGCCGGCCTTCTATGTGCAACCCGCTACGGCCGGGATCTTCATAGGTGGCGACGATGTCGTACGCCATGACCTCGGCATAACTGCGGATTGCATCCTTCTGATTCTCTAGGGAATAAGTCTGGTGCTCGGTGGACATTCGTACATATTGAGCCGCGCGAACCCTTCTCCTCTCCTTAGGAGGTTCGCGGGCCGCAGCAACCTTGTCCATCGCCTTGCACCATCGGGACGATTGTCCATCCTAGCGGTCAGCGCATAGCAATTCCAGTCCAGTTTGATCGAATCGTCCGTCCGGCTAACTTTGCGCTTTGGAAACCAGGGCTTTCAACTGTCGGGAAATCCTGACTCACTTTGTGGGCGCCCGTGCCCCTCCGCAATGTTCGTTACTGCAGATCGGCCGATCTCATGATGGTCTATGGCGGCGGCGTTGATCCTTTGAAGCTGAAATTTGACTGCAACCGCTGCAAGCCATCGATCAGGATCCCGCTGCTCGAGGTCCATCCCGAACACCTCCCCAAGAGGCCGCTGATCCATAAGCCGATGCAGATCGACGGCAAGATCACCTGGTACACGGGGAGGTTCAGGGATGACGATCGAAGGATCGAGGGGCACGCCGCCGTGACAGTGCTGCTATTCCAAGCGAAGGGCTTGCAGGGTGAGGAACGCGCTAGGTCAACCTCCGGATCGCGCAAGCTCATTGCGTGGAGTTGGCAAGGACGCGCGTGAGGGCTTCATAGGTAGTATACGGGACTTTATGTCAATTCGCATCCAGTTAGGCACCAAACTTGTTACAAGTCTGGTGTAGCTCTCGGCTGAACGGTGCTGCCTGGCGGGTGTTCAGTGCTTGCTGGTGCCG
Organism: Mesorhizobium sp. ESP-6-2; assembly: GCF_020164675.1. NCBI lineage: Bacteria > Pseudomonadati > Pseudomonadota > Alphaproteobacteria > Hyphomicrobiales > Phyllobacteriaceae > Mesorhizobium > Mesorhizobium sp. ESP-6-2. The sequence goes on from NZ_JAIUGT010000011.1 coordinate 10,138, forward strand.
TTATGGTTACAATGGCGCGCCTTACAGGAATGTGCAGATTGGGGGCGAAGCGCTTTGCAATTCAAGGCGTCTACGGCTATTCAGACGCCCATTGCTGCGGTAGCTCAGTGGTAGAGCACTCCCTTGGTAAGGGAGTAAGCGAGGGCTCCGGCTCGCTGCTGGCTGTCCCGAGATCGCCAACCATCCTGGCCGCAGCTTCAACAGGTCTCGCGCAGGCGGTGCTATGCTGTTCGGGGCTTCGCGCCGCCCGCAATTCGAGCGACCATCCGCTAAATTCGCTGGCCATGTCGCTATTCATGCCGTTCCGCCTCGAAAGCCTGCCTCCCCTTCGAGGCCCATAGTTCCCGCGCATGCCTTCATGACTTTTGAGCTTGGCAGAGTTCCAGAGAAGCGCGCCGACGCTGACACTCAGCGTCCGCGTCGGCTGCGCTCGATTTGTCCGACGCGCGTGGAACGAAAAACGGGCTTTGTACATTGTTGGGGCCAGTTCCACATTTCGTCATCAGGACACCCAATGGAAAAGACATTTAGTCGCGTGGCGACCGTCGTCGCGCACGCATCTGGCCGCCCGTGGGTCTTTGCCTTATGTCTGGCGTCTATACTGGTTTGGGCCGTGAGCGGCCCGGTTTTCCACTATTCCGAAACCTGGCAATTGGTCATCAATACGGGTACGACGATCGTAACGTTCCTGATGGTCTTCCTGATTCAGAACACCCAGAACCGCGACGGTGCCGCCATACAGGCTAAACTCGATGAGTTGATCCGCTCGGGTGCCGCCAAGAACGCCTTTATCGGCATCGAGCACCTTACCGAGGCCGAGGTCGAAGAGTTCCGCGCGCTATGTGTGCGGGCGAAAGAGAGCAAAGAAGGAGCGGCTAGGGCCCATCACAAGGCAGCGGCCTGAGGGCCGGACGTCGAGAGGCTGCGGTTTCGACAAGATAGGGCGTTCGCAAAGGTCTGATCTAGTCCTCGATTGCCACGTCCACGTCTATTCGGCGGCTGAAGATCCGTCCACCAGTTCGCGTATGTCCAACGAACTGGTTGCGCTGCATGCGGCCAAGATCGTCAAGGGCATGCTGACGCGCGGCTTCACGACGATCCGCGATGTGGGAGGCGCAACGCTCGGCTTCAAACATGCGCTCGAGGCGGGTCTGATCGAGGGCCCGAGGCTGACCATGTGCGGCAAGGCCTTTGTCCAGGCCGGCGGCCATACCGATCCGCGCGAGCGCGGCGAACTGATCTCGGCCGAGACCTTCAACAACCAGCTCGGGAATGTGTCGAAGATCGTCGACGGCGTCGACGAATGTCGCCGCGCTGCGCGCGAAGAGATCCGCAAGGGCGGCCAGTTCATAAAGGTGATGGCCGGCGGTGGCGCGGCGCAGCTGCGGATGCCACGCTCATGGAATGCCTATTCGATGGACGAGCTTCGCGCCTTCCAGGAGGAGGCGGACAATGCCAAGACCTATGTTTGCGTGCACGCCCACTCCGACGAATCGATAGCACGCGCGTTGGCTTGCGGGATCAAATCGATAGAGCACTGTACGCTGATCACCCCCGAGACGGCCGCGATCATGGCCGAGAAGGGAGCCTATTCGACACCGACGATCAGCGCGTACGAGGCGCAGATCATCGAAGCAGAAAGGCTGGGACTTGACGCGGGTGCCGTCGAGCGCCTGAAGTGGGTGCGCGATCGTGGACCGGAATCGCTGGAGATTATGCACAAGGCCGGCGTGAAGATCTGCCACGGCTCGGACCATCTCGGCTTCCTGCACCCGTACCAGAACCTGGAATTCAATATCCGCGCAGAGGCGCTGCTGGCCATCGAGGTAATACGCTCGACCACCCTTAACGCGGCTGAATTGTGCCTGATGCCCGGCAAGGTCGGCACCATTGCCGCGGGTGCTTATGCTGACATGATCGTAATCGACGGCGATCCGCTTAAGGACATCTCGCTGCTCGGCGACGAAGGCAAATCTTTCCAGGCAGTCATGAAGGGTGGGGTTTTCTACAAGAACGAACTTGCCATCAGCCGTTGATGCACTCGACCGAGATGAAGGCTCCAGCGGAGGCGCCGGCGAGTGCGAAACTCCGCTGCATCTTTTTTCTCGCGTCCTTTTCGACCCTATTCCATGATGGCGTTCCAAGATCGATGACGGGTCGGCGAACCTGGCAAAAGCTGATCCGTTGGGCGCTCCCTTTCGGTTTTCCCCCTTCGCCTGGTAGAGACCAGGCGGCCCGGAGGTTTGCCACCCATGAACAATGTGTAGGCAGCCGCCGCGAACTTAGTTGAGTGACCCAAACGGATAACGGATGGAACAAAAAGCCGTGCGGGTTTGCCTTGCCGCGCCGAGCGGAGAATTGAGGCCGGACGACGCCCGCCCGGCCACCTTGCCTCGACGGCCCTAAATAGAACCCCGGTATTGGGCAGCCTCGATCCATCGTGCGAGCGCGACAGCTGGGGAACGCCCTTTTACTTTCAAGTCGAGGCCTCGGTAGGCTCCGGCCGCAATCCATATAGGCTTGTCTTGCCGCCCGGGTCATTGCGTTGCCCAAGCCCTGCGTGGCGTGATTCCATTTCAAGTCGTTGTCGGAACTTGCTGTCAGCGTCGAAGGCAGCTGGCGCGCAGGGACATTGATCATCATCAAGTCCCAGTGGTAGTCGCCCGATCACAGCCCACCACCTAAGCAACTCGGCCACCAGCCCAGCGGCTCGCACGCCATAGAAACGGTCAGCGGCCATCGAGCAAGAATAAGGACTCGTTAAGCCGGTCGCGCCCCCACGCTCGCGGTCAGACCGCGGCGTAGGCACTTTGCAGGGCTCAAGCCGGAGCCGTGATGATCGTCACGGCGTGGATCGATCTCAGGATGCGGAGCGCATTCGCCGGCTGCTTAAAAACTCCATGATCTTGTATGCACTCATCGGTCGGCTGAGCGCATACCCTTGCAAGATGTCGCAGCCCAAATCCTTGAGGATCTTGGCCTGCAGCATTGTCTCGACACCTTCGGCGATGACTTCCACCCCCAAGGACCTGCCAATCTGCACAATCGATTCTACGACCTCGCGCTGCTGGACTGATTCTGCGATTGGACTAATTAGCTGGCGTGCAATTTTCAGCCGTCTTGGTTGCAGTTTAAGCAAGCTGACAATGGAGGCGTGGCCGGTGCCAAAATCGTCAATTTCGATGTCGATTCCGAGTTCCTTGATCTGGTTGACGTTCCACACCATAAGCTCATCGTTATCGTCGAGGAAAATTGATTCCAGAAGCTCGAACGAAACGGTTCCTGGTTTTATTGACAGTGAAGTCAGGCTGTTGATCAGTTCCTCATCCTGCAGCCGTCTCGCAGAGACGTTCACGGAGACGTGCGGAACCAGCAGCCGTGCTTTCTGCCACTGATCAAAGTCGTGGAGAGTTTGTTTGAGCACCAGTCGGTCAATAATCGAAACGACATTCAATTCTTCCGCAATTTTCAGGAACCCACCTGGCAGCTGAAGTCCGTCGATCGGATGGTTCCAGCGGGCCAGCGCCTCCACGCCGGCAACCTCCAACGTTTTGGCGTCGAATTGCAGCTGGTAGTGCGGAACAAACTCGTTGCGTTCCAACCCTCCGAGGATTTCATCGGCCACCCGTTTGGTCCGAACGATCTCGGACTGGAGATCTTCGGTGAAGAACTCATACCGATTGCGTCCTCGGCCTTTGGCCCGATAGAGCGCTATGTCCGCGTTGACCATCAGGCGTGGGCCGTTAATGGGACGGCCCCCATCGACTGCGATCCCGATGCTGACTCCAATACGGCACTGGTGGTCCTTATAGGGAACCGGCTGCCGCAATCGCTGTATGATCCGGTCGGCCAACTGCTTGAGTTGCTCCATTGAGATGTCCCGGCTGCAGACTACGACAAACTCATCGCCTCCGACTCGGGCAACGAAATCTGCCGGCCCAACAGTCGATGTCAGCACCTTCGCGGTATGGATCAGCACGGCGTCGCCGACGGCATGGCCAAGCGTGTCATTGATCTGTTTAAAGCGATCGAGATCAAGATGCAGAAGCGCGGCGCCGCTGCCAGCCGTCGATACTGTAGCGGCCTGAGAATCGAGGACCGTGTCGAGGTGGCGGCGATTTGGAAGGCCGGTCAGAGAATCGTGAAGCGCTGTATGTTCATTGCGCGCCGTCGCCGCCTCTAGCTCAGCATTCTTCGTTTCGGCAAGGTTTTTTGCCCGTTCCAACTCCAGCGTCAGGGCGACGTCCGCCGTCACGTCCCATTCCGCTCCGACCATTTTGTGGTCAGTGCCGTCCTTGTAACTCTTGGCACGCGCGCGAAGATGTCTAATAGCTCCGTTGGGAAGCATTACACGATATTCCGAAGAGTATATGCCGGTCGCTATCCCCTGCGCGAAATCCCGCTTGGCCTGTTCACAATCGTCGGGGTGGATTGATCTTGACCACTCTTCGAAGGTTCTCAGTTTGCCATCTGCCGGCTTTCCATAGATTTCGTTCAGCCGGTCGTCCCAGTATATGATGTCCGCGTCGAGATCCTGTTCCCAGACGCCAATTTGCGAGGCATCGAGGGCAAGCTCCAGCCTCTCTGAAAGCTGTGCGAGCCTTCGTTCGCTCCGGCGCAGATCGGCGTAATGCTTATGCCGTTGCTCGAAAAGCCGTCCCGCAATGACAATCGGAACCACGACTAGAGCGCCGCCGATGAGCATTGCCAATCGCAAAATCCAAGCGTTCCGGGGCGTCGCATTCCAGCCACCCTTGGGGACGGCGGAAATCTGCCACGATCCTGTCGGCAACCGCACCTCCGCCGTAACGGGGTTGTCTTCCGCCACCCGCGCGGGACCGAAAAATCGCGCGCCGCTTCGGCCCAGAGCGTCCTTGCCCGTCAGAGCGATCTCGATCGACAGTTTCTTGTCTAAAAGACCGCTGTCCTCGTACAGCTTCTGAATGTCGATTACCGCAGCCACAATGCCCCAGAACGTCTCGGTAGGGCGATCAGGGTCAAGGAAGACCGGAAATCGGCCGATAAAGGCCTGACCTCCTTGCTTGAGCTCCACCGGTCCGGCCAGAACCAGTTGTTTGGTATCGCGCGCCCGAAGTGCCGCTTCACGCAATTCTTCATCCTTGCGAAAGTCCAATCCAACGGCCTTTTCATTGCCTTCCATTGGATACATCAACGAGATGACCAGGCCGGGGGCAGCGGCAATGTTTCTGACCTGTGTCTTCTCGCGAAAGAGGCTCTTTGCCAGCTTGGCAAAGCGGGTTTGGCTCATATTCGGCTCGGTAACGATGGTCGCGATCAGACCGCGCGTCAGTTGAAGGTCTCCATTGACGTTGCCCTCGAGATTGGCGCGGACGAGGTTCATCTCCTTCGCAACGTCAACGCGCAATGCCTGTTCGGCAACAATGCTATTTTGATGATCAGCATAGATTCCCGCACTTAACAGCACGACGAGGGCGACCACAGCCGGAAGACTGGTCCAGGTCATCAAGGTGCGGAAGCGCTGATGAATGGCAAATGGCAAGGTGGAATCTCGGTCGGTGCAACTTCCGACTGTTACAGAGTATAGCAGAAGACTTAATCGAACCTTGGTTCCTCTGCTCAAAATTTAGAAAGACCGCTGGTGATCAACGCTGATCTGTCGGTCCGGACGACAGATCGAGGAGGAAGCGAAACGGTCGGAAGCGCGTGTCGCGCCAGCTCTGGCAGTCGCGACGGGTTCGTAGTGGCCTTCCAATAACTTTTGCCCGACAACCATCCGTCGCGGTCCTTCCGTCTGTCGCGGCCGCGGCGCTGGCGTCGCTCGTCACCGCCTGGCGCGTGCTGCGGGGAGGATGATTCGCTCCCGCTATGGAAAGGTGGCGGGCTTTTGCAGTCCAGCGGAACCCGATCTGATGACAATCGTTCTGTGCGGCAACATTTGCGCGGTACCGTCTTAGTCAGGGCAACGATGCGAGAAGGTCAACGGCTCACCGAGAAGGAAAGACGAGACAGAAAGGAGCGCACCTCGGATGCTGCGCGGGAACTGATCGAGGTAGAGCGCGCGGAACGGGATGAGAAGACAGCTCGGCTCCGGGAGAAACGGCTGAAGGCCGAAATTCCTTGCGCGACGCCGGCACCTAAGAAAAAGCGCAAGAAGGGAGCGCGATGCGCGACCTTCTGTGAGGCTTGATGAAAAGGCCGGAGCCGACAACCGCTCCGGCCCTGTTCCGTCGTCAGTCATTGCAGCTGTCGTCGGCCTTTGCCGCCGCGGTCTTCTCGCCATGCTGCTGCGCCTCGATATCCTGCTGCGATGTTGCGAGATTCTTGTCACCGCCGCCTTCCGCCCCTGCCAACGGCATTGTGCTGCCATCCTTGGCGGCCGGTTTGCCGGCACTGTCCTTGGCCTTCGGAGTCTCCAAGGGCGCGTGGGTACCATCTTTCGAAATACCGGCGGTCTGTTGGGTGTCGGCGCCCGTGTTGGCAGCCGATTTGTCCGGACATGCCGCGATTGCAGAGCCCGCAGAAAACGACACCGCAAGCGCGATTACCATAGCCATTTTCATCATGCTCGTCCTTCTGTTTGAGTGCCCTGCGGGTGAAACTAACGGCGCTTTTCTTTGTTCCGGGCTCCGCCGTCTGTCGTCATCGACGTTCCGGCCGGCGGGATTTTCGCTCGAATCGGTGCTGCCCAAGGTTTGTTGCGAGGGAACTTCGCTCTCTGAAGTTAGTTGATGCTGTGAAGGGCGAACCTGACACGGAGAGACAAAATGAATGTTCGTATTCCAATTTCAGCAGCGGCGATCGTGTTGATGAGCGGGATTACCACCGCAATTGCCGGCAATGTCGTCGTTCTACAGCCCGAGCAGGAAACGGTCGTCCGCGAATACGTCAAAAAGCAGCCTCTGGCGTCCGTGAATCTTCTCGGTGTCGAACTGAAACTTGGCTCCTCGGTTCCGGACACTGTCGAACTCCGTGAGGTTCCTAATGTCAAATATCGAGTGGCCGTCATCAACGATCAGACAGTCCTGGTCGACCCTGATACCCACCAGATCGTCCAAGTTCTGCACTGAGCCAACTTAATCCTTAGCCCGCTAGCTTCGGCCGGCGGGCTTTTTTTATTCCCCATGAAACGAAACCATCGCCGGCAAGTTCGGAGCCAAAAAGGAGGTTCCGATGACAGATACCGCCGGCGGACGCGAAGATGATCCGGGCATTCAGTTCCTTGCCCGGCGCTTGGCTAAAGAGGTCGGCATCTCCGAGGCAGAAGCGCGCGGCCTGATCAAGCTCATCGGCGCCGACTCGAGCTCCTTGGTGCGCGAAGCCAAGTTTTGGAAAGGCTTAAAGGGCTCTGCCAGTTAGACATTCGGACGCACTGCGCGGTTGCCTTTCGGCTATGTCTTGATGCCCGGCGCTGGGGCTTCACAACTGCAATCCCTCGACGCGTGAAGGTCCTTACCGGGAGATCAGTTCGAAAGCCTTCGGGGAGATGAACGCAACAACCCCAGTGCCGTCCCAATTACCGCCATCTCGATTTCGCCTAGTCCGCGACACTTGAAGCAAGGGAATTCGTAAGCAACGGGGTTACCGCTGGGAACTTTCTCAATCGGTTCTTCCGACATGGCGGGCCAACGCTTTCCATCAGCATAGATCATGGTAGCGATTGTAAGGTCGTACCGATCGTCAATGTCTTCGACCGGAAGCCTCCAAAAGCCGTCGCCGTTGCACTGAAGGCAATTGATCAGCATGAGCACCTCCTCACCCGGTCGAACATAATGGGGACAAACGATCCGAGCGGCTTGAATCGGGTTCGGAGTGTCGAGTGCATGTGTAACGTTGAGGATCAGCTCAAGTTCATCGAGCCGCCGCTGATATCATATGACTTGCCGCCGAGTTGTCTGCTCTCGTCCCTAACTGGCGTCCCTTCAAATTCGGTCAGCGACATTAAGCACAGCAGCTAGTTCGTTGGCCTAATCCATTTCGAGGTCGATATATGGATGGCCTTGAATTTCCGCCGGCAAGCCGGTGAACAGGTCGAACACCGTCCACGTCTCATCCCTCTCTTTTCTAGTGCCATACCTTGGAATGGCGATTGCGGGTAATAAAACACCTTTGTGACTAGTACGAAATGCACCATATACTTAATTGCTACTTTAGGACACTCCGTGCCCGCCGGTACCACCTGGCGGATATTTTTTGCACCGGTTGGAACTTTCCATCGACCTAATGTGTTTGGTGCTGCTCAGTTCGGGTGCCCCAACGCTCCCGACCTGAATTCCCTCTAATGCCTGGGGAACGCCCGCCGCTGCCGTGAATGGAGCGGTGGGCAGCAGCTTCCGTTTTGCCTTGTTGATCCTTCCCAATATTTCCCACCCGCGCCGCTGTTCCATGGCCTTCTGAGGTTGTTACCTAGGCGCACAGGAAAAAGGACGAACGCCGATGGGCGGGGGCTGGGGGGATCGACGGTCGTCGGATGCCAAGGGGCCATAGCGTCAGCAAACTTCGTTCCGGTAGGCCCTCACTTATTTTGTCATGAGTGGGCTCAGATAAAATTAACATTGTTATTGCGGGGCGCTCCTGCGGGAACATTTTTTTGCTGACGAGCTAAATTGCTCCGGTGGAACAAACACCGAGACATCAGGGTTGTGAGGCCGGACCGCATCCCATTGGCGGTCTTTCCCGTGGACTGCCCGCCGGTCAAAGCCGGCGGGCTTTTTATTGTCTTGAGCGCGCCAGGCCGCGGCGGGAGGTAGCGCCTGGCCAGCAACACGCCCAGTCTCCAGCGCACACAATCCTGTTACGCAACAATGCATTTTTGTTGCGTCTGCAGCCAGGAGGGGGGCAACGGAGCTCAAGAAAGAATGTCTCGAAATAACGCAGAGCTATGCGCCCGTGCGAGTGCGCTGGGCATCACGATGGATCAACGTTCCAAGACGGTGTGGATTGCGGCCGGAGGCTATCGAGGCCGCGATTTGAAAGTAAAGGGGCGGTCGCCAGCTATTGCGCTCGCACTATGGATTGAGGCTGCCCAATACAGAGGCTCGATATCGGACCCTGCGGCCAGCTCGGGGCAGTGTTCGCCGCGCGGCAAGGTGGCCGGCGCCTCTTGGGGGCGGGTGGGGTAAGTAACCTGCTTGGAGACGCCGGCCGGCGGGGTTGGGGTTCCGCCAAAGAAACATATCAGCAAAGCACACCCTGAGCCATCCGAAATAGCATTTGTTAATAAGGTGTGGACAGGGCAGAGTCATCCGGGGCAATTGGGGGGCGGTTTTTTAGCCGCGGGACTTCTTGCTGGCTCGCCCAGTTAAAATGATCAGGTTCTCGGCATGGAGACCTGCAGGGAAGGCCTGACAGCGCAGGAATGCCGTTTGAGCCCGCGGCATTTATGTCGGCTTGTCCACCAAGGGCGCCTTCCTCGTCGCTGCCTTATAGGCTGCCATAAGCCTGACGACGTCAGGAGAAACCGTCACTATCGGTCCGCCCAGGCTAACAGTACGGCGTCCTTCTCGATCCGCGTGACGCTGCCGATCAGCTCGATCATTTGGCCTTTGAACACCTGCGTCGTGCTGTCACGAATGGAATATGGGAAGCCATAGGTCGGGATCGATACGCTCACCCGCTCGTCGGTGACGCGTCTCAGGACGGAGGCGTCGATCGCCACTTCATCGCCAACATTAAAGCCCTTGCCATTCTTTGGAGTCTGGTGCGGCCGGCTATCGCGTCAAGTAGCGCAAGCTAATGTTCTCTGCTGCCGATGTCTCCTCGCCTGTGGTCTGGGGTGGACGAAGTCGCGGCAAGCAATCCGACTGCGGGATGCGAGCAAATGCGGTCTTACCCGAGATGAAGCCCTGAAAATTATCAAGCGCAGTCGCCACCTATTGGAGCGAACGCCGGACAAGAAAATACACCATCGTTAGAGCTGTCGGCCTGCACGCGTCATTGCCGTGAGGATGGCAAGCTCAGTTTCAAGCTTGGCGTTTTCTTTGCGCAGCGTTATCGGCCGCGATGAGACGCTTCAATGACCGCATGACCTCGCAGCGCTTCCTACAGCTCGACGACGGTCCTGCCTTGGCGCCGCTGCGCTTCCGAACACACCGGCGTGTCACCGATTTCGCGCAGCCTGACATCATTTTCGCCGATGATGAAATCGCCACACGGATAGCACATCCGCGAAGACCCGTCGCAGCAGCAGCCGGACTGGGGGAACAGCACTGGGCGGTGATCGGCGATGGTCTCGACGAGGAGCGCCTCGACCGCAGGAGCCAGCCCACGCAACGTACACCGACAGCATGCGTTCTATTGAATGGCCGCGCAGTCGCCGATCTGAGGATCAGCTTCATGCGCAGACAAGTCGGAGGCGATTGGGATGAATAGGTTCAAAGAAGCCCTTGAGCGCGGCAAGACAGCCCACCGCGAGCAAGAGGAGGATGGGAATGCTTCGATGGCGGACTTTGGCACCCAAGCCAGGGCTTGGCTAAACGATGTCGTGGTTGCGTCGTTGGAAGCGGCCAGGGCAGAGGTGGCGGGCGAGATGACCATCGACATAGATACCGCACCGCGCCGCCGGGGCGGAGTGTTAATGCCCTCTGTTCGGTTCCGACTCTACCGAAAGCCAGGATTGAAAAAGACAGCCAAAAGGGCATTCACGGTCAACGTCCAGCTAAGTGGCGAGGTGTCGGTTTCCTCACCTGGTATGGTAGCCGAGGCTGTTGGAAACATAGGGGATAGGTCTCCGGAGAGGTTTCGCAATTTGGTCGTCAGGCTGATCGAGAACGTCGCTAAGGGCGTGTGACGCCGCCGTTCATGGCGCCATCATAGACGAACGGCGCGGTCATGCCGGTCAGCCGCAGCGCCCTGGTGAAAGTGGTGGTCTTCCAGTGGCCATGGTACAGGTCGGCCCGACAGCGCTCGCCGCGTGGAGCGCGGGCCCAGCAGCCCCATCTTGATTGACAGGCCGCGTCAGCGGAGGCGAACCGGACGGGATAGAGTTCGGGCTAGCCACGGGCCGAGGCGGCGTCGCTTCGGGATGTCTGGCCGGTCCTGCTCCAATCCATGTTTGAACGTGCAGCCGCGACTGCCCAGCGACGCGCTTAGTCTAGCAACGCGTAGCGACGAGATGTACCGAAACGTTTGTCGACCGAAACGAGTTGGCTTGCCCGACGCACGATGCAGTCGGCATCGCAACTTTGCGCATGACTACCTCGTCGCTTCTTATCCTCGAGGGCGCAGATGCTGGCAGATCTGCGCTATGGCTTTTCTGCAAGGATTGCCTCAGCGGTTTGCTCGTCGGTGATCAAAACATCGACGACACCGAGACGCAGCACGGCGCGCAACACCGGGACCTTCTCGAGGCCACCGGAGGGCAGGATCACGGTTTCGATGTCGCGCAGGTTTTGCGGGGCGAGGCCGATCACACGATGGTTGAGCGGGTGATCGACGAGCTGCCCATCGGCATCGATCCAATGGCCGCAAATATCGCCGACAGCGCCTGCTTCGTGCAGCGATATGAGATCGTCCTCGCCTATCAGTCCGATCCGAAAGATGGTGGCGTCCTTGTGCACCGCGCCGACTGAAACAAAAGCGGCGTCGACGTCGCGCGCATGGGTAAAGGCATCTTCCAGGATAGACTGGCGCATCAGCAGATCGCGCGTGGCCTCGGTATCGCTGAACACCGGTGCCGCGATGTAGAAACATTCCGCCTCGAAAAGCGCGGCGAGCCGGGAGGCCATCTCATAGATATTGATCGCCGACCCGCGCGTGAGGCCGCCGAGCAAGGAAACGACGGACATCCCCTTGACCGGACGTACGGTCACCGACCGGAGGCTGAGTTGGAGCGTCCGACCCCACCCCACGCCCACCGATATCCCATCGCAGATCCTGAGCGACAGGGCTTGCCCCGCGGCGGCTGCGATGACTTGTGGTAGCAGAGCAGGATCGGGCGGTGTCGGAACCACGATTGGATCCGAGACGCCGTAGCTGTGACGCAACCGGTTCTCCAGCTCGATGCAGTTCGCCACCTTCGAATTGATGCGGATCTGAACGATCCCCCGCTCGCGGGCCTGCGCCAGCATCCGGTTGACGCGAAGGCGGGTTAGACCAAGAGACTTGGCGATTTGCGCTTGCGTGAGGTCTGCGACATAAGCCAGCCAGGCGGCGCGGACGAGGAGCCCTTCCTCGCGATCGGTTGAAACGGAGTTGGATACGGCCTGGCGGCCGTCACGTTTTTTTCGTGGTGGTTTCTCCATCACAACATTCTGTCCACTGCGCGGGCTACGAACGGCTCGGCGGCGCCGTGTCCGAATCGATATGACTTTCTGGCATCATGACTTTCTGGCATCGCCCTTAGCATCGGTGATAGCGATCGAAGGACAAGGCCAGCGGAGCATCATTGCAAATCGCGTCGATGATGGCAGCCGTGAGCGGCAGGCGATCGCCCGGAAGCGCACCCTGTGCCATCATTTTCTCCAACGTTTGGCCAAGATCCAGCGCCAGTTGCGCCCCCTCGACCGTGTCTGAACTCATATGGTCCCGCTTGGCTACGGAATAGGGCAGGCCGCGGCCAAGCAAGCGTCCCATCCGGCCGTTGCGGCCCGCTTGGCAGGTCACATAAAGATCACCGGAGCCCGCCAATCCCTGCACTGTTTCGATTCTTCCGCCCAGCGCTTCGACCAAAATGCCCATCTCGGCGAGCGATTGCGAAAAAAGCGACGAGGCAAGATTGTGCATGAGGGCACCATTTGGCGCCTTGTCGTCGTGCTCCAGCAGCCCGACCGGAGCGCCAACGGCAAGCGTGTAGAAATTCTTGAAAGCGGCGCAGATCTCGACACCGATGAGATCGGATGACGCTCGCACGTGATAGAAAGGAGCTCGCAGCATGTGAGACGCCTTGGCGATCTGGTCGGGGTCGTGCCCGGCCACAATCACTGAGGTATCACGCTGTGCCGCCAGTTCGCCCGCAATGCACGGTCCGCCAACAGCCATTACGGGGATCGTCAGGGCGGTGCGTCGTTCAATTTCGCGAGCAAGCTGATGTGGCAGGATTTCAATGCCTGCCTCGCTCGCGGCGAGGCCTTTTGTAACCATCAGTATTGGCACAGGCGACTTGATGCTTTCCGCAATGCGGTCGATCGCCCAGGGAACGCCGGCCGACGAGACGCCGAGTACCAGCAGATCGGGTCGCTCATTTACCGCTGCCCCGAATTCAGTCCAGGAACAGGCTGTTACGGCGCCAGGTAGAGTGATGTTGAGGCGCGGATGACGACCTGTACCCGTCACGGAGCCAATGATCTCCTCATCGAGATGGGTGCCAACGAGAGTGATGCGGTTACCTGCGTGAGCAGCCGGAAGGGTCATGGCAGAGCCCATGACGCCGGCGCCGAGGATAACGATGCGTGCCATTCAATTTCTCTCGTTGTCCAGCCGTTTGCCGGTGTCTTGATCGAACAGGTGGATTCGGTCAGGGGTGGGCTCCAGATGGATCACCGCCCCGGGAGAGAGTTCCATGCGGTCATGCAGCACCGAGCAGATCGCGATGTCGCCCATGCTTGCAAAGATATGGATCTCGGGGCCAGTCGGCTCCACGACTTTGACTGTCGTTGCGATGCCGCTTCCGTTTGCTACCGGTCGAAGATGTTCGGGGCGAATGCCATAGATTACCTTTTGCCCGGGGTGGACCGCAGCCTTCGGGGGCAGCGGGAGGGACAGCTTGTCGGATCGCACCACCCAGGCGTCGCGCTCAGGTGCCACCTCGCCATGGAACAAGTTCATTGCAGGCGAGCCGATGAAGGAGGCGACAAAGAGGTTTGCCGGGTGATCGTAAACATCGAGCGGCCGGCCCATCTGCTCGATGTAGCCGTCGCGCATGATGACGATGATATCGGCCATGGTCATAGCCTCGATCTGGTCGTGCGTGACATACACGGTGGTGGTCTTCAGGCGCTGATGGAGTTCCTTGATTTCAGTCCGCATCTGCACGCGCAGTTTGGCGTCGAGGTTGGATAGCGGCTCGTCAAACAGGAATACGGTTGGATCTCGCACGATGGCTCGGCCCATGGCAACGCGCTGCCGCTGGCCGCCCGAGAGCTGGCGGGGATACCGTTCGAGGTAGGGAGTGAGGTTGAGGATCGAGGCTGCCCATCCCACCTTTTGTTTGATTTCTTCCTTGGACCGTTTCTTCAACTGCATGGAGAAGGCCATGTTGTCGAAGACCGTCATATGCGCGTAAAGCGCGTAATTCTGGAAGACCATCGCGATGTTTCGATCCTTGGGATGAAGAGTGTTGACGACCTTGTCGCCTATGGCGATCCCACCGGACGTGATCGGCTCAAGACCGGCTATCATGCGCAACAGAGTGGACTTGCCGCAGCCGGACGGTCCCAACAAGACGACGAACTGGCCATCTTCGATCGAAAGATCGAGCCCATGGATGACCTCGACGGCGCCATACTCTTTCCTGATGTTGTTGATGGTGACTGACGCCATAAAGTGCGATTCCTTCGATTGCCCTTGCCCTTGGCTACCACTTCGCCGTGCGAGACACCGGTAACGATCCAATGCGGTTCACCATTCGCCCTCCAGGAACTCTTCCAGGAGTCCCGCATCGGCGGCCAGATTGACAAAGGACCAGCGACCGCGGATTTCTCGCGAGTAGCGGATGGCGTCATGCCAAAGCTCTCGCGGCAGGCCTAATTCTGCGCCGGTGAGCGGCCCTCCGGCAGCTTTGAGCGCCGCCTCCATGCGGGCAACCGGTATCGCCATCGGTCGAAGCTCGCGGCGCAGAGCCGGCCAGATTTCCCCAAGTTTGCGATTGAAGGCTTCCGTCTGGCTGCGATCGAGTGCTGTCTTCTTCATCTCGGCAATGCAAAGTGGCCCGACTTGCGCCCCATAGCGGGCCAGCATAGCGGTCTCATCGACAATGGTCGGCCTTGCGAGTGGCGGCTCTTGCCTGTCCATCAGCCAGGCTTGCAGACGCGCCATGACCAGCGAGGCAACGCCAACCTGCTGACCATGAGTGGTACCGGGATGATGCTCTCGCGCGAACATGTCGATCCAATGGGAGATTTGGTGCTCTCCCATGGAACCGGGATGGGAAACGCCGGCGAAGCAGACGCCCATTGAGCATAGCGTCAAGACGCGCTGGAGGTGCCCGACCGCGGTGATGTCATGGTTGGCAAGGCCAGACGCATGCGCCAGCATGGGTTCCTCATCGCCCGCCTGCAGTAAGTAGGGCACGTCGGAATAGTAGGTGCCGAACAGCCGGTGCGAGGCCCACCAATCGATCTGGGCGGTGGAACGGCAAAGGCTGTCGCCAAGTCCGGCCGCACTGAGCCAGGTCGGCGCCGCGGCTGAAATGCCAAGGTCCAGGAAGATGCCGCGCGGAGCATGCGAGGGCAGTGAGATTTTGAGCCCTGACGCCAAGGTCACCGACGCGGTCGAGGCGCCATAGCCATTCATCGACGCTGCCGTGCCGAAGACGGCATAAGGCCGGTCGTCAAGGAAGGTCGCTTGTTTGCAGCTGTCGTTGAGGACCCCGGATCCCACGGCCACGACACCGTCGGCGGGCCGCGTTTTGTCCCGGATCATCTGGATCGTGGCCTCGTCGCAGTGGAGATCTTGAGGCAACACGATTTCGTCGACATGGGCGATGGAACGCAGGGCCTTCGCGACGCGCCGGCCCATCACCTCGACGGTATTGGCGTCGGATACGACAGCGATACGGCTGCCCAGCGTCAGAGGAGCAACGAGATCCGCCTCGCGGCCCTCCGTCGTCTCCAGCAATTGGATCGTTTGGAACGGCAGGTCAGCTGCCGCGCCTGTGTTAGGGTCCTTCCAGCGTCCTGCGACAACATCCTCGATCAGGGCGTTCCAGTTGACCATTTCAGGCATGGTCAGCCTCCGCGAAAGCCGCGAGTCGCTGGTTCCAAGCGGAAAGCGCTGGCCAAAGATCGGTATGAATCGCAAGAAGTTCGGCATAGCGGCTGGCACGGCCGCCATCGGGTTCGAAGGACTTGGCGGGTTCGGCGGCCATCGTGAGCGACGCTTCTGCGATCGTGGAAAACCAGCCCACCCCCTTTGCCGCTGCCATTGCCGCGCCGAGCGAGGAGGCTTCCACGGTCGTGGACCGTTTTATGGGACGGTTGAGTGCATCCGCCAGAATCTGCATCCACAGGTCGGACTTCGCTCCTCCGCCGATCGCTATGAAACGGTCGATGTTCTGACCAGCCGCGGAAGCGGCCCGCTGGCTCGTCGCGGCTTGGTGCAGTGCTATTCCTTCCAGCACGGCGCGATAGAGATCGCCGCGACGGCTCGAGCCGGAAAGCCCGGCTATTACACCGCGGGCCGCACTGTCCCAGTGCGGATCCATGACGCCCTGCCAATAGGGCAGGAGCATTATGCCGCCTGCGCCGATCGGGCTGGCGGCGGCTTCGGCCTCGAGCGTCTCCAGGGCGCCGCTGGATCCATGTAGATCGACACCAAGCATTTCGCGCGTCATCCAATCGACGAGAAAAGTGCCGGCGCGAAGGCACGTTTCGTAAATATATCCGGCGTCGGCGACCGCCGTTTCGGTGCGAAAGGCCGGGTCATGGACGTAGTCGAGGCCGAAGCTGCCGGACACGACTGCCGTGCCCAGGTTTATGTAGGCGCATCGCGCTTGCAACACACCAGCGCCCGTGCCGGCACATTGACCGTCGCCGCCGCCAGCGACGATCGGCGTGCCCTCCCGCAAGCCCGTCAGCATTGCGGCTTGCGACGTCACTCGGCCCAAGACGGTGCCGGGCCGCGCCAGGTCCAGCATCATACGTCGTGCGACCCCGGCCGCGTTCAGTATATCGTCCGACCAGTCCATGGCTCGCATGTCGAGCACACCCATCGGGTCTGCGGAGGCGGTCGACGTTACCCACCGGCCGCTCAAGCGAAAGACCAGGTAGCCGTGCACTTCGGCCATTCGCTCCACGCGCGCAAAGGTCTGGGGCTGCTCCTGGCGAAACCAGATCATGCGATAGAGACAAGGGATTACGTCCAGCGGCTTGCCGGATATTGCGTGGATCCGTGCCGCGCCGAAGGACGCGCCGAAGCGGTGCGCATTCTGGCGGGCGCGCTCATCGAGCCAGAGCGTCGCAGGCCCGATCGCCTCACCCTGCTCGTCGAAAAGGCCGAAGCTTTCGCGCTGGTTGGAAATGGCAAGGCCCGCAATGCGTCCGGGCGAAACTGTTGCCGTCACGGTGCGGAGCGCTGTCACCGTCGAGGCCCACCACTCAGCCGGATCCTGTTCGAAATAGCCAGAACGAGGGTTGGACATTGCTATTGACGCACGACCCTCCGCCACGGCGCGACCGTTGCGGTCCCAGGCAATCGCCTTGGTTGCCGAGGTCGAGGAATCAATGCCGATAACGAGATCCGGAACCATTGCCGCCACATTGCCAAAGGGCGAGGGCGGCCGAAACCGCCATCGCCGAACTCACCGGAGTATCCCGCTAAAGGCCGGCATCCTTGACTTTGCCGTCGACGATACCGGCAATGACATCCAGGCATGCCTTGGCGTTGCCGCCATAGTCTTGCCCCGTCAGCAGCTTGCCGAGTTCAACTGGGATGTCATTGTTCGACAAATCAGCCCAAATCGGCATGTCGGGCTCTGACCCCATCTGGTTGTCGATGGTGTATTTGATCGCGTCGAAATGGCGTGTCGTTCCGGGTCCAACAACGGCTTTCTCCTTGACCCGAGGATCGGTGAAGGAGGAATTGCGCATCGGCGAGGCGCCGCCGCCGAGCGTCGAGACCCGCGCCATCACGTCCTTCGAGCAGACCCACTGCATGAACAGCCATGCCGCTTCCTTGTTCTTGGAATATTGCGACAACGAGATCGTCGAGCCACCTTGGTGGCCGACGGCCGGGATTTCGTTGAAGCCGCAATCGGCGGCGGCGCGGCGGCCGGGGACCTCCTTGGGGGCGGGCAAGGCCTCGAACAGGCCCTTGACCTTGGAATCGTTGGCATCGAAGCCGGGAAAATCCTCGCCCCAGGTGATTGCCATGGCGGCCTGTCCCTGTGTCAGAGCTTGCCCCTGACCGTCCCAGGTCCATGTCGTTGCGGAGGGCGGCGAGTTTTTGACCAGCTCCTGGTAGAATTCTAGCCCGGCCACACCACGCTCGTCATTGCCGACAAACTTCTTGTCCTTGTTGAAGATCGAACCCCCATGCCCCCAGAGTGCGAACGTCCAGTCGCATTCGAGCGAATAGTGGCCGGACTTGGCCTGGCACGCGGTGCCAAAGATGCCATTGGCCTTTTCGGCCTCTGTGAGAGCCTGTACCGCCTTGAGATAGGCGCCGAGGTCTGTCGGCAAGGCGATATTGTGTTTGTCGAAAAGATCCTTCCGGTACATCAGGATGAAGATCGGAATATCGAAAGGAATTCCGCACTGTTTGCCGTTGTACATGGCGATGCCATCGACAAGCGGCTTGGAGAAATCGTCCCAATCGAAGTTTGGCATCGCCAGTTCTTTGTTCTGGCCATAATATTCGCGCGGATCGATGACATCCTGAGCAAACGTCGCCATCCAGGACTGGTCGAGATAGTAGACATCATAGGTGCCCAGCTGGCCCTGTACGTCCTGCGTAGCCTTGGCGAGAACCTGCTCCAACGGCACGATCTCGACCTCGACCTCAATGCCGGTTGCCTTGGTGAACTCGCCCGCCACAAGCTGGTTAGCCACGATCGTTGGCGGCGTCGCTTCCGAAGTGTAGCGGATTTTCGTGCCGGCATATGGTTTGCCGACATCGGCCAGCCACTTCAACATATCCGTGTCCTGGGCGCGGGCTTCTTCGATGCCCAGGCCCAGCCCCCCGCGATGTGAGCGGCCACCACCCAACATGGCCGATCCGAAGGCGGAAAAGCCAACGCCAGCCAGCGCCATCTTCTTCATGAAGTCGCGTTTGCTTATTCGGCGCGCCGTAAAGTCGTTGCAGGTATCGGCGACGAATGTCTTCTTGTCGTGATCTCTGAAGCTCATGATCGTTCCTCCGTTGCGATTTGTCGTCGTTGTTCTCGTCGGGGCCTCACTCTTTCAGCGATCCGAGGGTGAGGCCCCGGACCAGATGCCGTTGAACCAGCAGGATAAAGATGAAGCTGGGAATGATCGCGGAGGTACCGAGTGCTGTGATGTAGCCCCACTCGGTCGCGGTCGAGGTGACAAAAGTCGAGATCTTCACCGGCACGGTGCGGATCGACGTTGTCAGGAACAGTGAGAGCAGGAACTCGGTCCAGGAAAAGATGAAACACAGCACAGCTGTCGCGGCGATGCCGCCTTTCACCATGGGTAGGACCACACGTCGAAAAGTCTGCCAGCGCGTCGCCCCGTCAATCAGCGCCGCCTCGTCGACCTCGCGCGGGACATCGTCGAAGAACGACTTCAAAAGCAGAACCGCCAGCGGCAGATTGATCAAACTGTGGACGAGGATGAGCCCTGTATAGGTGTCGCGCAAGCCGAGATCCCGAAACATGAAAACGACCGGGATGACGATGGCGATTGGCGGCATGAAGCGCTGCGAGAGAATCCAAAAAAGGAACGACTGCTGGCCGCTGAACTGCATTCGTGACAGGCAATATGCAGCCAGTGTCGCCAGCAACAGCGTCAGCGCCGTCGACCCAACGGCTATGATCGCGCTGTCGAGAAGCGACCGGCGTGAATCGTAGGAACTGGCGCCGCCCTTGATCACCCCCGCCGCCTCGCCGCCCTGTTCCATGCCTATGTCGACGCGCGAGACGCCAAGCAGGGTCACGCGGTAATTGTCCGGCGTCGGTGTGAAGCCCGTGTAGACCGGTCCGCTGCGGTCGAAGATCGCGGAGTAGGGTTTGATAGAAGACAGGGCCCACCAGGCGATCGGAAACATGAAGATCGCCACTACCATCACGGCGAGCACGTCTCTGGTGATCATCTTGGCGTGGGACGGTTCCATCAGAACCTCACCTTGAAAAGCCTGACGAAGACGTTCGACACGCCGATCAGAACGACGAGCACGATCAGCGACAGGGTTGCGGCGTAGGGGAAGTCTCCTGTGAAGTAGATACGGCCAGCATAGAACGAAAGCGTTTCGGTAGCGGTGCCCGGCCCGCCGGCCGTGATGATGTAGACGTAGTCGTAGATGCGAAAGAGATCGACGCCGCGGATCAGTACGGCGACCGCAATCACCTTGCGCAGCATCGGCAATGTAAGCCGCAAGAATGTCTGAATGCCGTTTGCGCCGTCGATCGCTGCCGCTTCGAAAGGTTCTTTCGGCAGCGCGCGCAGGCCTGCCAGGATGATGAGCACCATGAACGGCGTCCATTGCCATATGTCTGCCAGCAGGATCGCCAGCAAGGCGGTAACCGGCTGCGTCAGGATCGGCTGCGCCGGCGAGATCAGGTCGAGGGCGTAGAGGTAGAACGACAGGACGCCGAAAGAGCCGTCCTGCATCAGCAAGAACATCATTCCAGTCACGGCCGGCGGCACGACGAGCGGCAGCGTCATCAGCGCCCGCAGGATCCCATAGCCCTTGCGATCGGTATCAAGCAGCAGCGCAATGAGAATGCCGAGTGCAAGCTGAACGGCCAGTGCGACAAAGGTGTAGATCAGCGTCGTTTCCAGCGAGTGCCACATACGCGTATCCGAGAACGCGCGCGCCCACTGGTGCACTCCGGCAAAATCAAGCTGCCGGGAGACGACATTGCGTTTGTGAAATGACAGCCAGACCGAATAGGCGAGAGGATAGATGCCGAAAACCAGAAGCATCACCGTGATCGGCGCGAGCCAGGGAAAAGGATGCTCGGCCGTCATAAACCGGGGCAGGGCCCATCTGGACCTCTCTTGCGTGAAGGTCGCGGTGCTCACGCGCAAATCTCCGCTTGGTGACAGAGATGCATTGGCCTTCTCCTATCGGCCAGGGTCGTGCAAACTTGAACTTTTGTAAGTTTGTTGTGCCTTTTGTTAAGGCAGCGTGTGGGACGGGCGTCGAGTTGTCAAGTCAGATCGGCTCCACAGGGCGCTGCCGTCGCAACGGCGACCGTTACAGCCGGACCTGGATTGCTTTCTGGAACGCGACGGAATCAGCAGACCGGCTGCATCGAGGCGAATGGAGGTGCGCCAAACCTGTTTGCCGGCGCTCGCCTTAGTCCGGCAGTCTGATCTGCAGCTTCACGTCCGCCGGCCGGCCTTCGACCGCGCGGTCGAAAGCCGCGATGGAGTCTTCGAAGGGGAAGGTCGCCGAAATCAGTGGCTTGAGGTCGACCCGACCCGATCCCATCAGCGCGATCGCCCGGTCATATTGGTGGGCATAGCGGAAGACCGTCTCGATGCGGATTTCCTTGGTCGAGGCCGTAGCGATGTCGAACGCCACCGGCGCCACCGGCAGGCCGACCACCACCACAGCGCCGCCGGGTCGCGGCAGATCGAGCAACGTCTCCCATGCTTTGGACGAGCCGGAGCATTCAAAGACGACGTCGGCGCCCCAGCCGGCGGTCAGGCGCTTCACCTCCGCCGCCAGGTTCTTGTCGCGGATGTTGACCGGAACCACACCCTGGAAGCTTGTGGCGATATCGAGCTTGGGTTGAGCGAGGTCTGCGACGATGGCGCGGGAACAGCCGCCGGCAAGGGCGGCGATGGCCACCATCGTGCCGATCGGCCCTGCGCCAAGCACCACCGCCGTGTCACCCGGCGCGATCTTCGCCTTGGCCGCAGCCTGCATGCCGACGGCGAAGGGCTCGACCATCGCGCCTTCGGCGAAGCTGACATTGTCGGGCAATTTGAAGGTGTAGTTGGCGGGGTGAACGACATAGGGTGTCAATACGCCATGGATCGGCGGCGTCGCCCAGAACCTGACCGCCGGGTCGATGTTGTAGAGGCCGAGCCGGCTCGCCCGCGAATTGGGGTCGGGGATGCCTGGTTCCATGCAGACGCGGTCGCCGATCTTCAGATGCTCGACGCCTTCGCCTGTTTCCACGATGGTGCCAGCGGCCTCGTGGCCCAAGACCATCGGCGCTTCGACCACGAACGGGCCGATGCGCCCATGGGTGTAGTAATGCACGTCCGAGCCGCAGACACCCACCGTATGGATCTTGATACGAACCTCGCCCGGACCGACTGTCTGCGGCAGATCGATATCACGCAGCTTGAGTTGGTGCTGATCTTCAAGGACAAGGGCGCGAACGTTCGTCATCGACGTAATCTCCTCTAGAGCCCGCCGCTCTCGCTTCTCTAGGAACGGCTGCCGTCCTCGTCGAACAGCCAAGCGATGGCTGGTTGGATGTGGACCGCTGTTGGCAATCTATCGGACTCTGCTGGTCAGCGTCGATATGGCAAGCGTGGAAGGCTTCTACCGCTTCTGCGATCGTTCTTGAGTTTCTTGGAATCGCTCGAATGTCGATCGGGCCAGGCACTCTCTGACGGTCAAAACCGGCTACCGCACGGTAGTGTCTCAGGTTGAAATTTGAGGGCTAGGCGAAAACGCCCAGCCAGTTTGCTCCCCTAGGCTGAAGCGCCTATATGGTAGCGGCAAGCATGGGAGCTGCAATGGCCTTCACCGTCATTTGGTATGGGCGAAAAGGCATCATCGACAAGGTTATCTTTGACACTGAGAAGGTGGCGAAGGATCATGCAATCGCCATGTTCCAAACTCGGAGAGGTGACGACGGGGTCATATGCGTTGAGGTGCGCAAGGACAACGGGACTGTCGTCTTTAGCCATGCGGAGAACTAGTATGCGAACCGGACCTAAAGGGCCTAGATGCGCCCCGCCGATGTGATCGGCAACGCTGTCCGCGTCAGGCGCATTGCTACAGGCGAGGAATCCGACGACACGAAATGAACGAAGTCTTCAGCAGCTTGTTGTCTATGGATCTTACTAGCAAAGACTTTGTTCGTTAGCAGCATATTTGTCAGAATCTGGCGACTTGACCTACGGTGACTCGTGATCGGTCGTCGAACGGTTGCCGCGGCGGGCTTCGTTTGCGGCCCGACGATAGAGCCGACTTCGCCAGAGTTGGCCATAGGATGGCGGCCGACCGCAGGCTAACCGGCTGGCGTTATCCTGTGCACCGCGAATGTATAGCTTCGCTGCGCCGTCGGACGCGCCCGGCCGCGACAAGTCTGCCACCAAATCCAAGTGCCCTTCGCAGGACGCGCCTGGCGAGCATCCTGTTCGAGATGCAGGCGCTCCGCATCGGCTAGCCGCGCCAGCTTCCTATCCTGACACGAATGCGCAAACCATCGTGTTAAGCTCTGATCGTGTTACGTCACCGATCTGATAGCCATGAAAGCAAATGGGAGAGGTCGCCACGTCCAGGATCAACCGCCGCGCGTTGCTTCTCCACTCCGCCAGCGCAGTCGTCGCCTCGACGGCTGCGGCAGAAGCACTGGGCACAAAGCCGCCGGGCGGAAACTCCGAACCATCCAATAAGCTGAGTACACTGATTGAGGCGCACAGGACGGCATATGCCGCGTTCGTCAACGCCGTGCATGACATAGGCGGTGGCAGCAGCGGCTCTGACAGAGCCGGCCGGAAGGAGGAGGGGGCGCTACTCGCCATCTGCGGTTATGCTGCGATCGGGGAAGGGGATCGCCTGGTCAAGGCCCGATATCTTTTAGAGATCGAGGCGCGCGGTGAGCTCGATCTCGCAGCGCATATGCAGGCTGTTCTCCAATCGGCGATGTGGAAAGGATGATACGACGGGTGCGCGCGAACGATCCGGCTACCGAATGGCTGGTATGCGCAGCATTTCAGTCGATCTCAGTCCCTCCAACGACGCCAAAAGCGGACATCGCTTACTCAAAGCCTCTGGCTGGTCGCTTCATTTGGACCACGCCACGCCGCATCTATTGTTTGCGACCTCATTTTGGCCGGCCTTGGACGATGCGGTCGATCATCATGGCGCAGAGCAGTATGGCGAAGCCCGCGAGCAACCCTTGGCCAACGGCGGCGTATTGGAGCGCGTTGAGCACGTCCTCTCCCAGCCCCTTGGCGCCGATCAGCGAGGCGATGACCACCATCGAAAGGCACATCAGGATAGTTTGGTTGATACCGGCCATGATCGATGGCATGGCGAGCGGCAGATCCACCCGCGTCAGCAGGAACCATCGCGTGGCGCCGTAGGCCTGCGCGGCCTCGCGGATTGCCGGCGGAACACCTTGCAGGCCAAGCGCCGTCAGCCGTACGACCGGGGGCGTGCCGAAGATCAGCGTGGCAATGACGCCGGGCGGTTTGCCGATGCCGAACAGCGCGATCACCGGTATCAGATAGACAAAGGCCGGCATGGTCTGCATGAAGTCGAGCACCGGCCGCAAAGCAGTGTAGACACGAGGCCTGCGCCCGCACCAGATGCCAAGCGGGATGCCGATCGCCAGGCACAGCACCGCCGAGGTTCCAAGCAGCGCGACCGTTTCGAGGCTCTTTTCCCAAAAACCGAGCACCGCGAGATAAGCGAGCGCCGCGGCGGTGAAGATGGTTACGCGCGGCCCGGCCAGTTGCCAGGCGAGGATGAGGATGACCGCCATGGTCACCGGCCACGGCATACCTGTCAGCGCGAAGGAAAGCCCATCGAGCACCAGCGATATGCCGCCGGTGACCGCGCCGAAGAAGCCCTCGCCGGCGTGGGCAATTCCTTCCATAAGCCCGTCCAGCGCCGACGACAGGCCGGCCTGCCAATCACGGTTGGACGGCGCGGCCATGATCCAGGCGGCCGGCGTTGCCCAGGCGAAACGGTAGACGGAAAGCCCATAGGCCAGGATGCAGAAGACCAGCGCGCTGAGCGCAAGCGGATAATTCAGGCCATGCCGCAAAGCAGGGGTGGATCGCCAGCGGGCGAAGCGGCGTTCCAGCAGCCGGTTGCCAAGAAATCCGGCGGCGAGCCGCGCCAGAAGCAGCGTGACGAGGCCGGCGCCGATGAGCGGAGGCGCCTTGCTTCGGGCGGCTTCCGCCTGCAATTTCGCCGCGTCTGCGGCTCTCTGCAATGCCGCGGCGGACGATTTCAAGCCCTCGGCATTGTCCACGCCCGCGGCCTGCGCGGCTTTCGCCTGCTGACCCCGTGCCTCAGCCTGTTTGGTCAGCCGCTCGGCGCGCGCCTGCTCGGCGGCGCCGAGATTGCCGACAATGCCGATGCCGATCTGGACGACCGCAAGCATTTCGAGAAAAAAGACAATCCAGAACAGCACCGCGATGCCGCGGGCGGACGCCCAGACAGGGCCAAGCAGCGCCGCTGCGCCATTGAAAGGCCAGACCGGATTGCGCGCCCGCCGGATGCGAGCAAACCGTTCGACATAATAATGCGGGTTCTGAACGGCGAACTCCTCGACCAGACGGTTTTCCGCCAGCGGTTCAAGCCTCTGCGGATCATGGGCGTTCACGATTGTCCGCCCTTTCGCAATCCTTCCAGGAGAAGCTGCCTGTCGACCACCCCGACGACAATTCCCTCGCCATTCGCCACCGCCAGCGGCGCCTCGTCCTGCGCCGCGAATTCAACGAGTTCCCCCAGCGGCTGCTGCAAGCCGACCCGGCGCAACGACTTCAGGTCCGTCTGCGGGTGGCGCGCCCTGAAACGGTCCACTGGCTGCATGATGCGGCCGGCGGTGATCACTTTCAGGCGTGAAATGTCGGCGACGAACTTCGCGACATAGTCGTGCTTGGGCGCGGTGACGATCTCTTCGGGTGTATCGATCTGAATGATGACCCCGTCCTTCATGATCGCTATGCGATCGCCGATCCGGATTGCCTCATCCAAGTCATGAGTGATGAAGACCACCGTCTTGCCCATCGAGCGCGAGAGGGCCAGGAACTCGTCCTGAAGCTGCCGCCGGATCAGCGGGTCGAGCGCGCTGAACGGTTCGTCCATCAACAGGATCGCCGAGTCCGCCGCCAGCGCGCGAGCGAGGCCGACGCGCTGCTGCATGCCGCCCGAAAGCTCATGGCAGTAGCGATCGCCCCATCCGGAAAGATTGACCTTGGCAAGTGCTGCCTCGGCGACATCGAAGCGCTGCTGTTTGCTCGCCGCCTGGATTTCCAGCGGAAGCGCCACGTTGTCGCGCACTGTGCGATGCGGCAGCAGCCCGAAACTCTGAAACACCATGCTGACCTTGCGCGACCGGAGTGCCCTCAGCTCCGCCGGCGTTTTCGTTATGATGTTTTCGCCGTCGACGAAAATCTCGCCGGCGGAAGGTTCGAGCAACCGGTTGATATGACGGATCAACGTCGATTTGCCGCTGCCCGACAGACCCATCACGCAGAAGATCTCGCCGGGCGCGACCGACATGCTGACATCGGCCACGCCGACGACGCAGCCGAAGCGCTTGACCACGTCCTCCTTGTGCAATCGGTCGCGCAGGATGGAAGCCATGGCCTCCGGCGCGCGGGCGCCAAAGACCTTCCAGACGCCCCTCATGACAATAGCGCACGGAGCGACTGAGCCGCTCCGCTGGGACCTTGGGTCATTGGTCGACACAACGTCCACGCCTACAGCTCCCGGCCGCAGTTGCCGCGTGGTGCTCCCCTCAGTGGCCGAACCACTTTGCCACGTCGTCCGGATGATCCTTGATCCACGCCTTGGCGACCTCGTCGGCCGGCTTCTTGTCGACGATGATCGCGTATGCCCATTTCGAGATGTCGTCCGGGTTGAAGTTCATGCGCTCCAGCGCCGCAGTCAGATCCGGCTGGCGTTGCGCAAGCGAGGCAGCATAGGCAACATGCACCGTGGTGTCAGCATAGGCCGATGAGACCTTCGACTTTTCGAACCATTGCGGATCGTCGTTGGGCTGCACGACCACGAATTTCGCCGGATCGTTTTTCGGCTCGGTCAGGAACGCGAGCTTGTAGCGAGCGAAATTCTGGTGCGGGCTGTAGCAATAGCCGACCCATGGCTTGTCAGCCTTCGCCGCGCGGTCGAGCGAGGCTGCCGCAACCGCCTCGTCGGTGACCTGCAGATCGAAGAAATCGGCGAAGCCGTAGTCGCGCGCCCTGATCTTCTCGATGTTGGTCGACTGCCAGCCCGTCGCGCCGATCCACATTTCGCCTTTGCCGTCGCCATTGGTGTCGAACAGCTTGGCATTGTCCGGATTAGCCAGGTCGGAGACATCCTTGATGTGGTATTTGTCGACGGTGACCTGGGTGACGCAATAGCCTTGCTTGGCTTCGTAACCGTTCTGGGCGAGCTTCACGGTACTGGCGCCCTTGACGTATTTGTCGACCAGGCCCTGCTGGTTGGGCAGCCAAACATCCGGCCAGATATCGACCTCGCCCTTGTTGCGGCTCATCGCCTCCCAGATGACCGGAACGGCAGTGGTGGTCACCGTCGAAACCTCCAGCCCCAGTTCCTGCTCGGCCGCGTTCTTGATGACGTTCATGACCGCCGTCGCGGTGGCATAGTTCGGGTCGGGCATCGTCACGTCGGCGGCGAGCGCCGACGTTGCTGGCATCAGCAACAGTGCGCTGAATGCTGTTTCGAGAAGGTAGCGTTTCATGGTGTTCCCCAACGGTTGCGCTGATTTCGTTCAGTCTATCCATCAGGTTAGCGGAACACGCAGGCAATCCATCCCAAATTTCACCGCATAAGGAAAAACGATGAAGCGCATAAGATCATTGCTGCATGGCAACGTACTCCAACGCAGCCCACTCTAGAAATAAGCCTGGTCCGGCTCGCTGGCCTTGCGGTTGGCGATAAAGGCCTGGAGCGCTTCGTCGATGGCCGGATCAAGGCCCGGATCCTGGTAATCGTCGAGCAGCCTTTTCCATTGCCGGTTGGCGCGTTGCGCCGCGTCGAGGCGGCCATCCTCGTTCCATTGCTCGAAGGAATTGTTGTCGCTGCTGGTGGAGCGATAGAAGGCCGAAAGGAAGTTGGACTGCGTGTGGGCGCTGCCAAGGAAATGCGACCCCGGCCCGACCGCTTCGATCGCTTCCATGGCTTGTGCATTGAGCGACAGATCAATGCCCTCGAACAGGCTGGCGACCTTGCCGCAGAGATCGGCGTCAATGACCGTCTTCTCGAAGCCGGTGACCAGTCCGCCTTCCAGCCACCCGGTGGCGTGGTTGATCACGTTGGCGCCGGCAAACATCGACATCAGGATACCCCATGTCGCCTCTTGTTCGGCTTGTGCGTCGGGTAGCTTGGAAGCCGACAGCGAGCCGACGGTGTGGAACGGCACGCCGACGCGCCGCGCCAGCTGCCCGCAGGCGAGCACCATCTTGCCCGCCTCCGGCGTGCCGAAGGTCGGCGCGCCACTCTGCATCGAGATCGTGCTGGCAAAGCTTCCCATCAGGCAGGGCGCGCCGGGGTTGATCAATTGCACGAGGCTGAGACAGGCAAGCGCCTCAGCCAGCACCTGCGCCAGCGTGCCGGCGACCGTGCACGGGCTCATCGCGCCGGCCAGCGTCCATGGCGTGCAGGCGACCGGCTGGTTGTTGCGGGCGCAGACCTTCAGCGAGCCGGACATGTTGGCGTCGAGCACCAGCGGCGCATTGGTGTTGGAGACATTGTAGAGCACGGCGTTGTTGGCGACGAACTCCTCTCCGAACACGATCTTGGCCATGTCGACCGCGTCCTGCGCCCGTCTCGAACCGATGAACGCGCCCATGAAGGCGCGGTCCGAGTGGCGGATGTGGGTGTAGAGCATGTCGAGATGCCGCTTGTTGGCCGGCAGGTCGACAGGCTCGCAAACGACGCCGCCCGAATGATGCAGATGTGGGATCATCTGATGGATCTTCACCAGATCGCGGAAGTCGGCGATCGTCGCATAGCGGCGACCGCGGTCGAGGTCGTGGACGAAGGGCGGCCCCCAGGATGGGCAGAGCACCGTGTTGTCGCCGCCGATCATCACCGTGTTGGCCGGGTTGCGGGCGTGCTGCTTGAACTGCGAAGGCGCGGTGGCGCGGATGATCTTGCGGCACATGCCGGGATCGAAACGAACCCTGGTGCCCTCCACTTCGGCGCCCGCCTCGCGAAAGATGTCGAGGATCTCGGGGTCGTCATGGAACTCCATGCCGATCTCCTTGAGCAGCCGGTCGGCATTCGCCTCGATCAGGCTCAAGCCTTCCTCGTCGAGGATGTTGAAAGTGCCGATCCTGCGGCTGATGTAGGGACGCCGCGGCGCCTGCTGGGCGAGACGCTGGCCTTGCCTTCCGGCCCGGCCTCCGCTTCGTGGCGCCGGAGCGTTGATCGTCGCGTCCTCGTCCATTCTTGTCTCCGTGATCAGGCAGGCATGAAAGCAACAGGCGCACCGGCTTGAAGGCCGCGCAGCCGCAGATTGTCCGGATCGTAGGGAGCCCTCTTCAACTCCCGCGCCGCCAGTTCCTTGCCGAGGATCGAGACGGTCAGGCCTTCAGCCGCAACACTGGGCCGCAGATAGGCGAGCGCAACGATCTTGCCGGTGCGGAAGCCGTGGCTGCCGGAGGTAACGATCCCGACCGGGCGCCCCGCCTGCATCACGGCATGGGCGTAGAACGGCAGTCGCTCGCCGTCGTCATCGATCTCGAGCAGCACCATCGTCCACGAGCTTTTGCCGGTGCGCTCCAGCATCGCCTCGCGACCGATGAACGTCCGCCCGTCAGCCTTGACCAGAGCGCCCAACCCCGCCTCCAGCGGCGTGCGCTCGGTGGTCAGGTCGGCGCCCCAGGCGCGATAGCCTTTTTCCAGCCGCATCGCGTTCAGTGCGTAGATGCCGAACGGACGCAGGTCGAATTGCGCTCCGGCCTTGGTGATCGCCTCGTAGAGCTTGCCGAACTGCGCGAGCTGCACATGCAGTTCCCATCCGAGTTCGCCGGCGTAAGAAACCCGAAGCGCCGCCGCCTTGATGCCCGCCACCCGTATGATCTGAGCCGAAAGCCAGGGGAATGCCGCGTTCGACAGATCGGCTTCGCAGATCTTTTCCAGGAGGTCGCGGGCACGCGGTCCCATCACGCCGAGCACGCCCCGCCTTTCCGTGACGTTGTCGATCGTCACGCCTGGAAAGGTCGCGGCGCGCGAGCGCAGCAGATCCTCGTCATGTCGCTCGGCAAGTGCCGCGCTGGTCAGGTAGAACCAGCCATCGCCGAGGCGCGTCACGGTGAATTCCGACGCCACGCCGCCCTTTGCCGTCAGCACGTGAACGAGCCCGATGCGGCCATGGCGCTCCGGTGGCCGGTTGGCGCCGAGCGAAGCCATGAAAGCGCTGGCGCACGGCCCGCCGATCTCGAATTTGGAAAAGGCGGAAAGATCGATGGCGCCGACGCTGCCCTGCACGCCAAGACACTCGCCGCGCACCGCGTCGAACCAGCCAGGCTTGCGGAAGGTCAGCGGAGGATGACGGTCGGCGCCTTTGCCGGCGAACCAGTTCGGCCGCTCCCAGCCGTAGGCGGCGCCGAGCACCGCGCCCTGGCTTTTTTGAAGCTCCAGCGCCGGCGTCGTGCGGCGTGGACGGCCGGCTTCGCGTTCTTCGTTCGGATAATGGATACCGAATTGGAGGCCGAAGCCTTCGACCGCCTTGTCGATGCGATAGTCGCGGTCGGCATAGCTGCCGAAGCGGCGCGGATCGATGGCAAGGGCATCGCTGGGCGGTGATCCATCGACGATCCAGTCGGCGAGGAAGCGGCCGGCCCCGCCGCCTTCCATGACCCCCATGCTGGAGCCGGTGAGGAGCCATGCATTGCCAAGACCGAAAGCCGGGCCGACCAGCGGATTGGCGTCCGGCGTGAAGGTGATCGGGCCGTTGACCACCGTCTTGATGCCGGCATCAGCCAGTGCCGGCACGCGGTCCATTGCCAGCGCCATGATGTGCTCGACCCGGTCGAGATCGGGCGGCAGCAGTTCCATGCCGAATTCGGGCGGCACCCCGTCGACCGCCCAGGGCTGGGCAGACTTTTCGTAAGGTCCGACGATATAGCCGTCGCGCTCCTGGCGCAAATACCAGCTCTCCTCCGGGTCGCGGATGATCGGCAGCTCCTTGGCGCCGGTGGCGATCCGGTCGGCAATCTCAGGGACGGTATCGGTCACGACATACTGGTGCAGCATCGGCACCACGGGCAGGTCGAGCCCCATCATGGCGCCGATCTCGCGGCACCATGTGCCGGCCGCGTTCACCACATGCTCGGCGACAATGTCACCCTGCTGTGTGCGGACCAGCCACTCGCCCGATTGCTTGCGCTCGATTGCCAGCACCGGATTGTGGCGCACAATCTCGGCGCCGCGCGAGCGCGCGCCGGTGGCCATTGCGTTGGTCGCCAGCGTCGGATCTACATGGCCGTCATTGGGCTCGTAGATCGCGCCGATGATGCCGTCGGTATGGCAAAGCGGATAGATTTCTCTGAGCTCGCTGGGGCTCAGAATGTGGAAGTCGTGGCCAACGAACCGGCCGAGCCCCTGGACATGGCGGAATTCGTCCATCCGCTCGTGCGAACGGGTGATGCGCAGCGCGCCGCTGGCATGGAAGCCGGTCGGCAACCCAGTCTCGGCGGTCAGGATTTCGCGATAGAGCCGCACCGAATGGGCGCGCATCTCCATGATCGTCGCATTGTGGGCGAAATGCGTGCAGAGTCCGGCGGCATGCCAGGTCGAGCCCGCTGTCAGCTCCTGTCTCTCGACGAGCATGACGTCGCTCCAGCCGCGCTTGGCCAGGTGATAGAGCAGCGACACGCCCATGGCACCGCCGCCGATAATGACCACGCGGGCCAGTTGTCTCATGAATTTTCCTCCGCGCTTGCGCGCATGCGCGATCCGGTTGGGTCATAGGGTGGCTTTTCGAGTGGCCGCAGCCTGTAGCGTGTGCCGGCCACCGCGATCTGGTAGTCGCAGGCAAGCAGCTGCGTTTTCGTCTCGCCAGGATCACAGGCAACGTAGCCTAGGCAAAGGCTCAGGCCCGTGCGAACGCCGAGGCCACCTGACGTCGTCAAGCCGGCAAGTTTGCCGTCGCGGTAGATCGGTTCGTCATGCAACAGAAGCGGATTGTCGCCGTCGACGGCGAAATGCATGAGCCGGCGCTTCAGGCCATCGGCCTTCTGCTTCATCAAGGCATCGCGGCCGATGAAATCATCCTTCTTCCAGGCGATGGCGAAGGAGAGGCCCGCCTCCAGCGGCGTGTCTTTGGGCCCGATATCATGCCCCCAATGGCGATAGCCCTTCTCCAGCCGGCAGCCGTCCAGGGCATGGTGACCACAAAAGGTCAGGCCATGAGCGCCGCCCGCTGAGACGATCGTGGTAAGCAGGCTCTCGCCGTGTTCGACCGGCACGTAAAGCTCGAAGCCGAGTTCGCCGACAAAGCTGACACGTGTGGCCCGTACATTGGCGGTGCCGATGTCGATGCGGCGCGCAGTCGAGAACGGGAAGGCTGCGTCCGAAAGATCGGCGTCCGTCAGGCTCTGGAGCAGCGCGCGCGAATTCGGCCCCATAACCCCAAGAACGGCTTCTGCTGACGTGGCATCGAAGACCGAAACATCCAGACCAAGATCCTCTGCATGACGTGCGACCCAGGCAAGGTCCTTCTGCCTTGTCGCTGCGCCGGAGATGACGCGAAAGCCGTGCTCGTCGGCCCGCGTGACCGTCACATCGGCCTCGATGCCGCCGCGTGCGTTGAGCATCTGTGTATAGACGGCGCGGCCTTCCGGCCTATCGACGTCCGCCGCGCACAGGCTTTGCATCAGCTGGGTTGCGTTGCGTCCACGCACATCGATCTTGGTGAAGGGCGAAAGCTCGAACAGGCCAACGCCTTGCGCCATTCGTCCGGCTTCGGCCCTGGCTGCGCTCCACCATTTCTGAGCGCCGATGCAATAGCCGCGCGTCTCCGTGCCGCCGAACCAGAGCGGTCGCTCCCAGCCGGTCGGCGCGCCGAACGCAGCACCCGCTTCGGCGAACGTCCGGTGAAAGGCGGAACGCCGCAGGTCACGCCCGGCGGCCGCCTGCTTGTAAGGCCAATGTATGCGGAAGAGGTCGGCAACCGCTTCCTCCATCCGGACGCCGACGAAAGAGCGCGCCGCGGCGGCGCGGTCGAAGCGGACGATGTCAAGCGCCCACAGATCGAGGCCGGGCTCGCCGTCGACGATCCATTCGGCCATGGCCTTGCCGGCGCCCGCCGACGACATCATGCCTGTCGAGTTGAAGCCGGCGGCGACATAGAAGCCGCGCAGATAGGGCGACTCGCCCATCAGCGGCCGCGTATCGGGCGTAAAACTCTCCGGGCCGTTCATGAAGTGCCTGATGCCGGTTTCAGACAGCGCCGGCAGAAGTTTCAATCCGGCCGACATGAACGGCTCGAACTGCTCCCAATCCTCCGGCAGCTCAAGGAACGGCCTGTCGCCCGCCGGTCCGCGAACGTCGAAGATCTTGGCGTTAGGCTCGAACCCGCCCAGCACCAGCTTGCCGGAATCCCCCTTGATGTAGATGCCCTCGTCGAGATCGCGCAGGATAGGAAACGGATCCTGCAGGCCGGCGATGGGCTCGGTCACGACATACATGTGCTCGACAGCCTGCAGCGGCACCGGAACGCCGGCGAGAGCGCCGATATCGCGCGCCCAGGCGCCGGCGCAGTTGACGACAATCTCGCAATTGATGGTGGCGCCGGATGCAAGCGTGACGCCCGCGACCCGGCCATTTCGGGTCACGATGCCCGAGCACGCAGTTCCTTCTATAATACGGATGCCGGCGGCGCGTACACGCTTAGCGTAGGCGGCACAGATGTCGACCGGATTGGCCTGGCCATCCTCCTCGACCCACAGCGCGCCCTCGATGCCGTCGGCGACGATGCCACGGACGCGCTCCGCCACGCCCGCTTGATCGACGATTCCGACGCTCAGGCCGCAGACATCGCCCATATGCGCGATGCGCTTCAGTTCGTCCATGCGCTCCGCACGTCGCGCCAGCCACAGCCCGCCGGTGCGCCGATAGCCGGACGACTGCCCTGTAAGTTCCTCGAGGCGCGGAAACAGCTCGGTCGCGTATTGCGCAAGCCTTGTCAGGTTGAGGCTGGCGCGCAGCGGGCCGACAATGCCGGCCGCATGCCAGGAGGTGCCGCTGGTCAGTTGATGCCGTTCCAGAAGGACGACGTCGCTCACCCCAAGTTCAGCGAGGTGATAGGCTATGCCGAGGCCAATGATGCCGCCGCCAATGATCACGATGCGTGCGCTGTCATTCACCTGGTGAGGTACCTTCGCTGGATGGATCGGCGCGATCTTTTCCGCTAAGCCTCTTGCGCTCAACCAAAATTTCGCAACATTAGGAAAACTTATGAAGCCTTGCGGGCGGAGTTGCGGGTGAAGAGCGGCAGTTTCGATTTCAATCTTTTTCGGTCGATCGAGGTTTTCGTCGCCATAGTCGAGACCAGGCACGTTACCCAGGCGGCGCAGATGCTGGGCATGACGCAATCGGCCGCGTCGCAGCACCTGAAGAATTTGGAAGGCGCGCTCGGCGTCAGCCTGATCGACCGCAATTTGCGGCCTATCGAACTCACGAAGGCCGGCATCGCGCTTCATCGCCGCGCTGTTGCCATTTTGGCCGAGGTGGAGGGCCTGCGCACCGATGCGCGCCGCGTCAATGCCGCGCCGCTGCCCTTGTTGCGCATCGCGCTTCTGGCGTCTATCGCGACCACGCTAGCGCCGGCGCTTTCGGTGCTCGCCCGCAAAGGTTTCGGCGTTCCCGAGCTCAGCCTGTTCGCGGGTCTCGCGACCGATCATGTAGCGCTGCTGCGCGCCCGCCGCGCCGACCTCGCCGTCACCTCCGGCGAGCTGTTCGAGATCGAAGGACTGACGCGTCATCCGGTGATGACCGAGAAATTTCTGCTGGTAACGCCGAAAGGTTTTGCCGGCGATGTCGGCGACATCGTCAAGCTCTCGAAGAAGCTTGCCTTCGTGCGGTTCTCGCGCGAGACGCCGGTCGGCCTGCGCGTCGACCAGCACCTCAGCCGCCTGCGCATCGAAATCCCGCGCGCCATGGAAGGCGACCGCTCCAGCGTGGTGATGGCGCCCGTCGCCGCCGGCATGGGCTTTGCGATCCTGACACCGACCTTGCTTATCGACGGCCTGGCGGAGGGCATGGAGATCGACGTGCATCCCCTGCCGTTTACGGGTCTGTCGCGCAACATCCTGCTGGTCGCACGAGAGCGGGAACTCGGAAACCTGCCGGAGGCTTTCGCCGCCCGCACCGCCGAGGTTTTGACGCACGCGATCAGCACCCGCCTGCCAAGCCTTCCCGCCGACTGCTACACGGTCGACCGCCCCTCACCGCATGACTAATCGGCTCCATCAGTTATCCTGATGGAGGGTGTTTGCCGGTGCGGATGCTGCGCATTCCGTGCTCAATCCGCGGGGAATCTCAACTCTGGAGGCACGACATGAACGCCCCGCACGTCCATTCAAGTCTGGAGATCGACTGGTCGACTGAAGCCATCGTCGATCGGCGGAACCGCTTCTATTCGGCCTCGCAACGCAAGTTCGTTCCCTACAAGGAGCCGCTGATCCT
The DNA here is from genome assembly GCF_020164675.1 of Mesorhizobium sp. ESP-6-2. Lineage (NCBI taxonomy): Bacteria > Pseudomonadati > Pseudomonadota > Alphaproteobacteria > Hyphomicrobiales > Phyllobacteriaceae > Mesorhizobium > Mesorhizobium sp. ESP-6-2. Next base: position 45,541 of record NZ_JAIUGT010000011.1, read on the forward strand.
AAAGCGCGGCAGAGGCCAGTATGTGTGGGACGAGAAGGACCGCAAATACATCGACCTGCTCGGTATGAATCTCTGCATCTCGGTCGGACACGCCCATCCGCAGGTAGTCAAGGCAGCCACCGAGCAGGTGAGCGAACTGACACATTGCACGACGATGTTCTACCATCCGGTTCCCGCCCAATATGCCGAGGAATTGGTGGCGACGATGCCGGCCGGTCACGACTGGGTCGTGCATTTTACCAACAGCGGCGCCGAGGCGATCGACCTTGCTTTGCTTATGGCGCGCTCGCACACCGGCAGCATCGACATGCTGGCGCTTGCCTCAAGCTACCACGGCGCCACCTTCGGCGCCCAGTCGGTGACCGGCATAGCTGGCTTTCGTCACCAGGTGCCGCAGCTTGGCGGGGTGACCTTCGTCGCCGAGCCAAACCAGTATCGGGGCGTCCACGGTGAAGGTGTGCAGCCCTATCTCGACGAAGTCGAACGTGCCATAGCCAGCTCGACCAGCGGCCGGCTGGCCGGCATGATCATCGAGCCGGTGCAGGGTTACGGCGGCATCGTGCCGATGCCCGCCGGCTACATCGCGGGCGCATTCGAACGCGTGCGGGCTGCCGGCGGCATCTGCATCATCGATGAGGTGCAGTCCGGCGTCGGGCGAACCGGCGATGCCTTCTGGGCGTTCGAGTCGCATGGCGTCGTTCCCGACATCGTCGTTGTCGCCAAGGGCGTCGGCAACGGCATCCCGCTCGGCGCCGTCATCGCGAAACGCGCCGTCGCGGAGTCCATGGCCGACAAGTTCCTGTTCCATACCTACGGCGCCAATCCGGTCGCCTGCGCCGCCGGACGCGCGGTGCTCAAGGTGATACGCGAGGAGCGGCTGCAGGAGAACGCCGCTACGGTCGGCGGCGCGCTGAAGCAAAGGCTGCAGGACCTCAAGAAGGATTTTCCGCTGATCGGCGACATCAGGGGACAAGGCCTCATGCTCGCCATCGAGCTGGTGAAGGACCGCGCCACGAAGGAACCGGCGCCCGAGGAAACGTTGCAAGTCTTCGAAGAAACCCGGCGTCAGGGCCTGGTCGCCAGCCGCTCGGGACCGTATCGCAACGTCATCAGAATGTGCCCGCCGCTCTGCCTGTCTATGGCGGACCTCGATAACGTGGTCGACAGCTTCGTGCGCAGCTTCCGCACGGCGACACCCTGATCATCCGATCTCGGCATTCGATGGGACAGCGAGGCTCATCGAAGCCGTTGCGAGAGCGGCCAACTGGATTGAATGCGCCGAGAGCACCGGCGCCAAATGACCACCCGTGTGAATGTCGTCGGAGAGCTACTGGCTCCTTTGGTAAACGGTCATTTCGGCCGCTCAGCGAGTGTGCTTCGCAATGGCAGCTATCCGCCCTTTTCGGCTTCTCGCGCCTTAAAGCCACGACGTTCCGCATACTCGATCAATGCGAGTTCGATGACAGCCGTTACCGAACGACGTCCGGACTCTGCGAGTTTTTCAGCCAGAGCTAACACCGATGGGTCTAAACGCGTCGTGAATGGCTTCCTTGTCATTTTCCTCGTGCGGCTTGAACTTGGTGTTGAAAAGTACATAACAATTGCACATGCGATGCACTTGCAGCGCGGGTATAGCGGCCGATCGGAGTGCACCGCTTCTTCGACTGCGGCCTGCGGCGACATCTCACATCGCCAATAGCGAGGCTTTTGCCGATGCCAAGGTAGTCAGTATTAGACGGCTGAGATGGCCGACGAGTTAGACAACCTCGACTGCCGCACGACAGTTTGTTTGTATAATAGGATGCGCGAGCAGCCGCTCAGTAGCGTCGGCGGCGCCTTTTTGGCACGGTCTCTTCAACCGGAATCTATATTCCGCATGCTTAAGGTTGGGTCAGCGCTCGCGGCATGAAGGCCTGTGATACGCTTAGCTTTGATTCGAACGTCTGCACCAAGGTTTCTTGCCTTGAGCCGCCGGTCTACCCAGCTCTGTCGGATTCATGCGGCCTCCCTCGTCCCTGCGTGACTGGCAGAGACCTGCTGTAACGACCGGTCATGCCGTCGAGCGCGGTTTCTCTCGGCGTCGAGCAATTCGTCCTCCCCGGTCAAGCCGTTCATAAACAGCTTGAGCAAATGCGAAGCTAAGCGCTCCCCTTCTTGCGAAAGAGGGTAAACGCCGCGCTCTTTGCAGACTGTCTGAAAAGCGTGGGCGAGCATCCCAATTTCGCTCGGCTCCAAAAATCGGCCCGGATACAGCATGACGTTTTCTCTTGAAAAGCTACTGCGGCCAGCAATCAGGCATATCACATCCGGCAGGCAATTACATATGATAGCGGCGCTTCGATTTCTGTCGGTTGCACAGGAACGCCAAGTCCGCTTCTCTCTGGCAAGCCGTAAAATCCGGTGCTCGACGACCTGCCTGCGGAAGCTGCGGAGTTTGGATAGCTTCTCAATGGATTCGGCTCACGATCCGCAGTGGTTTGAAGCGAGTTCGGCAATCGCCCAAGCGCCGCTTTAGCCAAGTCGTATGAAATGCCGCAGCCAAGAGGCCGATCGAAGGTAATCCGGACCCAAGTATGTCAGCTCGTGCCTATCGAACGCGCGAACCTCATCATGCGGATCAAAACCGCCAGTTTACGCCTTACCGATGCGTTCTCAAAGAAGTTCGAAACCACGTCCCCATGCTCCCGATCTAACTCCGACGGCTACAACTCTAAAAATGCAGAAGACGGTTACGGTCGAAGAAGAGCGCCGCCAAATTGCGCCCACAATCGCTCGCACTCTCTCGCCCTTAAGCTCGGTGTGCCCGGCTCGCCGTAGACCACCATCGCCCCGCGTACGTCATATCCAAGGACCGAGCCGTTGGCCACGAACTGAATGGCCATGCCCAAGCTGATGGGACCGATTTCGGCCTCAGTTTTGTTGGTGAGGTCTATCACACCAAAAACTTCTGCATTCGCACTCCTACCAGCCAGTACGGCCGTCGAGATCGCATTGTTCACCGCAAGGAGCATGTTGAGTTAGCCGCCGCTGACAGGGCCCCCTTAACTCTCGGTCGCGAACTTGGTTCCCGATCACCCGCTGCTGTTGGCTTTTCCTCAGCCGCTAGTCTGAACGCTCGGCGGGGCAGCCCTGCTTCGCGCTCGGCCGCTGAGCTTTTCAACCCTCGCAACGATTGCTTTGGTAAGAACCTCGGCTTCCGTGGTTAGTGCTTGGATTCAGGACGATCTTTTCTCGCCCCTAACATTTGTAATTCCGCTGGAACAGGTCCCGGTCTTTCATTGGGGCGTACGGTGGGAGCAAAAAAAGATGGACCACTTAAGGAACGGCGGCGGCCCGTTTGAGGCCGCAATGGTGGCGGTCATGGCCCTGGCTGTTATCGGGATTATCCTCGTCATTGCCGTGGGAATCTACTGACCTTATTGGCCCCCGCGAGCCCAATTGGCGCTTGAATGGCAAACTTGCCAAGCCATCGGCCCGAATAGGGCATAGGCTCATCTGGCGTCCCTCCACAACGGCAATCAGACGCTTGGAAGAGAGCATCAAGCTTTCGCCCGATCGGCCATATCAACGACCACTATTTCCAAATGCGGTATCGATCCAAGACAGGGGTCGAAACGCGGAAAAGTCCCGCGACGAGCGAGAGCCCGCCCCGGGTTCCCAATCGCCCGTGACGTGGAGCCAAGTCGAGCAGGGTATTCGGCCCGATGCCTTCTCTTGGAGCATCTATTCAAAGCCACCTCTCGAAAGCCGCATAGGCACGAGCATCCCGAACACCTCGCCAACTTCCGAACGGGAGGAAAACCGACGCTAGTTCCGGGCTGGTGAACCCGCACAACTCAACAGGCACTATTGGACTCAACTTGCGAGGCAGATCGAAGAGTGGCTTCGGGTTCACGTTTTGAAGGGCCTCGAGGGAGGCTCCGCAAGAGTGATGCGATTTCCGTCAGGGTCTGAGAACTGGGCAATCCGTCCGTAGTCGCCCTCGGATTCGCCGGTGAGCTTCACCCCAATTCCTTCGAGCGATCTGCGGGCGTCATCTATTCTCGGGACAACAACGGTCAGTCTGCCGAACCCTGCATTTGTCCTTGTCATCGAAGATTTGAATGTTCGCGCCTGCGACGCCGCGCCATTGGATCAACCCGTCCATGGGACGATCATCAGGCTCCCGGGCGAACAGATGGGTATAGAACTTCTCTGCACGATCCATGCTTGCTGTCGCGAGCGCGGCGTAAATGCCTTGGATTTCCATTACATACCTCCCTTTCAAGTGCCAGCACCTGCAATGGGAGGATGCTTGGTTTGGTTCCAAAATCGTTTCTGGGCGCACCACCAGCAAAGTCGGCCGGGCGGGCCGTGTACGTCTATCTGCTGTCAAGCCTCTCCGAGGTGTCAATCAGGGATGTAGGGCCAATACCGATCCATTTTTTGCTTTGCGTCGAGTCTTTAAGTGAGATCAGTTTCTCACCTATTCCTTGGAGGGAGCGCACATGCCAATTTATCAGCGAGCCAAAGAAGCTGGCGTCTTCGATTCCTCTGAAGTCGCTCTGCTAGGACGCGTGTTCGAGAAGTTGAAAACCGAGGGCCAATCGTCGGAGGGACGTGAAGCGCTCGCATCCCGAGTTATAGCAAACTATCAGGCCGGAATTAGAGACGAGGAAGAACTTGCGGCGATGTCCAAACTACCGCTGGGGCGGTGAAGTCGAGATCGGCTCACGTTTCATGGCCCGCGGTATGCCTATCTCCGGGACTGTGGCATGAGGGAGTTCTGCGATGGCGAGGCAATCATCTAGAGCCTTGCGGGGGCGCGTCGGACCTTGCTTCACGCAATAGCCATCCGGCGATGGATTTGTGCAGGTCGGCGGATATGGCTTGCGCTGTGCTGGGCGCGGCCCATGAAACAAGGGCAATGCTGACCGAGAATGAGATCAGCAAGGCGAAGGCGGTCGCGAACAAAACGTAGTCCTCATTGGAAGCGCGAGCATAACCGCCGCCAATCCGGTTCGTTCATTCACGATCCGTTCGCCTGTATGTCGTGGTAAATTCATGCTTAACCAGCCGTTGGCAGTTTTATGCGCTGGTAATCGTCCCACTCTGGGACGTGGGCTCGCTGACTTGCCAGCGAGCCTTGCGATTTCCCCTATGAAATCCTTGGTTATTGCTTTTATGTGTAGCACTCGGGTAGCCCTAAGCATTTAATTTTGCTGGTTTTTCAGCTGGATCAACACCTTAGGAAGGTGATGGTGCCCAGAGGCGGATTCGAACCGCTCAGCAAGCCGAAGTTCGTGAAACGAGCGCCAGGCCCCTGCGAACTTCAAAGGCGCTTAGCAATCCGAGCGCCAGAGCGCCAAGACTTATCAGCACCCGAGCTTCGGGGCCCGCTCCGCCCAACCAACACGGCCCAGTAGAGAGAAGCTGAGAGCGTCGGGGCATGGCCGGCCAAGATTCTGCACTAGGCCGAGTTGCAGGACGGTGCAAAGCGCCTTATAGAACGCGCGGCCGATTGAGGGCGGTCACCAATCTTTCAAAGGTCGCCCATGTCAGATGACTTCTCGCGCGTAACCGCCTTCCTCGCCGTTGTGCTGGCGCTGCTTTGTGCTGGTTTCCAGTTCCACAACGGCCATGTCATGTCCACGCTCTACTTCATGGTCGGCGCCATACTAGTAACGGCGTTCACTCACCTGAACGTTCGCAAAGGACTGATCTAGCGTGCACGCGCTCGGTTTGCGCAAGTAGCCTTTTTTGGGCAAAAGCGGTGGCCGAAAACCCGCAACAAGATTAGCCAAGGACTATGCTTTTCACCCGGCGGTCGCAGGCTCAATCCCTGCATCGCCTATCATTGGACACACCGATTTCGTTGGCTATTACGCCCCAGCACTTCTGAACCATTGCAGCGACGTTTGTGTGTTGGCGGATTCAGCCGTGGGTGAGAGAACTGCTAATTCCATTGGCAGGACTATTCAACCAGCCGGGTCTAGAATGCCCTGGTTCTTCCGTCGTGCCAGCAGTTGCGTCAGCCAATCCGGATCCATGTCCGGCACGGAAGAGAGAAGCAGTTCGGTGTAGGCAGCGTGCGGCGGTGTCAAAATCTCGGTCTTCAAGCCCTGCTCCACCACCTTGCCTTGATGCATGACCACGACCTCGTCCGCGATCGCTCTTACCGTCGCGATATCGTGGGTGATGAAGATATAGCTGATGCCGAGTTCGCGCTGCAGGCGCATCAGGAGCGTCAGGATTTCCTCCTGCACAATCTGATCGAGTGCCGAGGTGACCTCGTCACAGATGATGAGCTCCGGATTGGCAGCTAGCGCGCGGGCGATGCAGATGCGCTGTTTCTGTCCTCCTGACAATTCACCAGGCAGCCTGTCGAGGAAGCTTTCGTCCATCTCGATCATGTGCATGAGCTCACCGACCCGGCGGTCTCGCTGCTCCCCCTTCAGGCCTAAATAGAATTCGAGGGGCCGTGCGATTATGTCCTCGACCGTCTGGCGAGGGTTAAGCGCGCTGTCGGGCGACTGATAGATCATCTGGATACGGCGCAGCAGGTCTTTCGAGCGTTCCTTCAGAGACAAGGGAAGCGGCTTGGCGTCAAATGAAAGCGACCCGGATATGGCGGGCAGCAAACCGGTAACGACACGGGCAAGCGTCGATTTCCCCGATCCTGACTCGCCCACCACTGCTACCGTCCGGCCGCGCGGAACCTTGATGGACACGTCCGCCAGCACCTTGACCCTTCCGGCATAGGCGGCGGTGACATTGTCGATGGTGAGCAAATAGTCCTGGGTCTTAATCTCCGGCTTGGCGAGCTTGCGCACGGCCCAGAGCGTCCGGGTGTATTCCTGGGTAGGGGCCGTGAGCATCTGTCGCGTGTCCGCTTCCTCGACCGTTTGTCCATGGCGCAGAACCATGATCCGGTCCGCCATCTGCGCCACCACGGCCAGATCGTGCGTGACGTAGATCGCCGCTGTGTTGAAATCTTCAACAATCCTGCGGATCGAAACCAAAACCTCGACCTGCGTGGTCACATCGAGCGCAGTTGTCGGCTCATCGAACACGATCAGGTCGGGTCGGCAAGCCATGGCCATGGCAGTCATGGCGCGCTGCAACTGGCCGCCGGATACCTGATGCGGATACCGGAAGCCGATGGTCTCAGGCTCGGGAAGCTGGAGGCGTCGATAAAGCTCAATAGCATCGCGATTTGCCTTGTCCCGGCTGGCGATCCCGTGCGCAACTGCCGTTTCCACGGTCTGATCGAGGAGCCGGTGAGCCGGGTTGAACCAGGCGGCTGCGCTTTGCGCCACATAGGCGATGCGAGAGCCCCGAAGCCGCCGACGACGGGCTTCGCTCATTGACAAAAGATCGACGCCGTCGAACAGCACCGAGCCCTGGGTAATACGGCATCCCGGTTTGGCATAGCCCATTGCCGCAAGGCCGATGGTCGACTTCCCGGCGCCGGATTCGCCAATCAGTCCGAGCACTTCTCCGCGTTTAAGCGAGAGATCCACGCCGCGCACGATCGGATGCCAGCGCTCATCGGAGAAGCCTTCAACGTGAAGGTCCCGGACCTTGAGAAGATCTGTTCCTTTTTCGCGTGCGGTGGCACTGCTAGTTTTCATCACGCAGTCCGCTGGTTGAATGCAAAAACCAGTCCACGACGAAGTTCACCGCTACCGTCAGGAGGGCAATGGCGCCCGCCGGCAGCAGCGGCGTGACATCGCCATAGGTGATCAGCGTTGCGTTTTCCCGCACCATCGACCCCCAGTCAGCCGATGGGGGCTGTATGCCGACGCCCAGGAACGACAATGCTGCGATGGTCAGAAACACAAAACAGAAACGCAGGCCGAATTCCGCGATGAGCGGCGGCAGAATGTTGGGCAGGATTTCCTTGCGCAGAATCCATGCGGGCCCTTCGCCGCGCAATTGCGCGACCTCGACATAGTCCATCACCACGACGTTGAGTCCAACGGCTCGCGCCAGACGGAACACGCGTGTAGAATCCAGCAATGCGATGATCAAGACGAGGCTGGTGATCGAAGAGCCGAATATCGAGAGCAGCATCAGCGCAAAAATCAGGCTCGGGATCGACATCAACACGTCCACCGCGCGTGATAGTATCTGGTCTGGCCACCCCCGGTACATTGCAGCCAGGAGGCCGAGCGTCACACCCGCTGCAAAGGAGATGATGGTTGTCGCGAAGGCGATGCCGATCGTGTTGCGGGCCCCGTAGATCAGTCGAGTGAGCATGTCGCGACCCAGTTGGTCAGTCCCGAACATGAACTCGTGGCCCCAGGGCGCGAATGCCTCGCTGAAGACCTGCGTTTCCCGATAGGGAGCAATCAGAGGCGCAAACAGGGCGACCAGAACGTAGCAGAGGGTTACACCCATACCGAACCAGGCACTGAGCGGCGCCTTCTTCAGCGCTGTCCTCATGCGAGATCGGCGTGTGCGCCTTACCCTGGCCGCGCTGGTGGTCTGGATGAGGGGCTCCGCACTTGTCATCTTGGGTGCAGAAGCCTCGGGTTGGTTGCGATCGAGATGATGTCGGCGATCAGGTTGAGCAGGATATAGGTGGCGGCGAAGACAAGCGCGCAGGCCTGCACGACCGGTACGTCTCTCGACTTCACGGCATCGACCATCAGTTGGCCCACACCGGGGTAGACGAACACCACCTCGACAACCACGACGCCCACGATGAGATAGGCAAGGTTGAAGGCGACAACTGTCACGATCGGGGCCCAGGCGTTTGGCAAGGCGTGCCGGAGCACGACCACCATTGGCGTCATCCCCTTCAAGCGTGCCATGTCGATATAGGGGCTTGAAAGCATGTTGATGATCGCCGCGCGCGTCATTCGCATCATGTGAGCGACGATGACGAGTGTGAGCGTGATCGACGGCAGAGCCGCACGCCAGACGTGTTCCCAGAACGGCGTCTGGCCGCTGATATTGGCCAGGGTCGGGAACTTCGGTACGACGTTCAGCGTCCAGTTGATCGAAGCCGCGAGCCAGACGGGTAAAGATTGTGCCAAGTCTGTGCCGGCGAAGGTATCGCGCGAGATGATCAGGAAAGCGAGCATGTAGGCGACGAAGAATTCAGGGAACGAAATTGTCGTAAGCGTCACCGTATTTACAAGCCGATCGAACCAGCTGTTGCGGTAGAGGGCCGCAAGAATGCCCAACCCCAACGCCAGCGGCACCGCGACGAGCGCGGTCATGACCGCCAGGAACATGGTGTTGTAGAGCCGCGGTGCGATGATCTCCGCGACGGTCCGCCGGTACCCGGTTCGACTGGCGAAGGAGGATCCAAAGTCACCCTGTGCCATCTTACCCATCCAGCTGAAATAGCGTTCGATTGGCGGGCGATCGAGGCCGATCTCGTGTTGAAGGGCCGCGACTGTTTCGGGGGTAGCAGCTTGGCCAAGCGTCGCCTTGGCGAAGTCGCCTGGAAGCATGGCGATCGCCGAAAAGATGATGATCGAAACGACGAACAACGTGATCAGGCCAAGGCCTAACCGTTGCATCACCGTTTTTGCGACTGGATTCACACGCATGCGCGCAATCCCAACAGCGTGCCGTCCGCGGTGCGAGCGGCGCGCCTGACAAACACCTCTATGCCTCAGCCATCCACCAGCGCTCAGCCATCTTCAGGCCGTCATTTTCCCAATTCGGCGCCACATCGCCATGGGCCAGTTTCTTGGATTTGGCGCTGACGAAGTTGTTGAACACCAGCACGATGCTGCCGCCATCGTCATGGGTCAGCTGCTGCATTTCGGCATACATGCCGGCACGCTTGGCCTCATCCGTCTCGGCTCGGGCCTGGACGAGCAATTCGTTGAAGCGGGGATTCTTCCAAAACGACTCGTTCCAGCTGGATTCGGCTGCGAAGGCTTGCGTGAACATCCAGTCGGGGGTTGCGCGACCGCTCCAATAGGAAGCGCACCACGGCTTCTTGAGCCAGACATTGTCCCAATAGGCGTCCTCGGCCTCGCGCACCACATTGACGTCGATGCCGCACTGTGCGGCCGTCTCGCGAATGAGTGCGGCCGCATCCACCGCACCTGCGAAAGCGGCATCGGCGACCGAGAGATCGACCTTCAGCTTTTCCATGCCCGCCTTCTTCAGATAATGGCGCGCCTTTTCGGGATCGAAACTGTGCTGCGGCTCCGGGTTCTTGTAAAACTTGATCGCCGGCGCGATCGGATCGTCATTGGCAACGGTAGCATGTCCGAGGAAGATCTTGTCGGCGATCTCTTGACGGTTGATCGCCCATTTCATTGCCATGCGCACGTCCGGATTGTCGAATGGCGCCATGGTGACGTTCATCGGCAATGTATAGTGCCCGTAGCCGGTGATCTCGATGATGTCGATTTTTGGATTGCGCTTCAACATGCCGAGTGTCTTCAGATCGGCGCGGCCGATGTAGTCCACTTCCCCGGTCGAGAGCGCAGCCATGCGTGCGGCCAAATCCGTAATCGCGATGAACTCCGCCTCATCCAGGTAAGGCTTGCCGTTCTTGAAGTAATTCGCATTGCGCTTGAGCTTGGCCGAAACGCCAGGCTGGAAATTCTCAAGCACGAAGGCGCCGGTTCGGGCCCCTGATGCCCAATCGGCTTTGCCATCCACGCTAGGCATGATGACGAAATGATAGTCGCTCATGATGTAAGGGAAATCGGCGTTGCCGCTGTTGAGCGTGAAGACGACCGTTTCCGGGCCATCCGCCTTGATATCGGAAACGGATTCAAGCAGAGACTTCGCCGCCGATTTGGTATCGGCACCCATATGATAGCGCATCGATGTCACGACGTCGTCCGCCGTCACGTTCTTGCCGTTGTGGAAGGTGGCGCCCTTGCGCAGCTTGAACACCCAGGTCTTGGCGCCATTGGAAGATTCGAAGCTCTCGGCCAGGTCCGGCTGTATGCCTCCCTTGGCGTCAACCTCCGTGAGGCTGTTGGACATGGCTCCCGAGAAAGCCGTTTGCGTGAACGTATCGGGATAGCCGGCCGGATCGATGGAGTCTGTAGTCGCTCCATGCGCCATGCCGAGCTTCGCGAAACCGCCTTGCTGCGGTTCTGCCCGGGCAGTGGTGACGAAGATCTGGTCGGCGGCAGCGACGGTCAGGCCTGCCGCCAGGCCCAGGTGGATGAAGTCGCGGCGGGAAACCTTGCCGCGCCCGATCAGACTTTGCGCGATGCGAAGTTTGTACTCAGATTCCGACATGTTCGTTCTCCCATTGGCGGATTTTCCGCGTTATTTTCCAACCCTCGTCATGCACGTCGATCTTCCAGCTCGTCTTCCTTTGCTTTTCGCCTCCTTCATTGACCTGCTGGTCTTTTTGACCCTCACGCGGTCACATAGATGTTGCCGTCCTCGACCATGACGGGAAATGTCCGCGCCCGCACGGCCGGGTCGACAAGTGCCGAGCCCGTCTTGATGTCGAACTCCCAGCCATGCCAGGCGCAGCGCACGATCTCGTTTTCTCGATGATAGATGAAGCGGGCTTCCTCGACCGGCGCCGTCGTCCCGCATTGCGGTCCCTCGCAGAGCGGCGCGCCGCGATGCGGACAGATGTTGAGCAGCGCATGGAAGGTGTCTCCGATGCGGAACACGCCCACCGAAAGGCTGCGGACCTTGGCAATGACAGGTGTCCCGGCTTCGATCTCGTCGACGCGGCAGATGAAGGTTTTCTCGGCCATGTTCTGCTCCGTCAGGCAGCGTTCGCGGTTAGGACGGCAGGAATGCGCTTGTAGACGTTGAGCGCATTCTGACCCATGACCTTGGTCCTCCAGGCAGGGGGGATGTGCAGCGTGTTGGCGTCGTCATAGTCCCAATGCGGATAGTCCGACGCAAACATCAGCGTGTTTTCGCCGTCCATCGCTTCCAGGATGGACCAGAGATGCTGCACGTTGGCCGGCTGCTCCAGCGGCTGCGTGGAGAAGCGTATGTTGCGGCGGCAGTACTCCGATGGCAGCATCTTCAACCACGGCGTTTCCTTGCGCAGCGCCTTGTAGTCGGCGTCGAGACGCCACAGGACGGTAGGCACCCAGGCGACGCCGCATTCGACGATAACGAAATAGAGTTCTGGCCATTTCTCGAAAACGCCGTGAGCGATCATGCTGGCGACGTGACTGATCGCCGACATGTGCAGGATGGCGTGCGTTTCCCAGAAGAAGGTCGTGGGGGCAGGAGCGACGGCGTTCCAGTTGACGCCACCGTGACCGCCGAGGTGAATGGCGAACGGCAATCCCATCTCCGCACAGGCTTCGTAGATCGGGTGGTAGAAGGGGTCGCCATAGGGCTTCACGGAGCCTTGGGAGGCTAGAACCTGGACCATGCGGGGGTGACTGCCGAGCCGACGGATCTCGGCGGCCGCCAGCTTCGGATCCTGAGGCGCAATAATGATCGAACCCATGAAGCGGTTGTCCTTCGGTAACCACTCGGCGACCTGATAGTCATTGTAGGCGCTGACCAGCGCACTGGCGTAATAGGGGTTTGCGAGAGTCGAGGCTTCTATCGGCTCGTCCCCGGTCAGGATCGCCACGCCGACATTGTATTTGTCGAGATGTTTTTCCTTCATGATCCGGTAGTTGTCGGCTTCGGTCTCGGGCCGCACATCTTTCCGGGAGAAGTCCTGCGGATGGAACCAAGGGCGATGGCCGTGCGGGAAGGATCCCCTGGGGCCGGTCTTCTCGCCCTCGATGAACATGTCCTTCCAGATGCCCGAAAGATACGGCTCCAACACCGTGGCGCTGGACCAGTAATTGTGACAATCGCAGTCGACGATAAACACTTGGCTTTCGCTCCCTCTCCAGACCGCGGCGTTGCTTGCCGTTTAGCTCCTCCAGCTTCCGCCTTGACAATTGCCTGATCAAGCCAATGATCTCCGCGTAACGATCGGCTTTTTCGATTAGGGTGGGGCGCGCGTGCAGCTGGACCACATTGAGACCTTCCTCGACATCATCGAATCGCGGAACTTCAACCGGACTGCCGACCGGCTCAACATTACGCAGTCGACGGTCAGCAGTCGGATCAAGAGCCTCGAAAGCGCGGTAGGGTCGGAGCTTTTCCATCGGGGTCGCGCCGGCGCCGAACCGACCGCGGCGGGGCGACGTTTCGAAGCCTATGCGCGCGCGATGCTCTCGACCTGGTCACAGGCGCGCCATGATGTGCGCGCGTTCAATCGGTTCGAAGGAACCCTGCGCGTGGCCGCGCAGGTTGGCATGACACGCTCAGTGCTGCCTGGGTGGGTGGAGGCGCTCTGTCAGGCCCTTCCCAAAGCCTCGATCCATGTAGAGTCGGACTATTCCAACCAGATGGTGAGCGATCTCAGCATGGGAAATCTCGACATAGCCGTGCTCTACGCACCCCGCTATCTTCCCGAAATTACTTATGAGCACCTCATGGTCGAGGAATATGTGATGGTCTCGACCTTTGCGAGGACGATGTCGGAGGTCGATCCTGACAGCTACATTCGGCCGGGTTACACCGTGGTACTCGAGAAAACCCATTCGGAGCTGATCCCTTCTTTGGCAATTTCGCGTCTTTCCATGGGATCCGAGAGCCTGGCCGAAGCGATGCTGCGGCGAACGGGGGGGAGTTGTTACATGCGCAACGACGATGCCCGCAGGTTTACGGCCGAGTGCCCGTCGTTTCTGGTGGAGGGCGCACCGACGCTCTACCAGCCCGTCCATACGGCCATGCTCGCCCGGCGCAAGCATGAGCCGATCATCCGCAAAGGGCTTCGTGCGCTGCAGCTGGCGGTGATGTCGCTCGAGACGTGAGATCGAAATTCCCGATTAAAAAGCAGGGCTCAAGCCACTGTTGCGGAAAGCCTCCGGCTGCCATGTTGGCGCGTCATTGAAGAGCCAAACATGAACGCGCACACTTCGTTTCCGGCTTCCGATTTTTTCGCAACGATGCGGCAGCGGCAATGGGCCGAGGCATCGCCACAGGCCATGCTCTGCCGTGCGGTCATTGACGAGACGCACGACGTGAAGACATTTGTCTTCTCGGCTGCCTCAGACCGCATGTTCTGCTTCAATGCGGGGCAATACGTGGTCCTTCACCTCACGATCAATGGCGCGGCGGTGGCCCGGTCCTATTCCGTTTCGTCGCCACCTACACGACCGCTCGACTTGCACATCACGGTCAAACGGACACCAGGCGGGCTCGTTTCCAATTGGCTTCACGAGAATCTGCGGGCGGGCGACGAAATCAAGATTGAAGGCCCGCTGGGCTCGTTCAAACTCGACGGCTTGCACAGTGAAAAGCCTCTGTTTCTTGCCGGCGGCAGCGGAATCACGCCTCTAATGTCGATGCTGCGTACGTTGACAGACAGGGCATCCGATCTGGACCAGCGTCTGATCTACAGCGCGCGGTCGCCGCGAGATATCATCTTCAGGTCGGAACTCGATGCGCTCGCTGCACGGTTCCCCAATCTGGGTGTGACCTGCGTCTGTTCCAGGAAAGATCCCTCCTGGGCAGGGCCGACTGGCCGCATAGACGGCCCCATGCTCCTGCGCCTCGTCCCGGATCTTGGCGAGCGCACCGTCTACGCCTGCGGCCCCGAACAGTACATGAAGGCGCTGCGAGAGGGCCTTGGCGAGGCAGGCGTTGATCCACGCGGCTACCATGAGGAGAGCTTCGGAGGCAGCCTGAGCGGTGTTGCTCCGGATCTTGCATCTGCCGTTTCGTCCTCGGTCCAGTTCGCCCGTTCCGGATTGGAGCATCGCTGCGCGCCCGGAGAGACCCTGCTGGATGCGGCGCGCAACTGTGGTATCTATATTCCCACCGGCTGCCAGCAGGGAATTTGCGGCACGTGCCGGATAGCCAAGCTCTCCGGCGAAGTCGCGATGCATGATCTTGGCGGACTCACGTCCGAAGAAAAGTCAGCGGGCTTTGTCCTGGCCTGTTGCAGCCGCCCGCAAGGCGCTGTTTGCCTCGATCTTTGACCTGTGTCGATAATCTGAAACGTGGCCACATGGCCAGGGGAAGAGGGTGGTCGTGCAGCTTGCGATTTCACTGAACTGCGTCTGATTTCCTCGGCCAGGCAAAGCCGATCTCTACGGCGGGCATAGGCATGCCTCTCGATATCGGGGACGGCGTTATTGCCAAAAGCAGCCCTGCGGCGGGTCTTGCAGGCAGGCCTGACGGCTTCGACTCGATTCTTGAGGTAAATCCAATGCCCATTGACCTCTCCCTGGCTTACGACCAATCCAACATATTCGCTCGCATCCTGCGTGGAGAAATACCGTCAGCGCTCGTCTATGAAGACGAGTTCGCGGTCGCGTTTCACGACATCAATCCACAAGCGCCTGTCCATATACTTGTCGTTCCGCGTGGACCTTACGTATCGTGGGATGACTTCACGGCTAAGGCGCCTGACGCGGAAGTCGCTGGCTTCATGCGTGCCGTTGGTGAGGTCGCCCGACAAGCCGGCCTCGTTGCGAACGGTTATCGCCTGCTTGTCAATGTGGGCCAGCATGGCCACCAAGAAGTGCCGCACCTTCACGTTCACATATTCGGCGGGCGCCAATTCCACGATATGGTGCCACCCGAAAAATAAGATGTGACACAGGCTGACGGTTCTCACAGCAGCGCTCGCCCCTCAGAGCGCAGGTCATCGAGCGGCACGGACTCCAAGTTTGTGTCACGTGGTAAATTGGACTTAATGGCGCCCAGGCGTCTTCAACGAAGCAGTCTCGGACGATGCCGGGAAGCACACCCGCCCGGAGAGGCCGCTCCAGACCCGCGAGGAGAACCGGCTTCGTCTGTCCACGGCTTTCGTCTCCTGTGCCCCTCGACGACTTTGGCATCAGCAACGGTTCGCCCGGTATGGACCGAACCGGAAGCGCTGTCCAAGCGGGATAGGCTGGGCGTGCGGCTTCTCAATCGCACCACACGAAAGGTTAGCCTGACCGAGATCGGGCAGGACTACTACGAGCGTTCCTTGCACGTCCTCACCGAGCTTGAGGAGGCGGACCAGATCGCAGGGGCTCTGCAGGCGACGCCGCAAGGCACGCTGCGCCTTCATTCCAGCATGAGCGTCGTGCGTTTCCTGGCGCCTGTCATTTCCGAATTCGTCGGCCGTGATCTTGAATTCGAACGGCGTCATGCGTTAGCTCCTGATTGTGTGCCACTGCGTCTGTCGCATTATAGTGCAGTGGCGTGGTTGTCTTTGGATCAAGCGTTGCTGTTGACCGGGGCTGGCCGGCTAGCTCGTCCATGTTGTCAGCCACCCTCTGCGCCGTGATGCGGATATCGATCTGCGCGAGCGCGCATTACCCGTCGGTACAGGTTCGCGTATGTCTGCCTTCTACCCGAGCCCGCATAAAACCCGCCACCTAACTTATGCCCCCGATGGCGCTCAGGCGGCAGCGCTTTTGTGATCCTCCGACGATGGCCTGCAGGTCACCGCACCGGTTGTCTTGGCGCGTGACCTCTGCAATAATTCGCGTCTGCGTCAGCTTCTTCCGAAGCTGTAGAAGGCCAGGGACGACACGAAGAATGTCCTGGGCGTAACGCCTCAGGATCGTGGCTCACTTCCCGTGGGTTCCCAACGTCCGGCCTCGCAGCACATCGCTGCCCCTCGCCGGACCTACCCGCGGGAGGCCTCGGCGTGCCAAAAACTCTCTCCATCCATTCTGAGACCGGCTATGGGAAGTTGACGCTCTGGGATTTCGCGGATCCAGCAGCGGCGGTAAAGGCTGCGATCCAGCTATATGGGTCAGACGCGGCAACCGCCGCGGCATGGTGCGCGTTGACCGCGAATTTCGACGGACGCGAAGAGGACTATCGCTTCTGGTGTGCGGTTTTCTCGAAACTCGGCAAAAAGCTGCAGGCTTAGCCCAATCGGGCTTCAGCCGTCTCTAAAGACGAACATTCCCGTCCACAACAGGTTCCATTCACCGGGGAAGTCGTTCCCGAAGTTGCGCTACGCTTGCAAGGCGATCGAAAAGGGGCCGAAGCCCTTCAATGTGCGAACAATATATTTTAGCCCCATAACATCATTTCATTTAACTTTAGTACGGCTCCCGGAGGCGATTGGGTTATTCTTCCTCGCACACCCGTTTCGAGGAGAAGCTGTTTCTCAGATGGACGCCAAAACGATCTCCGCGGCATGCGAAGATACCCCTCCCGGGAGCGTCCTTTTTCGGGATCTTGGCCTTGTGGAGCCCACTTCTTTCGCTCCTGGAAGAGTGACTGGACAAAGGTTCACTGGCACCATCGGGTGGCGATTGGCCAAAGACTTGATGGGGCTGCGCGCCGGTCCAAACGCTCTAACATATTAATGACGGCGCGCCGGGACGATAGCGGCTGCCACCGCGCCAGGCCTGCAAATTCGCCCACCGCCATGGCGCGCAGCATCTATCGGCATCGGCGCCTCCTTGCCGCGGTCGACAAATTCTCCTGTAACCGGAGCGCCAATCGCTTGGCCGCGCGATGGGTTGCTTTCAGGTTGGGCCTGGCTGTAAGCCGTCTTCTCGAGCGAGCGGCGCGGCGGCGATTGATCGAGCTTGAGGCCGTTGACGGCTGTGATGCCAACCAGAAGGTTCTCTACCTGGTCGCCGCAACCCTGGCGCGGAAGACGGAGTTGCTGCCTGCGGACGTCGCGGAGGTCGAGGCCAGTGTCGAGGCGTTCCGGCCCGACATTGCTGCTTTTTTGCGGAAACATCACACCTGAGTTCCGAAGTAATTCATGGGATGGAACCGGTGGCATCGGTCGCCGTACAAGGCCTGGGCCCAGCTATCCGCCAGCAGTCATGACACTGTTCAGTCGCTATGGGTGAACACATCAGTGGCCGGCGTCACACCCAGAATACTGATCGCCATCAAACTTGATAGTACCATTCCAGAGTGCTGACGTTACGTGCGCGAGGCCTTAGCGCACTGGCCTGTCTGTGGGCTCGCAAAGGCGGGCTCGATCAGGCCGCCCGGGAGGCTGGATGGCTGAACGACAAAATGCTTGTTGTGGGATCGCCCGTGTTGCGGCGCAAAGATGCAGCGCTTCAGTCTCGCTTACCGCCCTGGAGCTGATAGCCCCTCAGGGGGGCCTCCACCAAGTACCTGCCGCGCATTGTTTCACAGGCTCGTTCCCGGGCTGCTGAAGGCGCGTTCGGTTCGTCGGACCCAGGGGCCGGCAAAAAAGTTCGGCTCTTGGGTGGAACCTTTCCTCCGTCCGGGAATTTGCGTGGGTTAAAGGGGATTCGGGACCGCAGCATGGAACAACGAGTTTTGCCAGCTGGAACCTGCGTAGCGGGCTCCCGAACCGATGAGACGAGGTGCGAAGCGGAAATTCCGGACCTCGTGCTCACCAGCGAACTGGACGATTTCTTCGAGAATGCGGCGGTCGGGCTCCATCTTGTGGCAAATGATGGGACCATTCTACGTGCCAATCGCGCGGAACTGGACATGCTGGGTTATTCGGCCGACGAATATATTGGCCGAAATATCCGGGAATTTCACGCCGATCCCATGGTAATCGAGGATATTCTGAGCCGCCTGTCTCGGCATGAGCGACTTCAACATTACCGCGCCAGGCTACGAGCCAAGGACGGCTCCGTCCGTTGGGCCGAGATAACGTCCAATGTGCGCGCCATTGGCGGGCGGTTCATCAATACGCGTTGCATCACCATCGACGTAACGGAAAAGGTCAAAACGGAAGAGTTGCTGCTCGAACAGGAGCAGAGACTTGCGCTCACCTATGACAGCGCCGGTACAGGCATTGTGGAAACGGATGCCGAAGGCCGGCTCCTGCGGGTGAACGCGCATGTGTGCAATCTTTTAGGCTATACATCGGAGGAACTGGTCGGACGATCGATTTTCGATCAGACTTTTCCCGCCGACGTCGAAGCGGACCGCGAGCAATACCGGCGGCAGGTTGCAGGTGAGATCAAGAGCTACACGATGGAAAAGCGGTTCGTTCGAAAGGACGGGTCGGCTTTTTGGACTGATATGACCTCCTCCAGCGTCTACGACAGCAGCGGCCAGTTTTGCTATGCGGTGCGGGTGCAGCACGACATCAGTGAGCGCAAGCAGATCGAGGCGGTGCTCGCTCAAAGGGCGGAAGAGCAGGCGGCGTTGCACCACTTCACCGAAAGGCTCCAGCATGCCCGCGCGCAGAAAGATGTCTACGAGCCGGCGCTCGACGCAATCCAGCGTGCGCTGGGCTGCCAGCGCGCTTCGATCCTGCTGCTGGACAAAGACGGTCTCATGAAGTTCGTTGCCTGGCGCAACCTGTCGCAAGCTTATCGCGCCGCGGTAGAAGGCCATTCGCCCTGGTCGGCAGACAGCCTGGATCCGCGGCCGATCTGTTTGGAGGATGCGCAGAAAGCCGATCTTCCTGCAACATTGAAGGAGGCGATCCGAACCGAGGGCATTGGCGGGGTCTGGTTCATTCCGATCATGGAATCCGGGCGGCTGCTGGGCAAGTTCATGGCCTACTTCAACCAGCCGCACAGTTGCTCTGTAGAGCAGATCGAAGTGGCTCGGACCATCGCCCGCCAGCTTGGGTTCGGCATCGAGCATCTGAAGGCCGAGAATGCAGCCCACCACCTCGCGGCCATCGTAGAATCTTCCCAGGACGCGATTGTGAGCAAGGATCTCAACGGCATCATCTCGACCTGGAATCGAGGTGCCGAACGCGTGTTCGGCTATTCGGCCGCAGAGGTGATCGGCAAGTCCATTACCGTCATTATTCCGGCAGATCGGCTGGACGAGGAGCCGTTGATATTGCGTCGCATCCGCAATGGAGAACTCGTCGACCACTTCGAGACGGTCCGTCAGCGCAAGGACGGAACTTTGGTTGACATTTCCTTGACAATATCGCCTGTGCGAGACGGAAAGGGCCGTATCATCGGCGCCTCCAAGATCGCCCGCGACATAACCGAACAAAAGCAGGCGCAAGCGAAGCTGCGCGACAGCGAGCGCCACCTTCAGGACCTGCTCGCAGCCATTCCCGCCGCGATCTACACAACCGATCAGCAAGGCAAGATTACTTATTTCAATGAAGCCGCGGTGGAACTCGCCGGCCGCAGGCCGGTGATCGGCAGTGACGAATGGTGCGTAACCTGGAAGCTTTACTGGCCGGATGGAACGCCGCTTCCTCACGACCAGTGCCCAATGGCTGTTTCCTTGCGAGAGGGCCGGCCGGTCCGAGGATATGAAGCGGTTGCCGAGCGACCGGACGGAACGCGGGTCCCGTTCATTCCTTATCCGACGCCCATGCGGGATGCGGATGGGAAAGTCATCGGCGGCATAAACATGCTGGTCGACGTGAGCGAACGGAAGCAGGCTGAAACCCAACAGCGGATCCTGCTCGACGAGCTTAACCATCGCGTCAAGAACAACATGATGATGCTGAAGTCCCTGCTTTCAGTGTCGGCAAGAACGAGTCGAAGCCCGGAGGCTCGCCGCACACTCGACGAGGCAAGCAAGCGCGTGGCGACCATGGCTGCCGCGCAGCGGGTTCTCTATGATACGGGCGACGCCACCAACTTCAGCGCGCAGCCTTTCCTGGGCGCCGTTTGCGAAACCGCCAAGCAAATGTTCCCGCCGGATATTAAGCTGGTTTGCGAGGCGGATCCTATCCAATTGCCGAACGACGTTGCGATGCCTCTTGCCCTCATTGTCAACGAGCTTTTGATCAATGCCGTAAAATATGGCCTGAACGGCAACACAAGCGGAACCATCCACGTAGACATCCGAAGGAATGGTGCCGGCAATGTGCTGGTGGTCGAGGATGAAGGCCCAGGTTTCGACCTGAGCTCGGTACGCCAGTCATCTTCGGGCTTACGGCTGGTCGAGGGCTTGGCGCGACAGATTGGCGGCACCTTCGAAGCACAGCGGGATCCCTGCCGATGCATGGTGACATTTTCTCATACATCGGAGGGGGTTGGCGATGCGACCAGACGAATGGAGGCCTGAGGTAGGCCAAGCCGGGGGGCTTGAACGAGCATTTCGCCCGCAAGTGGCTTTCTCAAGAGACGACATGGTCAGTGGCCCCCCCGAAATCCCAAAGGGCCCTTTGATACTCATCGTCGAAGACGATTATCTGATCGCGCTCGACATAGAGGACGGTCTGACCGCGGCGGGCTTCTCGCTGGCGGGAACAGCAAGCAGCGCCGATGAGGCGATCCGCATCGCGCTCGCGACCAAGCCGGTGCTTGCCCTGATGGATATCCGCCTGCTTGGCCAACGCGACGGCGTCGACGCTGCGTTGGAACTGTATCGTGAACACGGCATACGATGTATTTTCACGACCGCGCATAGCGACCGTGAGGTGAGGCTTCGAGCCGAAGCGGCAAGGCCGCTCGGGTGGATGCAGAAGCCCTACTCGGTAGAAGCTGTTGTTGAAGCTATTTGGAATGGCCTCGAAGAGCTCGGAAAGCAGAGCTGAAGCCTGCAAAATTTCGCAACTGGCACTCGCTTCGAGACAAAGCTCAAAACTGCTCTTGAGCTTCGTCCCAAGAACGCTACCGATCCGAATGAATTGAGCGTCTTCTGGCATCCAGGAAAGGCGGCGTGATCTCATGTTGGCGCTCGGCGAGCAGA
Organism: Mesorhizobium sp. ESP-6-2; assembly: GCF_020164675.1. Lineage (NCBI taxonomy): Bacteria > Pseudomonadati > Pseudomonadota > Alphaproteobacteria > Hyphomicrobiales > Phyllobacteriaceae > Mesorhizobium > Mesorhizobium sp. ESP-6-2. Next base: position 67,084 of record NZ_JAIUGT010000011.1, read on the forward strand.
TTGAGATCGGCGATCGGCTTTCGCATCAGGCTGCCATCGGCGGCCTTGGCCCGCCATTCGTCCATGTCGAGAACGTATGTCGCCCACATCCCGTAGCGCGCGGACATGGCCTGGCGTTGCCACTGCCAGTACTCCGGGCGGGCAGGGGAGCGCGTTTCGACGCGTGCCCAGCCCGTGCGCAGCATCTCGATGGCGAGGTCGCGTTCATGCGCGAAACACCTGCCTGTCAGCGAACCGTCATGATCATCAAACGTGCCAGAACAGACGATCAGGCTGCCGCCGACCACCCGCCTGAGCCAGGCTTTAGCCAACGGCCCACATGGGACCGGCTTGAGAAAAGGGCTTTCGCCGTGGCGCTGCGGATCGAAGGCCCATTGCGGCAATTCGCAAGTGTCAATGCCCGCGAGGCGAACCTTCAGGGCCAATCGAGGAAACCACAAGGTACGACCATCGATCACGCTGGCACGCCCGACGATGGTGTCGGCAACTTCGCTAAAGTCCTTCGACCCCGGCCACTGAACCTGCGGTCCATCGGGCCCGTTGGCAAGGTCGGCAGCCGACGACGGAGGGGGAAGGCAAGCACAGATCAGCGCCGCCAGTGCCCGCGCGACATGGCGAGCGCTCATGGCCGTGACGCCTCCACCCTGGCAGCCTGGCCAAGCAAGATGGCTGGATGCTGGACATCTTTGAATTGCCACAGGCCGGCGTGTCTGTCGCGCGCGGCCTGCTCCGCGACAGCGTAGCCGGGATGGTAAGGCAATCCGTCGGCACGCAAGGCAGCGAAGGCAAAGCCGGTTGTGATCATCAGGTTGCCAAGATCGACCCGGTCGCGCCCGATCGTGACGAAACAGGCAACGTGCAACGTGTCGCTCACCCTCGCCACGGGCGCGCATTTGGGCCTGGCATCGGCGATGTAGGCGCCAAACATGGCGAGTGAAGCTTCGCCGCAATCGGCACGGCGGCCGTTGCCGCCGGTGTAGAAAGTCCCGCGAAGACAAGCCTGGACACCATAAAGATGATATTTCGTGCCCGCTTCGATCCAGCTGTCGCCGCTCTCCAGCGTCACGCCTGGACGCAGCTCGAAATAGCCGGGCGGCGCCGCCGTCGCCGGACTTGCGACCAGTGCGAAGACCAGGAGGATAGCGGCGGTCCTCATCGCGATTGCGCCTTGATTCTCGGATCGACCCACATGCCGTAACCGCCGCGGCCGATCTTTTCTGCGTCCGCCAGATCCTTGCGCGCCGGCGTGCCATCGCGCTTTCTGGCGATCCGGTGAGTGCCGATCGAGACCAGTTGCTCCTCAAACATGTCGATCGTGTCAAGACTGCCAGGATAATTGTAGTAGCCGTAGCAGGTCGCGTCCTGGACCGGGGCGTTCGCTTCACTGACGAAGGCCCGGCAGAAGATCACCCTGGGCGACTGCAACAGAGTTTCGAGGCCCTTTCTGGCATAGTCGGCACAGCTGCCTGAGAAGTCGTCGCGGCGGTTGACCAGATCTCCCTCGCAGGGCTCGATGCCGTAAAGGTGGATGACCGTCTCGGCATCGATGCGGAAGTCGGTTGGCGAGATGGCCCTGAAGCCACTGGTGGATGCGAAGCCTTTGCGTTCGGCAATGCCGCCCTGGCCGTCATGGTATTCCACGACCAGCACTGTTTTGCCCGGTGCCGCAAGGGACCTCACATAGCCCTGGTCAATCGGTTCGGCCGCCATGGCCGGCAACATTGAAGCCAGGCAAAGAACGAAGCTGCTGCATACAGTGCCCTTCATGCCGAACGCTCTCCCAAATAGCGCGTCTTTCTCATCGCAATTTGCCCATTTCCGGTCCGTCGCGCAACAAAAAACAATATCGATTTGACATTCTTTTTTCCGTCGGTTACCGATTTGTCGAAATCGACCACCCGGCAGCAAGAGACCCAACATGGCTCATCGCTTGTCCAGATCGGCGAACCGTCGCCTGGTTGCCCTGCTGACCTCGGCCATCCTGACCTTATCCTGGACGCAGCCGTCGACCTGCTTAGCCGAAAGCCGTCAGCGCGCCCAACCTCGTACCGATCATGCGTCCGGATCGCCAGTGCAGGACAACGCTGCGATCGATGCGATTTTCGGCACCCGCTGGCCCAACGCGGCGAGGGAGTATGTGCTCGACCCGGACGGCAGCGTTCGTCAACCCAGGACTCCACACAACCGCGGTTTCGGCGTTGCGGAACCGGGGCCGACGGCGGCCATCTCACACGCGGCCAGGCATAGTCGGTTTGACTTTGTTCCAACCGAAGCCGCGACTCCAGATATCAGCGAATGCGCACCGTCTCGGCTGAGCTCGGATGAGGTCGCAAGGCTGGTGGCGCAAGCTGCCTCGAGACACGGCGTCGATGTGGATTTCGCGCTCGCGGTCGCCTCGGCCGAAAGCCGCCTCGACCGGGCCAGAAATTCTCCCAAAGGGGCACGTGGTCCAATGCAGCTGATGCCGGCGACCGCGGCCCGCCTCGGCGTCAGCGACATCTGCGATCCGGCCGACAACATCGATGGCGGCGTGCGGCTTTTGCGCGACCTGTTTGCCACCTACCGCAATCCGCTGATCGTCGCGGCCGCCTACAACGCCGGCGAGGCGAGTGTTCACGAACATGGCGGGGTTCCACCATTCCCGGAGACGGTCCGGTTCGTGGCCGAGGTCATCAACCGGCAGCTAAAGCTGCCAGGCCTCAAGCGGGAGACCGGCGGCGATGCCGCCGATCCTGGCATGGTCGGCAAGGCTACCGCTTTCATCGGAATGAACTCTACGGGCAAGCCGCGGCAATGGGTTGGCGGCGTCCTGCAATTCTAGCGGAGGAAGACATGAAGCAAGGTCTCTCGAGCACGCGCTCGACTTCAACGACGCGAACTGTCAGGGTCGCCATTGTCGTGGGCCTGTCCTTGTGTGCCGTTGCCGATCCGGCATTTGCCCAGACCTCCGGCGCTTTCGCGCCGCTCGAGACGGCGGTGCAGATGATCGTCGATTTCATAACCGGCCCATTCGGACGGTTGCTCGCCATCATCGCTGTCATCGGCCTTGGCTTCCTGGCCTTTGCCGGGCGCCTGTCGTGGTTCACCGCAGGCGCGGTGGTGATTGGCATCGGGCTGGTGTTCGGCGCGCCGGCAATCGTCGATCAGATGATATCGGCTGTCGGGAACTGAGCGATGCCTGACCGTTCCGAGGATAGGCCGCAACTGACACCCCTGGTCATCGGGCTCACCCGGCCGCCCATGATGTGGGGCGTGCCGCTCAACGCCTTCTACATCATCGTCGGCATGACGCTGATCGCATTCCTGGTGACCAGCAGTTTCTGGGCGGCGGCAATCGCGCCCGTCACCTACCTGTCCCTGTTTGCGCTCTGCAGCCGCGACGTCCGCATCCTCGATCTTGCCCAGACCGCAGGCCGCCGGACACCGCGCACACCAAACAGGCCGTTCTGGCAAACCAATTCATACGGTCCATGATCATGCTCAACATCGTCGCAGAAGAATTGGGCTTTGGACGTCAACGGCGTCGCGACAGACCAATGGCCATGCACGTGCCCTACATGCGCCACCTCTCCGACATGGTGATCGGTCTCGAAAGTGGAGCCCTGCTCAGCGTGATCAAGCTCGACGGCCTGTTCTTCCAGACCGAGGACCAGGCAGAGCTCAACATGCGCGCCAGCGTCCACAACACCATGATCCGGGCGCTTGGATCGAGCCGGTTTTCGCTCTGGTCGACGGTCATCCGCAGGCAAGTCGTTCCCACAATCGGCGGTTCGTTCTCGGACCCGTTTTGCGAGCTTATCAACAGTCGCTACATGGCCGAGCTCAAACAGAGGCGCATGTTCACCAACGAGCTTTACCTAAGCGTCGTGCGCGCACGTATGCGCGGGGCGTTGGGGGTGGCCGACACTCTGTCTGGCCTGTTCAACCGGCCGTCGGACAAGGAGAGGGAGGCACGGCGGGCTCGCGAGCGTGTCAACGAGCTGGAGGAAGTCGTCTCCAACATGACGCGCGAGCTGCTGAAATACGGAGCCCGTCCGCTTGGTATCGCCTACCGCGACGGCCAGCCCTATTCGGAACCCTGCGCCTTCTTCAACGCGCTTCTGACCTGCGGCGCATGCAGGCCGATGCGCCTGCCCCGCATGGCCATCCGCAACTATGTGGGCACGTCACGGCTGCACTTTTCCAGGAGAACCCTGCAGGCGCAGGGGCCAAGCGCGGCTGACAGCCGCTTCGGCGCCATCCTGTCGATTAAGGAGTACCCGCCTTTTTCGGGACCGGGAATGCTGGATGGGCTGCTGCAGGTCAATCATGAGTTCATCCTGACCCAATCCTTCACCATTGCCGACAAGCCGATCGCGCAGGAGCGGATCGCAAGATTGCAGCGGCAGATCCAGGCGTCCGACGAAGCGGGCAGCACGGTCGAAACCGACATCGATTTCGCCTTCAACAGCCTGGTGAACCAGGAAGCCGTGTTCGGCTATCACCATTTCAGCCTGATGTGCCTGGCGCGTGATCTGGCCGGTGTCGACAAATCCGTGTCGGAACTTGGTGCCTGCCTGACCGACATGAACATCAACTGGCTGCGCGAGGACCTCAACATGGAGGCCTCGTTTTGGGCGCAGCTGCCAGGCAACCATAGCTACATCGCCCGCGCCTCGATGTTGTCGAGCGCCAATTTCGCCGGCTTTTCGTCCATGCACAATTTCGCAACCGGCAGGGCGACGGGCAATCACTGGGGCTTGCCGATCTCGATCCTGGAGACGACGTCGCAGACGCCGTACTGGTTCAATTTCCACCAGCGCGACATCGGCCACTTCCTGGTCACCGGCCCAACCGGGTCGGGCAAGACCGTGGTGCTCAGTTTCCTGCTGGCACAGGCGCTTCGTATCTCGCCCGAGCCGCGCGCGGTGTTTTTCGATAAGGATCGCGGCGCCGAGATCTTCATTCGCGCGGTAGGCGGCAATTACGAGGTGTTGGAGCCCGGGGTCGCCACCGGATTCAATCCTCTGCAGATGGAGAACACGCCAACCAACCGCGAATTCCTGCTGCGGCTTTTGAAGGCGATGCTGCAACCCGCCGACGGCCGCGGCTTCTCGCAGGAGGAAGAGTACACGCTTGAAGCAGCGATCGGCCGGATCTGCCAGGAGCCCGCGCAACGACGCACCTTGGCCAATCTGTCCGGCCTGCTGATGGGGCGAGCGCGCTCCGATGCCAATGACCTCCAGTCGCGTCTCAGGCCCTGGTTCGAGGGCGAGAAGGGTTGGTTGTTCAACGCGCCGCGCGACGTGCTCTCGTTCTCGGGCAGCCGCGTTTTCGGTTTCGACATGACGCACGTCCTCGACAATGCGGAGGTGCGCACGCCGGCGTTGATGTACCTTTACCATCGGCTCGATGAACTGCTCACCGGCGATCCCGTCCTGATCTTCATGGATGAGGGCTGGAAGCTGTTGCAAGACCCGACCTTTTCGCGCTACATCGTCGACAAGATGAAGACGATCCGCAAGCTGAACGGCATCGTCGGATTCGGCACGCAGTCGGCAGCCGACATTGCCAGGGCGCCGCAGGCGCACACCCTCATCGAGCAGTCATCGACAAACCTGCATTTTCCCAATCCGCGCGCCGATGAAGAGAGCTATGTCGGCCGCTTCGGCCTGACCGCAAAGGAGTTCGCCTTCGTCAGGAATACGCCGCCCGAGCGGCGAACGTTCTTGATCAAGCATGGCAACGATTCCGTCATTGCCCGCCTCGATCTCTCGGCCATGCCCGATATCCTCAAGATCCTTTCAGGCCGCAAGGACACCGTCGAGGCATGTGCGGCGTTGCGCGAGCGCCTGGGCGACGATCCGGCGCTGTGGCTGCCGGAATTCTGTGGCTGGGAGCAATCCCGATGATCCGGCGTCTTCCCCTGCTGTTGATGCTCCTTGCCTCGCCCTCGGCCGCTGATGTCGCGACCATCGACCAGGCGGTGCTCGAAAGACGAAAGGATCGCAACGGCAACGTCGCCGCCATCGAAAAGGCCGATCGCGACCGCTACGGCATCAATGAGAGCATCACGTGCTCGATGTACCGGCCCGGTCGAAAGGACGATCCCGTCGCGGCCGCCAATGCCAATCCGTCCATAGCGGGCCTTGTCCGGCGCGTGGCGCGGGAGGAGGGCGTCGACGAGAACCAGTTCCTGGCCCTGGTCTACCAGGAAAGCAGGTTCAACCCGTGTGCAAGATCCGGCGTTGGCGCCATCGGGCTGGCACAGCTGATGCCAGGCACCGCAGCGGACCTGGGCGTCAACGCCTACAGCGTCGAGCAGAACCTGCGTGGCGGGGCGCGCTACTTCAAGCAACAGCTCAGGCGCTTCAACGGAAACGTCTCCTTGGCGCTGGCGGCTTACAATGCCGGTGCCGGCAATGTTGAAAAGTACGGCGGCATTCCGCCCTTCCGTGAGACGCAGACCTATGTCGCGGCCATTACGCAAAAGTGGCTCCCAGCCTTCGGCGGCTCCGACAAATCAGGCATTCCATTGAACTATGGCGGCACTGGCGGGGCCTATGAAGGCATGCGCATGGCGACGTTGAACGCCATGGCGGCGACCAGCGCCGCCGGCGATGGGTTGGGCGATGTCGCATCATGGTTCCAGCAGTTTGGGGCGGTCGAATCCGGCACACTCCAAGACAGTTGGGATCACAATTCCGGCGCCCGCAATGCCAATCTCGAGATGTTGAACCGCCTGATCCAATTGGGCGCGAGCCTCGCCGATCTCGTCAACTCCAACAACGCGGTGACGCTGAGCGACCTGTCGGGTGCGAGCCGTTCGGCAGACTACGCGAAACACGCTAATCGGCGGCCTACGAGCGCCGGCTTGTGCGACGTGCGCCCGGGTCTGACTTGGAGCGGCGAAGCTCAGGGCTGCGTGCAAAAGCGCGAACAGGACGACGACTTGCTGCTCAATGCGCAATAATGGAGGTTTCAATGCGTGCTCTTCTGCTTCTGGTCACGACGGCGATCGCCGTCACTTCAGCCAAGGCCGACATTCCGGTCATCGACAAGACGAACTATGCCGTTGCCAGGGACACCGCGGAGAAGACGGCAAGAATCCTCGACACCAACAGGGATATCCTGACCACCGTCGAAAAGACGTTGCAGGCCGTGACAGGGGATCGTGGCGGCGATGCCGGTCCGCTCAAGGACCTTGCGATCGGCAACGGCTTCAGCGTCTCTTCGGTACCCTCCTTCGACAGACTGCTCCAGAACGGTGTGCCCGATTTCGGCGCCATGGGACCGGAGATCGCGAAGGCCGCGACGGTGTTCATCAATGGCATGCAACTGGTGAAATCGCTTTCGGGCAAGCAGGGCAGTTCGCTCGCCAGCGACAGATCCTATGAGGAACTGGTCAAGACGGTGCTGGGCGTGTCGGCCCTGATTGCAGGCTCGCGACAGGCGATCGAGACGCGCCGCGCCGCGCTCGAACGCGCGGGGCAAGGGATTGGCCAGGCGCGGGACATCAAGGGCTCGATCGACCAGAATACGCAGTTGCAAGTCCAGACCGGCCTGACGCTCAACGAGATGATCGGTGTACTGAACAGTGCCGTCCAGTCGCTGCAGGCCGAGAACCAGCGCAAGCTGACCGACATCTCCAACACCAAGAAGGCGCTGACCTACGAATGAAGACGGTTCGACAGGGACTGATCGCCATGTGCGGGATCATGCTGCTTGCAGGATGCGGCACGGCCAAGGAGAAAACCGCGCCCTGCAAACGGCCGGCCAGTCTCATGAGCTACGCGGCGCCCGCTGCAGGTCTTGAATGCGGGCCGGTGCAGGCGGTCAATGGCGACGAAGGCGCGGCCTGGGCATTGATCCGCGATCTTCCTGCTCGACCGCAATAGGGGAAAACCGTGGACAATTTCATTGGCGAACTTCTCCAGCGCATCGATGCCTCCGGCGAGAATTTCTCCGAGCGCGCGTTCGATGCGCTAAGCAGAGACATCGAGCCGCTGCTTCGTCTGCTCTTCGTGCTGGTCGTCCTCTTTTACGGGGCTCAACTGGTTCTCGGCACAGCGAAGCTTAGCGCCGCGGAAGTCGTCGGCCGCATCGTCCGTGTCATGCTGATCCTGGTCCTGGCAAGCACCTGGTCGAATTTCCAGACGCTGGTCTATGACTGGATCACGAAGGTCCCGGAGGCAGCGGGACGCGCCATTCTGGCCGCGTCCGGCACGGGGGTGACGGAACCGAGCAATGGGCTATCGGAAATCTGGCAGACCGCCAATGTGGCCGCTTCGACATTTTCCGAACAGGCCGGCTATTTCTCGGTGCTGCCTGCGTTGATCGGGATGATCATCATGGCCTTCGCAGGGCTGTTCGTCTCCGTCGCCCTGGGAATCCTGGTGCTGGCAAAAGTGATCCTTTGGGTCCTGCTTGGGACGGCACCGGTGTTCATCGCCTGCATGTTCTTCGATGTGACGCGCCATTACGCGATCGGGTGGCTGAACCAGTCGCTGCTTTATGCGCTCATCCCGTTGTTCGTCTATGTGATCGCCGCCTTCCTGATCGCGGCCATGGCGCCGGAACTCACAAAGATCAATCAGTCCTCCGGCACTCGCGAACTGACACTGAGCGACCTTGGAGCCTTTGTGATGTTGTGCCTGGCCGGCAGCTTTGTCCTTTTCCAGATACAATCGCTGGCGCAAGGCATTGTCGGCGGACTTGCGATGCCCATCGGTCAACGCTCACGCGCGCTGACCGCCAGCGGGGTGCTGGCGGGACGCGTGGCGATCGCCAGTTCGGCCCGGCAAATGCAGGCCGCCAATCATCGCGTGCAGGCAAGGCTGCACAGCACTCAAACGCTGCCCCGCGAGGCCATGCAACGCGCCATCACCGCTAACGCGCAGACGCGATAGCGACCGACGCGGCGACAGACATCTCACCAAGGTTGCGACAGAAACCATGGCCCGAACCACCGACGAAAAGTTGCGATCCTACTTCCAGGATGGGGCTATCTGGGAGCACGAGATCGTCAAGCGCGCCAAACGCTCCAGCTGCATCGCGTGGACCATCGCGCTGATGTTTGCCGCCATCACAGCCCTTGCCCTGCTGGCGCTGGTGCTGATGCTGCCGCTGAAGAGCTTCGAACCGTATCTGGTGGAGGTGGACAAGAACACCGGCTACATCGAAGTGAAGTCGGGACTGACGCGGGTCTCGAATCTCACCGATCAGGAGGCGGTCACGCAGGCCAATGTGGTGCGCTACATCCGCAACCGCGAGGGTTATGATCCCTTTGCCATTGACGAATATTTCGGGATCGCAGCCCTCTTGTCGACGGGCGAAGCGGCCCACGACCTGCAAACGCAGTTCAGCGCCGCCAACCCGCAAAATCCGGCAAAGCTCTATGGCCGGTTGCAGCGGGTTATGGTCGACATCAAATCCGTCAGCTTCCCCAATGCCAGCACGGCCATCGTGCGCTTCTCGACGACCCAAAAGAGCGAGACGGAATCCATCGACAGGCATTGGATCTCAGTGGTGAGGTTTCGCTATACCGAGACGCCGCTGAAGAACGAATGGCGCTTTGAAAACCCGCTAGGCTTCCAGGTCTACAGCTACCGTCGAGACCAGGAAACGGTGACATCGGGCGTCGAATGATGGCGAGCAATGTTGTCGCCTTCGCATCGCTGATCCTGGCCGGGCTGACCGCTCCCGCGCTGGGGGCGCAGACGCCGAAGGGCGGCCGGCTGGACGCGCGTGTCACCAGCGTCACCTATCAGGAAAACAACGTCGTCCAGGTGTTTGCCACCTACGGCATATCGACCATGATCGTGTTCGACGAGGACGAGAAATTCGAGACCATATCGCTCGGCGATACCGAAAGCTGGCAGGTGGTGCCGGCCGAGAAGGGCAACATCCTCTTCCTGAAGCCGATCGCCCGGAACGTGACGACGAACATGAACGTCGTCACCAGCAAACGCATCTACTTTCTGGAACTGCATGACAGCGCTCCAGACAAGGGCAGGCAGGTCTTCGCCATCCGTTTCACTTATCCGGACAAGAAGCTGAACGCGGCGCTGAGGCAGGAAGCCGAGCAGCGCGCCGCCTGGCCCAGCATCGCGGCCATCGACAAGGCCAACGTCAATATCGACTACTCATTTTCAGGCGATGCGCGGCTGAAACCATCGTTGGTCTTCGATGACGGGAAAAAGACCTTCTTCCGTTTTGGCGGGCGTGCTCCGGCGATCTTCGCGGTCAACTCCGATTTCTCCGAGACGCTGAGGAATTTCCGCAAGGAGGGCGAGTATATCGTGGTCGACGGCGTGGCCACCCAATTCACGCTGCGCGACGGCAATCAGTGGATCTGCATCTTCAACCTGGGAAAGCCCGATTTCGGCGCCGCCGATCCGGATGTCCTCGGCCCCGCGCAGGATGGTGAGGCCACGATCCGCAGGGGGAGCGGCAATTGATCCAGCGCAGTCCCGAACTGGAGGCTTTGGCCGGCGCAGACGATCCCGCTGTTGGCGACGCCTCGGTGCGGCGCAAGCAGCTTGCCGGCGGTCTCGTCTTGATGCTCTTTGGTCTGTTTGCGGCCTACTTTGTCCTGGCCGGCCGCGGGCCTGCTCAGCGCAGCGTGGTCGCCGACGACGAGCAATTCTCCACAATGGGCTTTCGGCCTCCTTCTTTCATGCGCGAGCATGACCAGCCAGCCAAGCCGGCCGCGCCCGAAGTGATTCAGTTGCCGCCACCCCCGCCACCCCCGCCGCCGACAGAGCCAGAGTCCTCGACAATGCAGTTCACTGTTCCGCCGCCATCGCCTGCGGTCTCCCCAGCCGAGGCCGCCGCGCCTCAAGATGAGTTTCCGAAACGCTTTCGATCCAACATGGTCGTCTTTGACGACGAAGGCTCAGGCCGCGATCAAGAAAGTTCAACAGCCGAGATGGGGCAGAGACCCGTGGTCGCCGGTGAGGACCGCAACAGCAAGTTCCTGGCGGCCGCCGCCAGCATCGGTGATCGGTCGGCAAGGGCCAGGAAAATTCCCCGCATCGACGCGCTGGTGGCGGAAGGCTCCCTCATCCCAGGTATTCTGGAAACGGCGATCGTCAGCGATCTGCCAGGTCAAATCCGCGCCATCGTCGCCGACAATGTCTATTCGTTCGATGGCAGGCGTATCCTCATTCCCCTTGGCACGCGCCTCATCGGCGAATATCAGTCGGAAGTCATCCGCGGTCAAAAGCGCATTTTCGTCATCTGGACGCGATTGCTTCGCGATGACGGTGTCAGTATTCGGTTGAACTCGATGGGCGCCGACAGTGTTGGCCGCTCGGGCCTTACCGGCCGCGTCGACACCAAATTTCGTGAACGCTTTGGCGCAGCCATTCTGCTGTCGATCGTAGGCGGGGGCGCAAGCTATCTGGCCGGCTATGGCAGCCAGGCAGCTACGAGCGGAAGCGACGATGGGCCCCGCGCCGAAGATCTTGCCCGCGCCACTATTGCCCAGACGTTCTCCGACATGGCCAATCAGACGCTTGGCGAGAGCCTGAAAATTCCACCGACGATCAGCGTGCCGCAAGGCGAGCGCATATTCGTGTTCGTGCGCCAGGACCTCGATTTTTCAGCCCTCTACGACGACCCGGTCTCAGAAGCGTTGAAGGAAATTCGTCATGAGCGTGGCTTCAACTGAGCCTGCCAACAATGACCAACACTACTTTCTCTACCGGTCTCTCGAACCGTTGAAGCACCTGCTGGCCGACCCGAGCGTGGTTGAGATCTCGATCAACAAGCCCGGCCATGTCTATGTCGAGCGGCTAGGTGCCCGCCACATGGAATTCCACGACATTCCAAGCCTCACCACCGGTGACATCGTCAATATGGGCGAACGGGTCGCGGCTGCGACGAACCAATTCATCAGCTCCGCCAACCCGATTTTGGGCGCCGCGCTTCCGTCGGGAGAACGCATCCAGTTCGTGTTGCCGCCAGCGGCTCCCGATGGCGGCGCGGTTTCAATCCGCAAGCAGGTCGTAGGCGACTTCACGCTCGAGGACTACCGCGACGAGGGCGCGTTCGGTCAGGTTTCGGTGGCGATCGCTGGCAGGAGCAGCGCCGATCGCGCCATGATCGAGCTTCTGTGCAGGGACGACATTTATGGCTTTATCCGTGCGGCAATCGCGAGCCGTGTCTCCATTCTGATCAGTGGCGGAACGTCAAGCGGCAAGACCACATTTTTGAATGCCTGCCTGAAAGCCGTGGACCGGCGCGAGCGCTTGATCACGCTGGAAGATACGCGCGAGCTGTCTCCGCCTCAGCCAAACACGGTTCATCTGCTTTCATCCAAAGGCGACCAGGGCACAGCCGCCGTGACCATCCAGAACCTGCTCGAGGCCTCACTGCGCATGCGGCCGGACCGCCTTTTTGTCGGAGAGGTGAGGGGAGCGGAGGCGTTTTCGTTCCTGCGCGCGATCAACACGGGCCATCCAGGCTCGATGTCGACCGTCCATGCCGACACGCCCCGCGGTGCCTATGAACAGCTTGCCATGATGGTGATGCAATCAGGCCTGTCCGCGGCCTACCCGAAGGCTGATCTGATCTCCTACATCCGTAGCGTTATTCCAATCGTCATCCAGCTTCGACGCGATGGCGGTCGACGCGGTGTATCGGAACTATATTTTTCCAGAATGAGCCGATCATGACGGGCTCCTTGCGCATCGCCTACGTCATCTTCTGCCTCGCGATTGGCTGTGTCATCTGGCTGCTGGCCTACGGTTTGGCACTCCAGATCCAATATGGCGACGGCCGCATCCTCAAAGCAACGGTGACATCCAATCCGCTGGCCGCGCTCCAGCAACTGTCCCGCTATCCCGAGAATCTGGTGTTGCGGCGTATTGGCCTGGGAGCAGGCCTTGTTTCGCTCATCGCCGCCGGATCGATTGCCGCTCTGGGGTTGCGATCTGTCTCTGAACCGCTTGGCGATGCTGGCTTCCAACACACCTTCTCGCTTCGGCGCCGCAAGTGGTTCCGAGGTAGCGGATACATTCTTGGACGCTACGGTCGCTATATCCTTCGCGTCCAAGATGAGCGTCATCATCTGGTCATCGGACCGACCCGCTCGGGCAAGGGAACATGCTACGTCATTCCAAATGCACTCGCCCACCAAGGGTCGATGATCGTCACCGACCTGAAAGGCGAGATCTTCCGCTCCACGGCCGGCTACCGAAAGGCAAAGGGGAACCAAGTGTTCCTGTTTGCGCCAGGCAGCGACAGAACACATCGCTACAATCCGCTCGACTTCATCAGGCCCGACCGCGGCGACCGGACGACCGACATCCTCAACATCGCCAGCATTCTTGTTCCCGAGAGCGTGGAATCGGAGAACGCGATCTGGCAGGCCACCGCCCAATTGGTGCTGGCGGGCGCGATCAGTTACGTGACAGAGAGCGACGTCTACCGCGACCGGCGCAACCTTGGCGAGGTGACATCCTTCTTCAACAGCGGCGTCAATCTCCAGGCCTTGATGGTCTTCATCAAGGAAAAGGAAGGCAATCTGTCGCGGTTCACGGTCGAAAGCTTCAATGCCTATATCGCGCTCTCGGAGCGCGCTGCCGCGTCCGCCCTGCTGGACATCCAGAAGGCGCTGCGGCCCTTCCGCAACGAGCGCGTTGTCGCCGCCACCACGGTCACCGACATGGACCTTCGCGCTCTGAAGCACCGCCCGATCTCGATCTATCTTGCCCCCAACATCACCGACGTCGCCATGCTGAAGCCGCTGCTGTCACTCTTCGTTCAGCAGACCCTCGACACGCTTCTGCTGGCGCAGGATCCGAAATCCTTGCCGATCTATTTCCTGTTGGACGAGTTTCGGCAGCTGAGAAAGGTTACCGAGATCACGAGCAAACTGCCCTACGTGGCCGGCTATAACATAAAAATGGCGTTCATCATCCAGGACATCAAGAACCTCGACGAAATCTACGGCGAGACCTCGCGTCACTCCTTAATGGGAAACTGCGGCTATCAGCTTGTCCTTGGCGCCAACGATCAGGTCACTGCCGAATATGTTTCAAAGGCGCTTGGCAGAAGAACGGTTCGCTACAGGACCGAATCGCACAGCATCGAGCTCATGGGCCTTCATCGCCGGACCAAGGTCGAGCAAGTGCGAGAACGTGACCTGATGATGCCACAGGAGGTAAGGCAAATGCCTGCCGGCAAGATGATTGTGCTGGTGGAAGGGCAGAGGCCAATTCTGGCCGATAAGCTGCGGTTCTTTGCAACTGCACCGTTCGCAAAGATGGAAAGGTTCTCCAGATCCAACCTCCCCTATGTACCGGCGGTCGAGTTCCTCCCCCGAATGGGTGTCCCGGCGACCCAGGGCATCGATTCGAAGGTCGAGATGTCGGAGGTTCACGTCACCGCAGGTTTCGGCGCACCGCAGACGACAGCCTCGTCCAAGGCTGCAAAGCCAAGTGAGATACTACTCGCCTCCAAGCCGGCGATAGAGGCTCGTTTCGCCGCTGCGGCGCAAAGACTGAAGGGATTGACGACCAAAGCTGTCGAGAACGGCGACGACAAGAGGGAACGCGATTGGTCGCTCATCTTTGATGAAGTCGTCCCTGACGACCCCGATGTTGGTGAGGAGGAGAACGCATGAGCAAGGCCCATGGGAGCTCGAATAGAGGCGGCGAGATATTGCTTCAGGAGATGGCAATGGGACTCAGGCAATATTCCGACACGGACTTTTCGCTCCTCGAAAGATCGCGGCTACGCTCCAAACGACCAGTGAGGAAGTGGCTCGTACGGCTGGCTTCCCTCCGGCGGCTCGGCTAAGCCAAGGACCTATGCCTTAGCAAGTCAAACCCTCGGATAGTTCGTTGTTCCTACATGGTCGACAAGAAGCGCCGGCCAACATTCAACCACTGCACGGTTGGTCCTTACGCATGCCCGACGTTGGACCGGTTTCAGCTATAAGCCTTGCGGTCTGAACCACCGGACATCGACATTTTACGCCAGAACCCGCCTGTCCGCATTCGGTCCCTTGCCGATATGGCTGCTATGCGCCGCACTTCAGACGTTGAGATCGGCGATGCAAATTGCCAAAAGCTGACGTCCTTGGCGCATCCCTTCGGACTACAGGTGGGCCGAAACAACAGAGATCGCTTGCTACGAAACAGCGCTGCGGATTCCGGCGCGACGTTCTAGACCTGCGTCTCGCGTGTAAGCATCACCTCGCACCATTCGCGCAGTTCGCGTCCGATGACGCTTGCGGGATCTCCCTCTCGCGAAAAAGCCCACCAGAGCTGCGCTCCCTGCCACTGGCTCGCCATCAGCCGCCCGAGGACCTGTTGGCATGCAGGATCGTCCGTCAACCGGCGGCCCAATGCCAGGGCCAGCACCTTGCCCCAGTGCAAACCCCGCGCCCGCAGGAGCGGATCGCGCATGTCTTCGCGCAGGATCAGCAGACTCTCTCCATAGGTAGCTGCGTCCTCGCCTGCCGGAAACATGGCGAGAAGCATTGCCACCGCTCCATCGGGGTTGACTTCGGCCGTTGCGTCGAGCTCGCCAGTCTGCGCATCAAGCTTGTCCCATGCCCGCAGTAGAGAGGCACGCAGAAACTCGGCCTTGGTCGGATAGCGCTGAACCAGGGTCGCGGCTGAAAGCCCTACCTCGTTGCCCACTGACGCGAACGTCACCGCACCCGGCCCCCCGCGCGTCATCACCGCTAGGGCCGCGTCAAGGATGGCCTCGTCAGTGACCGTTTTATGCCGTGACAATCGATGGCCTCCCCCCATTGTAAACGAACATTCATTTATGTATCAAGCCCATCCTACACGCGGAGACTCTTCATGGCCAGAATTGTCGGATACATCGCCGTAAGCCTCGACGGTTTCATCGCTACGGAGGAAGGCAGTCTAGACTGGCTGTTCAAATATGACGACCCCGAGTTCGGTGGCGAGCACCACTACCGCTTCTTCACCAAGCGCATCCGCACGGTGGTGATGGGGCGCGCCACCTATGACTGGATCGCCAGGGATCCGAGCGAGTGGACCTATGGTAACCAGCGGGTGATCGTGGTGACTTCGCGCCAGATCAAAAATCCCAAGGGTCTGCTCGAAACGCGGAGCGACGTAAACGCGCTCATCAAGGAACTGCGTGCGCTCGACGACGGCGACGTCTGGATGCTAGGCGGCGGCAGACTGCAGATGACCTTCATGGAGCGTGGCGCCCTCGACGAGATCGAGATCTACATCATTCCCGAGATCATCGGCGGAGGCGTCACGCTTTTCCCGCCGACGGGCTTCAAGGCCTCGCCCACCCTGATCTCCGCCAAGGACATTGGCCAGGGGTGCGTGCGCCTGCACTACGGGTTTGCGTGACATCCCGCAGGCCGCGGCATTGAGGGGTCGGTCGGCGAGCGTTCGTTGCCTGTCCGAACTCTATTTCGCAGCAGACGCCGTTACCTGACATCCACCTGGTGCCCGGCCGCGAACGTGTGCCCTTGCCAAGGCAGGCTTCACGGTCGCACTGGCGACTTCTTGTTCCGAGGCAAATCGGTTTCTCAAGGGCCACACGCCCTCCGCCGCAGTCGTGGACGTCAGGCTCCCGGATGGCGAGTGCCATGAGGCAGCGAAACCGCTGGGACCACGGCGTACCATTCGTGGTCTATACCGGCTTGGGCGCCGACGACATGCACGAAGCCTTTTCTCGTGGAGTTACGCTGTTGAAGCCAACCGAGCCGGCAGAAGTGCCTCAGCTTCAAGGGGATGACCGCCGGGCGACAACAGAAGATGACCGGATAAGCTTAGCGCAAGCGTTGCCGGAGCAGCAGCCGCGCCTCACCGTGCAGGGAATTGCGATCGGTGCCGATCAGGCGGATAAGCTCGCGCGCCTGGTCCTCGGTAATGCCTGTTTCCCGGACAGTGGACCGTGCCAGGGGTTCATTCATGGCCACACGCTTACGGTCGTCCTTGTCGTCGCCCATGGTAGCATCCGGCTACAACCTGTGACTCCGGGGCTTGTTCCTGGAAAGTCCGGCCATCCTTGTCGGGTGTGTTTGAGCAGCAGCTTAGGTGGCGGCTCAATGTTTCGCTTTCAGGGTCCGGGCCTCCCGCAGCAACGACGACCGGTCAGTTCCCACCATGTTGATGAGGTCGCCGGCCTGCGGTTCGGTGAAGGCCGCGAACGCGATCGCCGTTGGAACGGAAGCGTGTGAGGGGAGCATCGGTGCATAAGAGGCGGTCGATGCCGCCATTAGCGTGGGAATACCTGACCTGCCCCTATCATCGAAAGCGCCATTCGCGCTGCTCCCCACTAGAATGGCGGGCTTTTGATCCCGCCGCAGGTGAGACTCCACAGTCGTCCCAGATGACTCGGGCCGGGGGCTTCTCGAAAGCGCCGACCGGAGCGGCCGCCAGAGAGGAGGTGTTGGCATTTTTCAGAGCCTCTTGTGAGTCCGGCCCGTCTGAGTTTGACGGAAAAGTTCGACCAGGCGTCAGCATTGATCGACAGCAGAGCCAGTTCCATCAGGATAAGTGGCAGGCTGCCGATGGGGGTGCCGTAGATGACAAAGCACGGACAGCTCAGCACCGCCGGGATGCGTAGCCACAGCATGGCTTTCATCGAATAGGTGAGAATGGTGAAGAAGCTTCCGAGGAAGCCGATCGCCTCGGTCCAGATCATGATCATGTCTCCTCGGTTGAGTGAAGCCGGCCAGCCTTGGTCAGCCGGCGAACCCGCCGTCATCGAGAAAGCGCTGCTCCTCCGGCCGCATTTGGCGCCCGAGGATCGCGTTGCGGTGCGGGAACCGTCCAAACCCGCGTACGATATCGCGGTGGTGTTCGGCGCGTATCGTGTCGGCGGGTCCGATCTCGCGTGACAGTGCCACGGAACGGTCCTGGTCGGCCAGGTTTTCGGAATGCGCGAAGGGCAGCGCGAAGAACAGCCGCCACGATGGGTGCACCTCGTGCTGGAATCCGGCATCGACGGCCTCCGCCGCGATACGGCGAGCCTTCTTGTCCGTCGCATACATGCGCGGCGTGCCACGAAACGCATTGCGCGGGAACTGATCCAGCAGCACCAGCAGCGCCAATGCGCCATATGGCGTCGCCGCCCAGTCGTCGCAGTCGCCGCGCGCCGCAGCTTCGTGCAGCGGCAGGAAGCGCTCGCGAAAGACGCGATCGAAAGCCGCGTCCTTGGCGAACCACATTGTGGGGCCCACCAGCCACCAGAAGTCGATGACTTCGGCGGCATCGTGGGGCACATTGTCGAACCCGGACGAATTCTTCCGGTTCTGGTTCTTGATCGCCTGCATGATCATGCCGCCTTCACGGTGCTGGCCAGTGCCGGCCAGTCCTGAGCCTTGGCCCAGTCTGCGAACGGCGTCGGCTTGATGGGCAGCACGCTGATCGTCTCACGCAGATCGACAGCCAGAAGCGTCGAGCGCTGCCGGTGAAGCCAGGCATAGTGGGCGACGACCTGATCGGCCGATTTTTTGCCGAGCATCGCCGTCAGGCCGGTGGCAAAGTCCCCCAGTGGAACCGGATAGTACTCGATGTCGCGGCCGAGAATGTCTGACAGGATATCGGCCATCTGTGGCCCGGTCAGAGCCTCGGGTCCTCCGATGTCGAAGCTTGCGCCCGCGAGCTCTGGCCGCCGCATCGCCTCGACGACATAAGCCGCCATGTCTCCCCAGGAGATCCACGATGTCTGGAAGTCCGCCAGAAGCGGATAGGCGAATATGCCGTGGTGCATGATCGCAGGCGCGCTCCATGGTGCGGCGACATTGCTCATATAGAGCGTCGGCTTGAGGATGATCGACGGCAGGCCGGAAGCCTTGATGGTGTCGATGAGTGCCATCTTGGCGTCCATCAGCGCCGTGCTGGAGTGCCTGGAGACATGGCCACTGGTGTTGAATACCATCAGCTTGACGTCCGCCTCCAGTGCCGCGTCGACCATGTTGCGGCCGTAGCTGAGAATTTCCTCGGGGCCGGCATTGAGCGGCAGCGTCAGCGCCACGGCATCGGCGCCAAGGCAGGCGAGGCCGAGGCGGCGGGCGTCAGCGAGGTCGCCGCGCACAATGTTGACGCCGTCGCCAAACGGGTCGGGCGAGCCTTTGCGTAGAAGGACGCGCACGGTGGCGCCTGCGGCCCGGCAGGCTTGCACGATGGCTGATCCCTGGGCGCCGCCGGCGCAGGTGACCAGAATTGAACGGGGGAAGTCAGGCATGAGTTTGCTCCTCGGTGGATGGTATCTTGCGGAGCCCGGCAGGACCGCCTCCGCTGCGACCAGCCAATTCGCAACTTTACTCTGTTGAATCCAGTGATATGATTTCAGGAATATGCTGAACCAAATTGATCTAGCCCGCGCCGATCTAAATCTGCTGGTCTTGTTCGAGACCGTCATGGAAGAGCGCCATGTCGGTCGCTCGGCGGAGCGGCTGAGCCTGTCGCCATCGGCCGTCAGCCACGGGCTTGGACGGCTGCGCTCCTTGCTGGGCGATCCCCTGTTCCTGAAGACGCCGCGCGGCGTTGTTCCCACCGACCGGGCCACGGAACTGGCGGCACCCGTGGCCGAGATTCTGGCGCGGGTACGGTCGGTGATTTCGAGCGCCGAGCCATTCGACGCCTCCCGCTCCACGCGCCGCTTCGTCATCGGCGCGCCGGACGGGGCCTCGTCCGTGTTCCTGCCGCCGCTACTCGCCCAAGTGGGCCGGGAAGCGCCTGGCATCGACATCAGCATCCGGCAATTGCTGCCCCGGCACGGTGAGCCATCGCCGGTTCTGGCCTGGCGCGACGCCATCGTCGAGCTTGAATCACGCACAATGGATCTTGCCGTCGTTCCGTTCGACGACTTCCCGATGCGTTTTGTGGTTGACACGATCTATGAGGAAGATTTCGTCATCGCTATGCGTGCGGGCCACTCTTTCGCCAGCGATCCGAGCCTCGAAAATTATTGCGCCATGCAGCACCTGGTCGTGTCGAGCGCGGGCGATCCAAAGGGTTTTGTCGACAAGGTGCTGTCGGAGCGAGCGCTGTCGCGGCGGGTCGCGCTGCCGTTCCGAACTTCATGTTCGGATTGGCGGTGCTCGCCGAATCGGATCTGATCTCAGCCTACCCGCGCCGCTTCGTCGCCATGCACGCCAGCCGTTTCGGCGTGGTGGGTATCGATGCGCCGATCGCGCTCGGCAACTTCAAGATGAACAGCATCGTGCCAAAGGTCGCTATGATGGATGCGGGCCTAGCCTGGCTTGTTGGTCTACTCAAAGGCACCGGACAAGCTGTCCTCGGTACTGCTGTACTGTCGGGCTAGGCAGAGTCGTGCCGCGGAACCGCTAGCGAAGGTCACCTTAGGGTCAGGAATGCCGGCCAATGTCGGCTTCCAAGAATCAATTCGACTCCGAAAGGTCTCGAAAGGTCAGGTCACGACGACGCTCACACCAACCTGAATGTCCGCTCTTTAATATTCGCGGCCCGAAGCTGCCGGTCCACTCTCGTGAAGAGTTTCGGGCGCCGGCAGGCGTACGAAAGTCCCCGAGGAAGGAACCCGCGGGCCACAGTCGATGGCTATGGGGATTTTTGATTTCGGCTGATGTCGGCGAGGGCGCGACCGCCGCCGGCAAGCGCCGGGATGGATGCGGATAGGCCTCTTCGTTGCGCGCCTCCGCGCGGTATTGTCGGGCCCGACACGCGGCTGGTTGCGGGCACTGTCAACATCGATGAGCACAAATGACGTGCGTGGGTCCGTTGCCGGAGGCTGGATGCCTGCGGCTGAACGCTGGATAACCCCATGCCGCGAGCTCCGCCAAAGAAATATACAAGCAAAACGCGCCGGAACCATTGGAATTAACCTTTGTTAATAGGTGTGGACAAGGTAGGCCTTTGTGGGCGCTAAAAAATCCTCACCGGAATTACTTTCGGATGAGCAAGGAGCCTCTTTCATGTGCAACGACTACGAGCAGCATGTACTCTGGGCCGAATATTGCCGGATGATGGCATCGCTCGCGCTTGAAATCCCGACCCACCAAACCGAGCTCGATCTGCCGCAGGCGGATGATATTCATATTAACGACCCGGCACCGATAATGCGCGCCGCCGCTGACGACGCCATCGAGCTCGCTTCGATGACATTCGGATTTCCACCATCCGGTCCGAAGGGCGGGCCTGTGTTCAACTTCCGCTCGGAAGGGCGTCAGTTCGGCGGCAGTAAACGCTGCCTCATCCCGGCTTCCGCCTTCTTCGAATTCACCGGCACAAAATATCCAAAGGCAAAACATCGCTTTACGCTCAACGGCTCTCCGTTCATGGCCATCGCGGGACTCTGGCGTGACGCTGTCGGCAACAAGCCGCCGACCTTCACCATGTTGACGACCGAGCCTGGGCCGGATGTCGCGCCGTATCACAATCGGCAGGTCGTAGTCCTCCAACCGGAGAATTGGGGAGCCTGGATTAACCTGACGAAGCCCGAGGCCGAGCTTCTGCGACCGCTTCCGACCGGATCGCTCGCTGTGGAGACGGTGCGCCCCGAAAGCTCGTAGGGCGCATCGAACCTTGCGGCTATTCCATGTCGGGTACGTCGCCGCTGACAAATAGCGTTGTGGGCGGCCCGTAGTCGCCAAGCGCCGGGTCGGCATCGCGGCTCCATGCAATGACGCCGATATGTTTGGAAGCCAGCGCCTTGAACGTACGAACTGCCCGTTCCTCGCTTTGCTGATCCGTCGGCCCGTATGCGCTACAGAGATCGCCTTCGTCGTCACGGTCAAACACAACGACAAAGATCAGCTTCGGCTTTTTCTGGCCAGGCAATACATGGTCGGACCCTCAGATACCGATCGCCGTCTGCGCCGTGCTGTGGTTATCCTGCAAGGGGTGAACAAAATAGGAACGAAAATGTCAAAGCGCCCCTTGACCTTGGAGGAATATGTTCCTCATTTCAGGCTATGCCGGAACAACCCGAACGATGGCCGCGCGGCGTGCCTTGGAAACTATTGAATGCCCATAACGCAGGGCAGGTGGTGCGCCTCCGCTGTGGCCACTGCAATATCAAGCGCTTCTACAAGCCGGCTGAATTGCGCGAGGTCGTTGGGAACATCACCATAGACGAGGTGCGCGCCAAGGTCCGTTGCCAGACATGCGGCGAGAAGCGTTCAATGAACGCCGAGCTGTTCCACCCTGTCGGCCAGGAATTGCAGACGATCCGCTTTCGCAGGCTGGTCGAGATCCGTTGGGAGCGTCGGGTGATCTGGCGCGACGAACCGCCATGAGGGTTCGCCGGCACCGATGGCCAAGAAATACAATTTTAAGCAAATGTTTCCGGATCGCGCTATTCTGTTACCTGGCGCCAGTCCACGTGCAATACAGCGGAAACACCCACGGGACACCTTAGCGCTGAGGCTGGCAGTGCACTTCCATGGCGCATCTGGCAGCTCGGTGATGTGTAATATTAGCTACGCGTAAACTTTGGCATGTTCGTTGCACCTTACCCCTTGAGGGGTCACGGGGGTTGGAACCAATGTATCGAAATGACGCAGATCTGTTCGCGCGGGCGAACGCACGGGGCATTACGATCTACCAACGTTCGAAAACTGTATGGATCGCGGCGGGAAGCTACCGGGATCGCGAATATACGGTGAAAGGACGGACTCCTGCCCTTGCGCTCGCATTGTGGAAGGAAGCGGCCAGATACAGCGGGTCGGCAATTTAGAGCCTGTTCCATGCCGGCTGGATGAAGCAGCCGGCTCAGAGACGATCTAGACGCCCGCCACGCGGCAAAACATTTGCAACGCTGTCAGGGTGCGGGCTTCTGTCGGCTCTTCGCTTCCTGCCTGTAAATCCGCCGGCGCTGCATCCGCTTCGACGAATTTGCGCCGGGAAGCGGATGGCTGTGCGGTACGGTTGTCGTTTGCAGCGACGACAATCGCGGACTTTTTCATCGACAATCCTACCTCATGGGAGCGCTGCGAAACCCGTAGTGCACGGCACCGCAGCGCTCGGGGTGTATCACGGCAGCTGGTCCAGGAGCAAGCCATTGCCGCTTGTTCAGAAGCGCATGCCTGAGGACAGAAAACCGGCCGCTGAATATTTTGTGCCTCGCTTAGCCGAATTGCCGTGACCAACCTTCTCAGAAGAGCAAGCTGAATGAGCCGTTGCGCCCTGGGCGCACGGGCCAGCTCGCCTGTTGGTCCGTGGCAGCGATGGAAGTCGCGGTGGAGGGTCCGGGCGGACTGGCGGCGGTGATCGCTGCCAACGGCGCCGCACTCGACCCTGGCGACCAAGCGACGCTTGGCATGAGCCCGCTCGCCGGCGCTGGCGCACGCTGCGGAACGCTGATCGGCAACCGCTTCGCACTTGGCAGCAACTGTTATTTTCGGTGACCGAGCTTAATTCGTCGAACCCGGTTATCCGGGTTGCTCCGCCCGGATCAATCCTAGCGCCGCGGCAAAGGGATCGGGGCGAGCACCAGCGGCCGGTCCTGCGCTAACCTTCGCAGGCCCGCCAGATCCGTCAATTCGATGAGGTGCGCATTGCTGGTGATGAGCTGCTGGGCGCCGCAGCTTCTGCAAGACGCGATAAGATGTGGCACGCTCAATTCGAGGACGTCGGCCATGATTTCCCTGCGAAGCTTGCCTCTTGTGCATGTCCTCTAAAAGGCGTGCATGGATCTCGAGCAAAGGGCGCGCCGGCCTTTCATGGTGCGCGCCTGCCGCGAACTGGCGCTGGCAGGGCAGACCACCGTGCTGGTCGAGCAGAACCTTGCTGACTCTCGCGCTCGCGAGCCGCGTCTATATTCTAAGCAACTGCCATGTCGTCCACGAGGCCGCCGCTGCCGAGCTCAGGGCTCAGTCGGACCTGCTGCAGCGCTTTCTTGCCGTATAGTCCAGGTCGAGGCGCGGCTGCCAGCAACTATGGACGCCGGTGGGATGCCGATCGGGCGCCGTTGTTGGTCACCTTGCGCTGCGCCAGCCCAACCGGGATTTGATGCGCCTGGCGCTGGCTTTGACCAGGTCGACCAGATCCGGATTCTTCTGCTTCAGCTTGATATCGGGAACCACGATAGAAATCGTCGCCCTGCAAGCCCCCTCGCCGTCGCATATGGGAGCGGCGATGCAGGCCACCGAGAAGTCGGATTCACCGGCCTGAATCGAGAGGCGTTGTTCGAGCGCCGCAGCCGCCGCGCTCGCCAGCACCTCCTCATCCGTTTCGGCCCGGCCGGTCGGGGACGCCGTTGCCGAGCGCGCAAAAATGGCGCGGCGTTCCTCTTCCGGCAAGTGGCCGACCAGCATGCGGCCGGAGGCGGTCCAGTTGAGGGGGCTGCGAGTGCCTACGCGCGAGGTCACCTGGAAGTGATCCTTGCCCACCCTTGGTGAATTCGACACGCTGCTCGATGACGGCGGGCCCACATCGATCCGAAACTCGGGGGAAAGAACAATGCCGTCGGCGCGCACGGACCGGAGCTCGCCAAGCAGGTCGCCGAGATTCTTTTGGTTGAACGCGACGTTGACGTTCAGGCGTTCGAGATCCTGAACTTATCGCGCGACTTCGAATCGTCGTTCGTCGTCAACGAACTCGATCCGACGCTGTGGTTCAATATCGTCAGCGATGAGAGCGAGATCAAATATGCCACCACTCAGCTCCCGCTGGACTACAGGGATTTACACGATGCGATCGGCGGTGAGCCACTTGATGCTGCTATCGCAATCCTGAAAAGGAGCGGAAGATCAAGCAGGAGGTGCTGGATATCTTTTATGATGCCGATCTGCTGCGCCTGCGCAGCAGGAGAATTCTCGCCCGTGCATGCTGGCTTTTCAGCAACGGGCGTGGCTTCGTCAAACTTAGACCAGTCAATGAGATTGAAGCGGACGTCAGGTCGCATCAGAGTGGATCGATCGGTCGATAGCATTTCCTGATCCGCCACAGCTCAACATCGTGAAACGAGACAGATCTCGTTGCCTGCGTCGAAGTCGGTTCCTTCCCTTCATCAACCGTCCCGTTTGTGCCGACCAGATTTGTAGGAGCGGACAGGGCTTCCAGCACATGCTATTTGGCCTGCTGCGGGTTTTTCGGCCACGCCGTTAAGCTAGCATTGCTTTCTCCTCGAATTCGACGGGGCTCAGATAGCCCAGCGTCGAACGCCGAGGGTTGTAGAGGTGGTCGGGGGTGCCGATCTCAGCACACTTTGCACTTGTCACAGACCTTCAGATTTCCGGGACAGCTCTCTTGCAACCAAAACATCTTGGACACGTTGTTCGTCTATTCGCAATCAGGGGAGAACGTCGTGAACGGAATAATATATCTCGTAGGCCTCGTCGTGATCGTTCTGTTCGTTCTGTCATTCCTTGGACTACGGTAAGATCATGGCCGAGACAGTCCCCGAAAGCCCTGCAGTTAGCCCAAGGGTGGTGGCTGCACCGTCCTATCTTGGTTGGGGGGGCATATTTGGCGGCGGGATCATCGCTTGCGCCATCTCAGTGGTTCTTTTGCAATTCGGATCAAGTGCCGGCTTGGCGCTGGGTTCTCCTACTCTTCCCAACGGCGGCGCTTCTTGGAACGTGCTGGCGGCCGGGCTATGGGTAGTCGTCGTGGCCGTAGCAAGTTCCGCAGCCGGCGGTTATGTAGCGGGACGCATGCGCACGCGCTGGGAGGACAGCGACGCAAATGAGAGCGAATTCCGCGATGGCATACATGGCATCGCGGTCTGGGCTCTAGCGACACTCGGAGCGGCGTTTTTCTTTGCGATGATTGCCGGAAAAGGCGCGGATGCAGTGGTCAATCCCGCTGACGCGCAACTCAACGAAACGACCGTGCGCCTTTCAGCCAACATAAGGGCCATATTCAGCTTCGCGACGGCCGCGGGCTCCGCACTTGGCGCTGCAGCCGCATGGTTTGCAGCGACTACCGGGGGTGAACACCGCAATCAGGGAATCGCCTTCCACCACGTTGTGCCGGCTTTGTTGCGCAAGCGTTAGCATGCGGATATGCAATCTAGATCGGCTGACATAGCCTCCACAGGCCTTCGAGGCTTCTTCGGGCTGGCTCGATCGGAGCTCGTTTTTAGTACAATCCTTTTGAGGGACACTATCCAGCGGCTGTTGACGAGAAGCCGGGCGTGGCGGAGCGCCAATCAGAATTGCACGGCTCGAAAGGCGCGGCGGCGCAGTCGATGACCAGCTTGAACTGCGTTCGACGATCTAGGGATACGGCAAAATTGTCCTACCACTAACATCGTAATGTCCGCTTCCATGATCGGCCGGCAATTGCCGCCATTCCAACTTCCGCAACCGCAACGTAGGTGACCGTTCACCGACATACGGTGTCGGGGTGGAACGTAAGGAGCGAAACGACCACGACGGCATCCGGACCGGGTTTACGCCCGTCGAGGCCGTTTGCTGTTCGGCTTACTGTCCAAAATGCACATCGTTTGTATGAACGGCAGGGGCTTGGTCGCACGACAGGAGACGCTGGAACCTGGGGCGACAAGCAGCTATTGCGAACTATGACCGGCCGCAGTCGCGTCCATTCTTCATGGCGGTCTCGTGCTGTTCGCTGCTAGCTGGTGTTGGGACAAAATGAGAGCCCGGGTGTCAATCAGCTCTTGACTTGATAGGAATATATTCCCTATTTTAGGAGATCTGAGCAGGAACGGTTATGGAAAGCGCAAACATGCGCCAGAACGCTAATTGGCACCATCCCGGATGGCAGTGTCGAATGGCTTCTCACGCTTGGCGAGGAAGGGCGGTAATGGACACTGGCGACGGCAGCTTCCGGATCGAGGTCTGGGACTGGGATGAGAAACCGCACTTGAGACGACTTGACGTTTCGCTTGGTGCTCTCGGCGAATGCACATGTTACGGGCCTGGTGCAAGACTGCTCACATCATGCCGAGTGAAGGGCGGCCGATTTATCCGACACTACGGTAAAGGTGGCTTGTCCAGTTCGGTCGAGAGAGCGGTTTTCTGCACGAGATGCGACACGGGTGGCCCGTACGACTCGAAATACACTAATTACCTCGCAACTAGGAGCATTGCCAAATGGATGGCCTGATCGATTTCTTCCAGACCAATGGAGCTCTGGTCATCAGCAACCCCACAGCATTCGCCAGCTTCGCAGTTCTATTTGGAAGCGGAGGTTTTGTGGTCGGGCGCTATTTCCTCGCTGAGCGCATTGCCAATCTGGAAAGCCGAATTGCCCGGCGGGATGATGAAATTCAAGAACTGACATCTGGGCGATCACTGGAGAAGCCTGACGATCGTCCATCGCTGGTCCCGGTCCTTAGTACGTCATACTTCGACAGGGGAAAAGGCCATCCGTATGCTGGGAAAGTGGACCGATGCGCCGACCGGAAAAACTCACTGAACCGCCGCATAGATTCTGAGACCATGATAGAGACATGGCGGCGGGCCGCAATTGTTGACACGCGGCAACAGGATGTTGCCTGGTTTTCGTGAAAGAGAGACCCTCGCTGGCCCACGACCGGCCATTGGCCAATCCGTGTGGACTTGAAACACCGATACCAAATTCCGCGATTGGAAGAACTGAATTTGTAAGATGCCGCCGCTTAGGTCGTCGGCGGGAACGACCGCTCCCAGTTAGTCAAAGCGAAGGCCTTTTCGTGCATGATGAACGCAGTCATTGCGGCTAGTGCTCGGGTAGCCGCAAAGACAAGCTGAACCACGCCCGATGGATCCTCAGCAGAACTGCCTGTGTTGCCAGCTTGACGAATTGACATCGAAGCTTAATCGGAACCTCAAGCCATCTGTTTTGTTATCGGCACGCCTCCTGCATGAGGCACCTCAATCTAACGGAGACAGCAATGGCGACGACCAATAGGAGTGCGAAGGTATCCGCGAACGGCCTCGAAGATCTATTCCTCGACGGTCTGAAGGACATTTATTACGCTGAAAAGAAAATCCTCAAAGCATTGCCGAAAATGGCGAAGGGGGCAGAATCCGAAGAAGTCTCGGCTGCTTTCGAGAAGCACCGCATGGAAACCGAAGGTCAAGTGAAGCGACTTGAGCAAGTGTTCGAACTTCTCGATAAGCCAGCGCGCGGGAAGACGTGTCCGGCCATCGATGGCATTCTCGAAGAGGGCTCCGAAATCCTGGAAGAATATAAAGGTGCGCCGGCGATCGACGCCGGGCTGGTGGCTGCTGCACAAGCTGTTGAGCACTACGAGATTGCCCGATATGGGACCCTTGTCGCTTGGGCGGAACAGCTTGGCATGGCAGACGCTGTAAAGCTTCTTCAGGCAACGCTGAAAGAAGAGACTGCCACCAACGAGGCGCTGAACGCACTTGGCGAGGGCGGAGTCAACGAACGGGCTATGGCTGAGGCTGCCTGAGCGAACTTATATTCGATAGCTCCGGCAGACTGCCGGGGCTATTATTTTAGGGCCACGTAATGGGAAAGACATTCGACGCGATGGCCAATGCCGTCGCGCGTGCAATCGGACGCCCTTGGGCTTTTGCGCTTTGCGCGAAGTCCTTAGTTGCATGGGCTACCTCGGGGCCGACTTTTGGCTTCTCGGAAACATGGCAACTGATCATCAACACCGGAACGACTATCATCACCTTCCTGATGGTGTTCCTAATTCAACCCACCGCCGGTTGCCAAGACACCCGGCAACAAACCTAGGGCGACCAAGCTTCCGGCGACCAGATCCAGCATCGCCAAGGTCAAGGAAGAAAAAATGGCGCGATCGTCGCCCGGTGCAATGGCCAGGACGGGCGGGACGGCAAAAAGGGAGGCAGGCAGGAGAAAGCCATGTCCACGAACGAAACGTCCATGCCGCATTACCAATCCAATCCGGGCCGGCATCGCGTCGGCAAGGGCAGGGGAGAGCGAGAGCTTGGATCGCGAGCTCGCTCGAAAAGATCGGTTAGCTGCGCAACCGACGAAGCAAGGCCCTTTCGCCACCCGTTGCGAAGGCAAGTCGAGGAAGAGGTCGAACTGCCTCAGAAAGGTTCTGCTTGCGGCCGACCACGGCGGGGGATCGAAGTGTCTGCCGTGCGCCTCGACACCCGAGTTGATCCTCCTGCTGAAGAGGTGCTGGTCAGGGAAGGGGCTGGAGCAACCTGGCGCAGACGTCGCTGATGAGTTGAGGCAGGATATCGAACGCATAGCCGGTGTGCAGCCTCTCCAGCGGCGTATGGTAGTCGCGGCCCCATGGGCCGATATTGACGGTCGGGAGATTGGCCAACCCCCGTTGCGACGGCCAGCGTATGGTGTGCTTCCATGCGGGTGTGTTGCGGGCGACGACGTCGAGACAGGATTCGGCTGCCTCGCCGAAAAAACTCATATCCGAAATCCCCGCGAAATGTTCCGCGCAGCCGATCGCCGTGCCGTAGCGTGCCGGGGCCCCTTCGGCTACTTCCATTGCCACGGCTCGAAGCCGGACCGCTGCCGCACTCTCGGATAGATTTGTCGGCAAATAGGGCATGGAGCCAAAGCCGGTGACGATTGCAGGTCCGGACAATTGGCTGAGACCCCAAGCCTTCTGGGTGATCAGCCGGCATTGCTCGGGCAAGGGCAGATCACCCGCGGCGACCGCAGGTTGCAGCGCGTCCAGCCGCGCCCTGCCCAGCGGACCGAGGCGCTCGACCAAAGCCTCGAACCGCAAGAGCGGAATGCCCTTGTCCAATTCCGTGTGGCTTGCGCCATGCTGTTGAACGACGCGACGCTTGAGTTCGGCCAGGAGCACGGAGGCTGCCCCCGCGCATAGTCTGTCGAACCGGTTGAGGACCTCCTCCGGCGTGCGGCGATAAGTCAGCACGTTCACGATGACGTAGGCGGCTGCCGGCGTGGTGACGTCATATCCTAGTTTTCCGTCCCGGATGCCAAGCAGGCTCGGTGGCGTGCCCGGCGATGCGCCGCAGTCGTCCGTAAGTTCAACTGCCCATTCCAGGCGCGAGGCGATGGCTGCGGCGATTGCCGCGGCGTTGAGGCCATTCATCGGAAACCCGCTATGCGCGGGCATGCCGACGACATAAGCGGTTGGAAGCAGTTTGCCGACCGTTCCAAGCGCGATGATACGGCCCTTGCTGCCGTCGCCATCATCCGCGATCGCATCGAGGTTAATTCCTGCGACGAGATCAAGCTCGTGCTGGGCGGCAATCTCTGGCAGCATCTGTGCTGCGCTGCGAGCGCCGGCAGAGTTGTTCTCCTCGTCAGGCACGGCAATGAACAGCAGGTTTCCCGCTGGATAGACGCTTTCAGCGAACTCTGCGCACACCGCCAAGCCGGCGGCCAGGCCGGCTTCATATCGAGCAGTCCGCGTCCAGCGAGGAACTCGCCACTCGCCAGGTCATCGTGCGCACGCTTTTCAGCGGGGATAATGCTCTCGGCTAGGCTATCGCGCAACACGCATGTCAAGGGCTCGGGCCGGGTGGCCAGATCCTCCAACTCGCCATAGTCGCTTGTTGCCACAGTATCATAGTGACCGGTCAGCAAGACCGTCGAACGACCAGCGCCGCGCAGCAGCATTGCCACGCAGTGGCGGCCGTCTCCGGGCCCAACCTCGATCGTCCAAATCTGCGCGTGCCGATAGGCACGGTCCCGGCGCAGTTCCGCAGCCAGCCACGGCCCGAACGCTGCTTCGCCCCCGCTCCCGGTGACGCTTTTGTGTTCGGTGAGTGTGGTCGCCCAGCTCTTGGCGCGGCATGAAAGAGTTTTGCTCGCTTCACGATTCATCGTCGCCTCGGGCTGGCTGGTAATTCACTGAACCTAATGCAGGCAAGGGATCGTTCTCAAGGGAATCGCGGGGAAATTCATTGGGCGCACAGCAGCCGCTCACCAGCGAGTATGGCAAGCGAATCTGCATGTTCGGGCGGAACCTTCCACCTTGGACAGCTTTTACCTTCGTTAATCAAAATCAGGAGGCGAAGATGCGGCTTCTCGAAACGGCGGTACATGCAAGACCAGAAGGCGTCCTGGTCGAGTTTCTTGGTGAAGGCGGCGAAAAGATCGCGGTTACCATGGCCATCTCCGATCCTGGGATGGGCGATGCCGCGCTCATTGCCCGTGCGAGGCAGATGATGGTTCAGCTTGCTGCCTTCGAAATTGCGGAGAACGAGTACGATCAACAGAGCAACGGGAATTTCGACCGGCTTGTCGTGTCAGGCCAGCATGGATCCGGTCAGGATGTAGGTTTGAAAAATCAGTTGTCGGCAGATGCTGACGCTGAGCCTCGATGAGGCGCCTCCTAATCGAGGTCCAATCCAAACTATAGTCACCTGGCGGAGCCGTAGGACATACTGCCAAACCGCGGTCGAAGTGAATTAAGCTAGACACGCTCCGCTGCAGGATCTGGAGAAGCTTCAGGCCCGGACAGTGCTAGGCCTGAGCTCAATTCCCCTGCCGGACTACTTGCTGCAATTCTGCGAGGGCGAGGTAGCAGCACCGCTAGCCGTGTAGTTGTCGGTGCCATTCCCCGCAGCGTCCTTGCAGTGAAGGTGCGCCCCGCGATTAATCGTTGGCGGTCTATCGCGTTCACCGTGTACGAGGGAACATTCCTGGTGGCCGGGGGTTGGGTGATGCCAACCCTGGAGGGCCCCCATGTTCATGCACAATAAGCGACTGCAATATACCGTACGTGTTTCAGAGCCGAACCCGCGACTCGCTTGCATGATAATGGAGCAGTTCGGCGGAGCCGATGGCGAGCTTGCCGCCGCGATGCGCTATTTCACACAAGGGTTGGGTGAGGACGATGTCGGCCGGAAAGACATGTTACTCGACATCGCGACCGAGGAACTCAGCCATCTCGAAGTGGTCGGGTCGATCGTCACGATGCTCAACAAAGGCCTGAAGGCACAGCTTGCCGAGGGCCAGATGAAGGAAGCCGAGTTGTATTTGATGGTGGGTGCCAGTGGCACGACGGCCAAAGAGTCGATCTTGTTCGGCGGCGCACCCGCATTATGCGACTCAGCCGGGGTGCCCTGGACCGCTGCGTATATCGATTCCCGCGGCGAACCCACGGTGGATTTGCGCTCCAACATAGCGGCTGAGGCGCGCGCCAAGATCGTGTATGAGCGACTGATCAACATCACGGATGATCCTGGCATCAAGGAAGCCCTCGGTTTTCTGATGACGCGTGAGGTCGCCCACCAAAAGTCGTTTGAGAAAGCGCTCTATGCGATAGAAAACAACTTTCCGTCGGGCAAGCTCCCGGGCATCGAGAAGTTTGCCAGCATTTACGTCAACACCTCGCAAGGAGAGGGCGACGCCACCGGGCCCTGGAATTCGGGAGACGAATGGGACCGCGTCGACGATCTCGAGGAGGTCATGCCCATTGATGGCGGAGACGGGAGTGCAACGGTCAAGCTCAATGCCAAAGACAAGAAAGTCGCTGCCAAGATGGCGGAGCGGACACTCTCGGATCCCTCTTCCGATCCAACCACCGGTGCCGATATTGGGGCAGGCCCTGGGGCCGGGCGCACGAAGAATGGGGACATGGGCGGCGCCGCCAACATTCAGAAGGCGCCGGCACAGGCAGAAGCCGTAGTTCGCAAGAGGAAGTAGCCTGCGAGCCGGAATAGTTCCCGAAACGCACACACTTTGGCGCCTGGTGATCAGAGTACCGGTATCCGACGGATCTTGGGAATGTATTAAGCGGATGCATCGAACTGTTGGCCGCCGGATTCTGACCCAGTCGCGCAGAAATGATCTATCCCAAGCGGCAGCGCTGCAAAGCCTTTCCTGTCAGAGCAGCGCGTCGACTCTCGCGTGCGGTTTCTTACCAGCAGACGCAGCAGAACCGCCAACGATTGCGCTGCGATTGCGCGCGAACGCTGACGGCTCCAGTTCCGGCGACGTCGGCCCGCCGTTCGGGCTGCTTTCCACTCCGGCGCCGTTCCTCAGATCGACGATGGGCCTCGTGCCTCTCAGCTTCGACGCCGATCGGCCGCGGCTCTTTCTCAGCCGGTGTCAGACTGAAGTCCTGTCAGAGGAACGTTTCTGATTTCCTCACGTTCAGCTTAGGGTCGAGGCATCCTGCGCTCAGCCCACAAAGAGGAAATAAATCATGAGAATACATGTCACTGGCGCCACTGCCGCGTTGTTGCTGGTTGCTGGAATCGGCGTTGCCGCTGCGCAGGACGTTGTCGTTGTCCAGCCAGAGCAGGAGACAGTTGTCCGCGAATATGTGAAAAAGCAGCCCTTGGCCTCGATCAACCTGCTGGGCGTGGAGCTTAAGCTGGGCTCATCAGTGCCGGACAAAGTTGAACTGCGCGAAGTTCCTAACGTCAAATACCGGGTAGCGGTGATTAATGATCAGACCGTGCTTGTCGATCCAGATACCCATCAGATCGTCGACATCTTACACTAGCGATAAAAGCCGGTTCTATAGGCGGCCTGCGCTTCGACCCAGCCCGCCATTTTTATCTGCGCGGCTCGAAATTGGCACGCAAGATCCGCTGGTTCGAACGGCTGATCGGCCATAGTCATTCACTGCTCCAAGACGGAGCCGAATGCCGTCTGTGCAGCGACTACAATGTCGGCTCGAGCCCGATCGATGCCGTGGTTCCGGCGCGTTGGCTGGGATACGCAATCTACTTTCCAGAAGTCGACAGGCCTATGCCGAGATGCTTGTGAATGGCTGGATTGACTCTGTGCGACGGATCCATCCAGAGAAAGGCGTTTATGCCTATTGGAACTTTTCCTTTAGGGGCGGCTACAATCGCAGCTCACGCCTGCGGATGGATCACCTTGTTGTCACCCCTCACTCTCCAACAACCTCCGCGGTGCCGGTGTTGATCTCGCAGTCCGGCTTAGAAAAAGCCGAGTGATTACGCACCAACTGGGCCGAGCTGCATTGACGGCAACAGCGAAACTCGGTGGGCGCTACGGCGGCTGAGGCTCTCTCAGCCTGACCGCATTACACCAGGTTCGTCGTCGACCGGCTGACCATCGGCTGCTGGCGTGGACACCAGATCCTGAAACCCGATCGTCAGAAACCAGATAGCCGGCTTCATCATAGATCTTGGTCACCCAGCATATCGGATCCATACCTGCGGCAATCCCGTCGAGCATCGCTTCCTGCGCCGCTCTTTTCGCCTCCGCCTGGGCGGCAGCAAGGTTTTCCATCTCGCCTGAATTGCGGGTTGCGCCATGATCTCTATGAATTCAAAGCGGAATTTCGGCATTCGTATCTCCACGGTCTGATTCGGAGGACGTCGTGACAGCCGGTTCCTCACGACTATCTTTGTCTGAGCCATCTTCCCCGAGCACGGTCTCGGCGATGTACTCCTTAAGGTCGCCGACTTCGTCGTTGATCTCGTCGGCCAGTATCCCTTCGCCTTCGGCATCGGAGATACATTGATCCGCCATCCTCTCGGCAGCTATTTCGGTTGGCACTGCGGCGGGCACTTCGACCTTGTGCTCCTCGATCCATTCCTCGACGAAATGTGCCGTTTTGTTCACGAGGATTTCAGCGTCTTGCGCTGTAGCCGTTTCGGCGTGAGGAACGGCCGGTTTGGAGTCCATGGGAGCACCACCTTCAATGATCCATCTCTCAACGCGGATTTCGCACGAAGGATGCAACGCTTTGTCGAAACGCGGCTGGTTCAGGCCATCGCCCGACCGGCTTGCTTGGTCGATTTGAAAAGCGGTCGTTTGTTGCTTCCGACACGGTAAGATGGGAAGGCGCCCAGGCAGTGTTAAATGATGATACGACGCCGCGTCGATGGAACATCCGGTGCGGCCACTGCGGGGGCGAGGGCCCGCGCTGGGCTCGCCCGCATGCGTTGCAGTGCTTGCCAGAGGGGGAACCGGCGTCAGGCTCGAAAGTTCTTGCGTGATGGCAAATCACCCGATCACGAGTGTGCTCACCTCAATCGGCACGCTGACCCTCTCGCCCCGCGGCATTCCTGGTGCTGCTAGCTTACGCGGCCCTTTGGCTGGTTTTCGATCGGGAAAGTTTGAATTGGCACGGGGCGGCTACCCTCTTCACTTGGCTATGACGCTGTTCATTCAAAGAGCAGAGCACCGCGACACTCAAGCGATCCATGCCAAACTGGATGAGATGTTGCGAGCAAATAGCTCGGCGTCGAACATCACGCGAATTGACAAGGAAGAACCTGAGGAAATCGAAAACCATCGCAACCATAAACAGCAAGGCGATTGAGGTGAGCCTTTCCGATTTCGTGGCGTTCCTGGCTGGCGCCAAGCCGGTAAGGTTTGGCCAAAAGCTGGACCGTCTATTGCCGTACCTCAGATACGCAGCCGCCGCGCTTATCGCCAGTCTGATCACCGTGCTGGCCATAAACTTAGCGCCTGAGCCACGCATCTTGCGAACGCTTGTCCCGCACCGTTTCGACGCGTCGGATCCCGAATTTGTAAGGAGCATGAGCAGTTATTCGCAAGGACAGCTGTTCGATTCAAACTCGGTACAAACCCTTGTCAACGGAGATGAGATCTTTCCTTCAATGCTGCAGGCGATCCATGCGGCTCGCTCTACAATCGATTTCGAGACCTATATCTATTGGTCGGGCGTCGTCGGTTATGATTTCGCGACCGCCTTGGCAGCCAAAGCCCGAGACGGTGTCGAGGTCCGTGTGCTCGTTGACTGGGTCGGCAGCCTGCCGTTCGATGAAGACCTGATCGAGATCATGACAAGCGCCGGCGTGCGGTTTCAGCGCTATAGACCTATCCATTGGTATACGTTGGATCGTATAAACAATCGGACCCATCGCAAGCTGCTCATCGTTGACGGACTGGTCGCGTTTACCGGCGGCGTCGGTATTGCCGATAACTGGCTTGGAGACGCCCGCAACCCAGATGAGTGGCGCGACACGCACTACCAAGTCAAAGGACCCGCAGTGTCTGCCTTCCAGGCGGCATTTGCGGAAAACTGGTTGGAGACGGCCGGTGAGACATTGCAGGGTGAAAAGTTCTACCCGCCACCCGAGCCAGCAGGAGCGCTTGGTGCTCAGCTGATCCTTTCTTCGCAGCCAAACGGCTCGGAGAACATGGAACTGATGATGTTGGCGGCGATGGCTGCCGCCAAGGATCATCTTCGCATAGGAATGGCCTATTTCGTGCCTGACGATATTGCCCTGCAGCAGATCTTGGACGCCAGGAAGCGTGGGGTGGCAGTCGATGTGATCGTGCCCAATCGCCTCACGGACGTGCCACTGGTTCGAAAAGGCTCACGATACTTCTGGGGCGACCTACTCAAAGCCGGGGTTCGGATCTTCGAGTTTCAGCCAACGATGTATCATCCCAAACTCCTGATCGTTGACGACGTCTGGACGAGCTTTGGTTCTGCCAACCTGGACGAGCGCTCTTTGCGCCTGAACGATGAAGCCACGCTAAACGTCTACGGCCAGGATTTTGCCAAAACGCAAATCGACCTGTTCAACCAGGATCTTGCGCGATCAAGGCAGATCAGTTTGAGCGAATGGGAAGCGCGTCCCCTCGCAGAAAAGGTAACGGACTGGCTGGCCAGCAGGCTGCACTCGCAACTTTAGTGCTTTGTGGAAGGTGCTGAGGGCGAGCGCCGCCTAGTCGGGGCCTGCCGCGGCTATCGAATGGCTAACATGCTATGGTTCCCCGGAAATGGGAGCAGCCGTGTAAAGCCAAACGCCCGGCCAAATATTCGCGCGCAAGTTCATCGGCCGATGCAATTTAGCCTCCGTCTTTTTTGCGTGAGCGCAACGCCTTGGCTGGACCCAAGCCGCCCAGTGGCGGTGGGCCCCCGAGGAATTATCAAGTTGTTATTCAGATCAGCTTGGGGGTGGCCAGGGCCGGGCGATCAAAGGCAATGGCATGTCTTAATCAGGAAGAATACTCCAACGGCGTAAGGCAGTACCAAAAGACACAAGGCTATCCAGAAACCGGGTTCGGCCATTGCGCTCAGATCTGAGAGAAGTTGTTTCATGTGGCCCTCCGCGTACTGAGGATCGGGCGGTTGCCTTGAGGAAAAGAGCCCGCCCCTGAGGGAGGAAGGAGGAGCGGGCTCTTGGCTGGGCCCTGCGACCCAGCAGCACGGCGCGTTAACTTGCACTGCGCCGGCTTCTGTACGAAACCGCAGCTGGCCAGCTTTGTTCCACATAGAGCCCGTCGAAGTATGCGAGCCTATCCTGCCATCGGGCAGGTTCCTCCGTCCTTGCGCGGCAGAACTATCCCACGGCAGCAAGCGCACGGGGAACAGGTGGTTGACCGGCCCTGAAAGCGTCCGGTCTGGCGGCGGAGATGGCCTTTCTTCTCGGCCATCTGCAAATATTCCGTACGATCATCATCGTTTGGCGCTGTCACTGTCGGCCCCGCCACGAGACAGGAACGTCTGCGTCGTCTGGCCAAGCCGAAGGGGACGTTGCGGGGTCTCCCCGCAGGGGATCCTTTCCCCTGCCGGCCTGCGTGCGCAACCGGTCATCCAACCCAACAGTGCAACCCGCTCACACCGCCTCCGCGCCCGCCTGTGTGGTTACAGCAGCTACCACGTCTTCGCCCCGAAAGCCGACAGACGGCTCACGGCCCACTGTATGAAGTTCGCCTGATAGCTGGTCGCCATCAGCGACACATTTGCCTCCAGCGGCGGCAGTAATTCGAACGCCTTCGGCTCCCGCGCAAAATTCCACCACCGCACTAGCGGCCAATCACTGCGCCGCTCCTCCGCAACGGCCAGCTCATTGCGCGTGATGTGAAACAGCGTCCGCTCCCATCCATTAGTCGTCTTCACCTCAATCAGCCGATTGCTGCCGTTGGTGGCGAAGCTCAGAATGTCATAACCGGCACCGTCATCATCCAGGTGCGACACCACCCAGCGGGTGCGCTCGGCGAGAACGGTTCGGCCGGCGGCAAGCAGACGGGCACGCTCATGCGCTACGACGCGCTCCTGGCCAGCACGGCCCAGAGCCCGATTGCGGGCATCACGCTCAGCCACTTCGTACTTCCGGGCGATGGCGGTCATCTGCTCAAGTTCTTTGGGCGGCGGCGCGTTGCTGTGCGTCGGGGGTGAGCCGATCCACAGCTCTCGGCGACGAGCTTGTTGAACATGGCGAGCGCCGCCGCGCGTGGCTCCAGGCTGATCTGTCCGGTCCGCAGCTTGATCGCTATGGCCGACGACATCACCGTGACCGTCCAGTCGCTGATCAGAAGCTGCGCGGGTCCTGCTCCGCAAGCCAGGCCTGAACCCGCAGCGTCATCGCTTCGTTGGAGAGCGCCGCGACGAGCAGCGACGTGTCGAGATAGAGAATCAATAGCGATCGCCATCCCGCATCGACCGCACGAGATCGGGCACTCTGAGGCTGGGGCGGCATCGCTGCCGTCAGCGATTGAAGCAGCGCGGCATCGATCGGCTTGCGCGGCTTGGCGACGGCGATGAGCCGCGCGACCGGCTTGCCCCGACGAGTGATGTCGATCGAATCGCCCGCTTCGCCTCTAGACCGGAGGCAGTCCAAGCCATCCAGATTGCGCGTTCGGAAGGAACGTCCCTGACCGCTCGCAAGCACGGCGCTCGCGAGCCTTTCAGGAGACGTAGCATGATACTCCAACAAACTTCCTGCCACTCAAGGACGGGTCCTCGACCCTGGATTGGATGCGGATCCAGATGTCCGGCGATGGCATTCAACGGCATTTTTTCCCATCGTCACACCGGTTAGCACCGCACGGGTGCATCTGGGCGACGTGGGGATTGAGCATCAGAGCCAACTCTGGTCGCACTCACCGGACGAAGTCCCGCAACTGATCGATGGGTTTTGGGGCCAGAGGCGGCATTGCCGATAGCCACCATCGGTCCTGGCAAGGACGCCCAGTTCGGCACGAAGAGCAAAGCGGGAAGGGAAGAAGGCGCGGGGGCGAGCGTAAGATCGGGTTCCGGCCGCGCATCGAGAAACCGCCGAGCGTCGAGTGGCTGCATACCACCGAGCTAAGCTTGGACGAGTCCTACAATCGGTCGATCGACAATGAAGGATCACGGGTCTGATCGCGAGCATCGCCGGCGCTCTCTCTGCGGTTCGACCAATTTGCGTCCTGATCGTTCGCTTCTGCCTGGCCGTGTTCTTCTTCCTGGCGGCCGTCATGGATAAGATCCGGGGGCGCGGCCTGTGGTCACGGCGCGGCGAGGGCTAGATCATCGCAGTGGATATAAATAGGCGGCGATGTCACGCGCTTGCTGCTCGGTGATGCCGGTGGAGGGCATGGCGGTGTGCGGATTGATGTCCCTTGCTGACCGTATCCAGCGGATCATGTTCTCCGGATTGTTAGCCAGCACGCCGCCAACGCCTTGCATATGAGCTATGGCGAGTGGTTTGCATATGAATTGCCGCCAATCGAGACAGTCGCGGAACATACCGCTTGGTCGTGGGTTTACCACAAAGCTCACCAGGAACGAGATTTATGAGGCCCGACGCTCTACGGATGTCGGAAGTGATCAATCCCTGAATACGAGGTAGTTGCACCCGGTTCGGCCAGACCTGATCTTTTCTGAGCGGCTCTCGCCATTGAGGAGGTTTTGCTTGCCCGGTAAGACGACACTGCCGACCAGATCAGTTACCGACATTTCCGCCTTGTTCAAAGTGCTGGAGCGGCGAGACGATATCACACCCGGAGATCGAGCAATACTTGAGGACGGTCCCTGGCGGACACGTGACTACGAGGTCGGCGACGAGATCGTCGCGGAGCACTCCGAGCCCAAGGAGAGTTGCGTTATTGTCGCGGGGATCACCGGACGAACCGTCACCTTTGCCGACGGCCGCCGCCAGATAACGGCTCTCCATATTCCTGGCGACTTCGTGGATCTGCACGCATTCCTGTTGCACGTGATGGACCACAATGTAGTTGCACTTGCGCCGGCACGCATGGCGTTCATCGGACATGATACGCTTCGTCGGATCACCGACAGCCATCAGCACCTGTTCCGCGTGCTGTCGACCGTATTGGCGGTGGACGCCGCCATTCAGAGGGTGTGGATCGCCTGCCTCGGGCGCCGGTCCGCGGGGGCCCATCTGGCGCATCTCATTTGTGAGATGTTCCTGCGCATGGAGGTTGTCGGAATGACCCGCGGCTGGTCGTTCGAATTTCCGGTCACTCAGAGCATGCTGGCCGATACTATCGGCCTCTCTATCGTCCATCTCAATCGAACGCTGATGGAATTGCGCCGCGCGGACCTCATCACCTGGGAACGCAAGGTAGTGACTATCACGAACTGGGACCGCTTGGCTCGAGCCGCCGAGTTCGATGACACTTACCTCAATCTTCGCAAGGAGCCCCGATAGCAACGCTCTTACGCGTGCTTGGTCGCCGTCGGCGGTACCAATGATGGCCCAAGCATCGCGCCGGCGCGGCACGCCCGCTTTTGCCGAATGGGCGGTCATGAAGTAACCGACCGAGCGCGTTTCTTCATAATTCAGGGCAGGAGCCTTCGTACCCTCTTGTCGTTCTTGATGCTCGCCAACCACGACAGGACAGTCACCATGGACTGGAATCGCGTCGAAGGAAACTGGAAGCAATTCAAGGGCAAGGTGAAGGATCAATGGGGCAAACTCACCTATGACGACCTTGATCGAATCGCAGGAAAACGCGATCAGCTGGAAGGCGTCATACAAGAGCGCTACGGCATCGAAAGAGATCGCGTTCGCCAGGACGTTGACGACTGGTACAACCGCCAGAGCTAGAATCGAAGGCCAGAGGCTTGCCGCGTCACGCGGTCGCTGCAAGCCTCTCCGTTCGACGGGCGTGGGCCGAGCAACACCCGAGCGCTCATTTGCAAAGCGGCGCGGATAGACAAACGGCACCGATCTTGGGGCGACCAGCCCCGGTCGTAAGTCGGCGAAGAGGCGCAGCCAGCCTGCGGCGTCGACAAGCCTGGAGGGCAAGGCTGCTCGTGGGCGGCTACAACTTGACGTACTTCAGAAAACGCCTTTTCTGAACAAGGCTATCCGCACTAATCCGCAGCCGCGGGGTTCCAGGGCGGTTTCCAAGCACCCCCGTCCTTTCCGTTGCCAACTAATCGTGGTCGCGAACTTCTCTCCGCGATGAGGAACGATAAGCCCTGTTGATCCTGCTCTATCTCGGCGAGGGAGAGATGACGTGAAGGATCCCGTTTCCAGGGTTCGCAATAAGCCGGTGACGCGGCGCCTGAGTTGCATGCCGGGAGAAGCGAGCCTTGGCGAAGGCAGTCCGGAATGCGGCAAACGCCTCGGTTGGCACGTCCTCGAATTCGTAGCGTCTCCCGCTGGACACGAACCGGACTGAAGGGTTCTGCGGCCGGGTCGTAGACGATTGTGTATCGAGAAGGATGGCATGACGAGACCTAGACGAGCTCCATCAACATATATCGAATGACAACTTGATGCTGGCGGAAGCGCCGCTCGAGTTCGGCTCGGCAGTTGCGCCATTCTTGTAGATCGATTTTTCCGGTCATCACCTCGAATACTACGATGTCGTCGTCCCTGGAATGTTCGCCCTGCCGCCACAGCCCCTCGGCAGGCGCCTGCAGGTAGGCCGTCACGCCGTCAAATCGGCAAGCCAGATCTTCCTTTATGCGGTCAAAATCCTGTTTGGGAAACGGCTCTCCGGAATTGTCCGCGCGGGGCAGCAAGATCTGGAAGAGGTACATGGCGGCGTCTCAATTGATTTTCGATCAACGGTGGAGATACCGACACGTTCCCAGATGCGGGTTGCTATTTATTGCCGCCGGTGCAGGCAGAATCCCAACGCCGCGTGCGACGGCAGGGCACGTGGAGGATCGGGCCCTTTGTTTCGGCGCGCACAGGGAATGCAATCTCTGGTCAGTATAAAACATTCCTTGCTGTCTCCATTGGAGACCGACGGACCGCCAACAAGAATATTCCTTCCGCTCTGACGAAATATCAGGGCGCCTCCGCGCACAAGGTAGATCGAGCCGGCTTTTGTCGGGGAACATTGAACCAGTTGCGTCGTTGGGGGCGAATGTCCGCTTTAAAGTCGAACGAGCCTTTTGACGTCGCGATCGTCGGCGGTGGTCCGGCTGGGTTGGCGGCGGCTGTTTACCTGGGAAGGTTTCGCCGCAGCGTCGTAGTATTCGACGCGGATGACGGCCGCGCGAAATTGATTGTGAAAACTCACAACTGTCCGGGTTTTCCCGACGGAATTGGAGGCGAGGATCTCCTGCGGCGCCTCACCGCGCAAGCTGCTATGTACGGCGCTGTTCTGAGGCGGGAGCGGGTAGTGGCGATTAACCCAGTCGAAGCCGGGTTCGTCGTTTATGCTGCGAATGAAGCGTACCCGACACGCCAGGTAATACTTGCGACAGGAGTTACCGACATCACGCCCGATGTACCACATATACGCGAAGGAATCGCCAAGGGCACCATTCGCCTGTGCCCGGTGTGCGACGGTTATGAGGTGATAGACAAGGCCGTTGCCGTGATGGGCCCCGAGGAGAGCGCGATGAGGGAGGCGTTATTCCTGAAGCAATACACGCCCAACGTCACGGTCCTGGCTAGCCGTCCCGAAGGTCTATCTGCCAATGCGCGGAGGCGAGCGGCTGCTTTCAAGGCAGGAATTTTGGACAATGCAAATAGCCTCCTTCCAATGGACAGTGGATACGAGGTACTTCTGGAGAACGGCCGCAAACAACTCTTCGAAGTGATCTATATCGCGATGGGCTGTGTCGTACGATCCGAACTAGCTACATACCTGGGGGCCGACTGCTCAGAAGACGGCTATGTTCGAGTTGACGCGCATCAGCGCACAAGCGCGGAAGGTGTCTCCGCCATTGGAGATGTGGTGAAGGCGCTGAATCAGATTGCGGTCGGCTTCGGCCATGCCGCGGTCGCCGCTAGCGACATTCACAATCAGTTACTGCGTCAGGACCCCAGATAATTAATCAGCTTGCGTCATGACACCTTGGCTGGAATTTGAACAGGAACGTTCCTAATCGCAGTTTTCTCAGAGAGACGTATCAGCTCCAGCATCTCAACTAAGCCTCTGCTTTTAAAGAGATTTCCACCAGTTCCATAAGATAGATTCTGCGACTTGTGGATATTGCCGCAAAACGCACCTACTCCCCGATCGATTTGGATGAACGCCGCAAGATCGAGCGCTGGCGCCATGCTGGCGTCAGTGTCGATGCGATTGCTGAGAAACTCGGCCGCCACCGTTCGACGATTTTCCGCAGATCGCGCGGAATAAGTTCCGGAGAGCCGCGCCCGACGCCGGCCGAGGCACGTAAGGCGGCGTCATGGCCGTCGATTTAGCCCGGAATTGAGCATTTTGCATCGTCCGAACATCGTCCGCGACAGAAAGCAGCTCGGACACGCGATCTGATCCAGTTCGCAAGAAATTCGGCAAAGCGAACGTCACTTCGCTGGTGGAACGGGTGAGCCGCTTCACGGTCTTCCTGCGCAACAACGACCGACAGTCGCGCGCGATCATGGATGGCTTGATCGACGTGCTTGGTCCACTTCCCCATTCGGCCCGCCGATCGATCAGCTTCGACCGCGGCACCGAGTTCAAAGACTGGCCCTACCTTCCGGCCGGTCTCGGCGGTCAGACATGGTTCTGCGACCCGCAGGCGCCTTGGCAGACAGGCACGGTGGAAAACACCAACCGCCGCACTCGCAAATGGCTTCCGCGAGACATCGATCCCTTGTCGATAGAGCATCGAGACCTGCACCAGGTGTGCGCCCATCTCAATTCGACGCCCCGCAAATGCCTCGGCTTCAGAACACCGGCCGAAGTCATCCGTCAGAAGATACTGTTGGCCAATCGGTGAACGCGCTAACCTGACTCGCTGCTTGTCGCACTTCAGCTGGAACTCACACCGCAAAATAGAAATGTTTTGATTCCGCAAAGTAGGAATGCGCCCTGCTCGTCGGCGAGCGAGGGAGGTCGAAGCCAGGCCGCAGAACGGATTTCATCAACGACCCTGCTGTCATCGCAGCGAGATTGGCCGCTGCCGAGTGAGACGGCTTTCAAAGCTAAAGCCAGAGAGCCAAGCTGGAACGGGCAGGACCGGGCTGCGCAAACCCGGCCAGCTTACGCCGGATCGGGCGCTTATGTCGGCGCCGGCAGGCACCACTGTCGCATTTCTAACTTGCTGCCCCCCTTGGAACCGCGAATGCGACATTTCTACTTTGCAGAGCGTGCGACATTTCCATATCGCCGCCACAGTGGATGTAGCGGCTATATACAGATGCGACATTTGAGCAATTGGAGCGCCTATGCTGGTCGCAGTCAATCGGCGCGAGGTTCCACCTGACATATCGACCGCATCAACTAGAAGATCTTGACGCTCGCATCCTTGCAATTGCTTCGACGCCTCGGAGCGGACGGATCAATTCACTTTCCAAAGGCCGGCATGGAAGCATTTCATCGTTGCAGGCGATATATGGCTCTGCGGGCCAGGCCGGCAGAGCTGTCTCGGGAAGCGCGGGCTCTGCTAGGCCTGCCGCAGCGACATTGAACTTGCTTGCAAAGTTTTTGTCCGGTGATCCCTGCTGTTCACCGGACCTATGAGGACCATCTCCTCAAAAGGATATTTCTTACTGCTGAGTAACGTCCCGTTTGCCACCTTGCCATACTGGACGCGTTGCCAATGACCCGGGCGCGGTCGCGCGATGTCATAAGCATCGCACGCCTGCGCAATATGCTGGTCGCGAACGCCGATTTCGCGAGCGATGTTGGTCATCGGCTTCAACCAGACCAGCATATGCAATTCTTTGCGACTCATCTTGACCATACCTGTTCTCTCCCCCTTTTTTGATCGGCAGCGCGACGCCGACATCACTCGGTCGGCTTTTTCTGGACGCCCTACCCGGCTGTTACCCCTCACATTGCAAATGCTACCAGCGTGTTGCCGTGGACGAAACGTCGAAGTCGCGGGACAAAGAGAATTGGCGGCCGGTGTGGCCAAAGCACGACAGCTCGGCGTCACCCTAAGCATCGTTTAGGTCTAACTCGTTGATGCCTTCCGCGACTGTCTTGTCAATACGCTCCGCGGGTCGTGGCCAAGCACCATTCGTTCTTCC
Organism: Mesorhizobium sp. ESP-6-2; assembly: GCF_020164675.1. Taxonomy (NCBI): domain Bacteria; kingdom Pseudomonadati; phylum Pseudomonadota; class Alphaproteobacteria; order Hyphomicrobiales; family Phyllobacteriaceae; genus Mesorhizobium; species Mesorhizobium sp. ESP-6-2. The sequence continues at coordinate 111,980 of NZ_JAIUGT010000011.1, forward strand.
CCGCCACTTGGGGTCGCAGCCCAAATCGCCACCGTAGCGCCTTTCTCAATCGATTTGCCATTTGTCTGGAGCTGGTGTCATGAGACCGCCGGCCTCGCGTTGCCGGTCGCGACGCGCGGAACCGCTATTATCGGGGCCGTGCTTTCATCGGTACAATCTCCCAGAGAACCTGTTGAGCATTAGATGGCGCAGAACCTGACCGCGATCAGGCCGACGCTCTAGCCAATCCTTCTCTTGCGGCTAGAGACGTTACAGCATCGCGGCGTGGGCACGACTGGATATGAAAGACGCGGCTTCAACCGTGGTCAGGCACGTCCTTAGACGGCTCCGAGTCGGAAAGCCGGTCGCGAATGGCCCGCTCGGTCTCGTCAGTGGTCGCTCTAACCAGTTCGCCAACCTGACCGACCAACGTATTTTCATTCGAACGTTGCAGGTCTGCTTCATCCTTTACCGTGTCATAGGCGTCGGCTACGACCTGCTTGGCTTGATCGAGACCTTCTTCCAAAGCGCCGGCAGCACTGTCCCGGAGCCTGTCTCGATAGCTGCCAAATTGTTCGTCCTCAAGCGCGGAATGGGGCAGCATCGCACCGATCGCGGTGCCCAGAGCAAGACCCGCAGCTGCCAAGGCCAGCGGTTCGTGCTGGAGCCAGTCTTGCGCCGATCGGGTTGCTCTCGCAGCCATGTCGCCGGCCTTGGAACTGACCTGTCCGGTCATGCTGGTCAAACGGTCGCTGGCGCCACTCGCAGCAGCGGAAGCTGCTGCGCCTGCGGCCGAAGTCATCGAACTGACCGCCTCGGACAGCTTAGTGTCCAAGCCGGTACCGTGGCCTGGCTCGCCGGGAAGTTGACTGCCCGACGGAGCCCGGTTGGGGCTTGGCTCTGAATTCCAATTATTGGCGCTGATCGCTGATGCGCCGTGCCCAAGCATGAGCCAGGCGAGCCCGGCTCCCACCAGCGTCAGCGGTAGCGGATTATCCCGCACTTGCGCCCTTAGGTTGTCAAGCATCTGCGACCCGTTACCCCCCGCGAACAGGCCAGCAAATTCATCGATTAGTTGGCCTGGGGTCATCTTGTTGCGAATGGAATCGGCCGTTTCGACGATGTTGGCTCGCGCAATGTCGGCCTCGCGTTCCAGTTCGGCAGCGGATTTCTCGTTCATCTTATCTGTTCCTTGATCAGGCGCGCGTCACGCTTCAATTGGTCCTGGGTCCGATCTGGGGTCAACTCGGCGGGAGCCATACTCGCCATGCCCTTGCGCAAAAGGACGAAGCCTAGAACGGCCACGACCACACCGACGAGGAGCGCGGACCATCCCGCGCCGAGGCCGGCACTGGCTAAGGCGATGACGAGCGCCTGCAGCAGCACGATTAGCGCCGCGAGCAGGCACAGGGCACCACCCAGAACCTCGACAGCGCCGGTCCCGGCTCTATTGACGCTCTCCGAGATTTCTGCCCGCAGCAACCTGGCTTCCGTTTGCAGCAGAGTCGTCACCTGCTGTGCGAGATCGCTGACAAGCGTTGGAAGGCTACGGCTATCCTGTTCGTTGCTCATTGGTCGTGCCCCACGCTCGCGTCATCGCCGGGCTTGTCAGGGCTCGATTTCGGCCGGGCGTTGCTATCGGCAGAATTCTCCCCTTGAGATTGGTCACCCTTCCGACCAGAGCCGCTTGGCGACGAGCTCTTGATGAATCGCCCGAGCGCCAAGCCAGCCAACACCGATCCGGCGACGAGAGCACCAGAGTTTTCACGGCCAAACGACTGCACTTCGCCGAGAACCTGCTCGAACGACTTCTCCTTCAACGAGGACGAGAGGCGCTCCAACCCGCCTGCCGCGTCGAGAACATACTTTGATGCCCTCTGTTGGTCGCTGTTGGCCAGATGCTCGCTGGCCGCCCGTAGGGCGCCACCAAATGCCGCCAAACTTGCGCTTATGTCGCGCTGCGTTTTTTCGGCCTTGCCGGAAAGGGCATCCTTTGCTTCGGAGGCATAGTCTTCGGCTTTGCGACCCAGTTCGTCACGCGCGTCTTGGAACAATTCTTTCGCGCTTTGTGTCTCCTGTCGGACTCTGTCAGACAGGTCGCTTTTGGCCGTCTCGACATCGGCCGCCTGATGGCCGTTTTGATCCTTCCGCTGCATAATGCCTCCTAATGAAAACCAAGAAAGGAGAGGATCGCAAGCACGACGACTACGAGTCCGATGAGATAAATGACGCTGTTCATGGCGCAGCCTCCTCCGTCAGCGGCCCAACCGCATTGAGCTCGGATTGTTCCTCTGACCCCTTCCCTTTTTTAGCTGGCCCTTAAAAACCGGCTGCAGGGACAACATTATGACTATGCCGGCTGCATCGATTTTCGTTGTCGTGCCGCCGAGAGGCGCTCGTTACGAAGACTCTCCTTGGCTGACGAGGATGGAAGCAGCCTTGGCGGCGACTTTGCCGGTGCGAATTCACCGTCGGTCAACTGATGAGGCTGGGCGAGAAAGATTTCTTTCTCGATTGAACAGACAACAGACATTCACACTTTGCAGCGCATCCCGAGGTGCTGGCGCCGTTCATGCCTGCATGAAGCCGATGCTCATGGGGGACGTCCGAATCGAATGCCAGGCTGCATCCTCACCCCAACCAACCAAACGTAAGGCTGACGAGCAGCACTGCTCCTACGATCGAAAGCGGCACCGCTAGAAGGAGCGCGGCCTCAAGAAGACGGGTTTCTTTGTCACTGAACAATGGAACCACCTCATGCATGAGCGTCCAATCAAAATGAGGGTTGAGGGTTCGCCGGCCACTTTGCAGCAGTGAGCGAACCCCTAATGGCGCAAGAAGGGACAGGATTGCGCCAATCTATGAACGTTTGCGTTTCGCACGCGGGCTCTCAGTTGAGAGCTACTCCAATGACCATGAAGGTGACGGCTATGGCGAAGATGGGCCCCAGCAGCCATCGCGCTTGCCCAACACTCCTATCCATAAGCTTCCTCCCAAGTCTTGCAGGACAAACGAGCGCGTGAGGTGTCAGTTCCGAGGGGCGAGACTGGCAGGACCATTGCTGTTTCGGCATGGATTTTAGTCCTAGGTGGCCCCACCGAAGGCCGCCCTTATGCGCCGAACGCACTCTGGCTCAGCACCGGTCAGAAGGACAAATCATGCAGGAGAAATCGGGGGGCCAATCGGTTCGGCAACCTTCCCAGGCTTCGCGCACCAGCGCCCTCAATTATTGGCTGCTCCAGATCTATTGGCTGCTCCAAATCGCGATGATTTTTTCTTCGTCGAGGATCGCTTGCGGATTGCAGTCACCGCGGCTCCCATTGAGACTGCAACAGCTTTGCTTAGGTGCGTCCAGAGAGTTATCAATCTCAATCACCAAGTCGACATCGATGTTCTTGAGCAAATCTCGCATCGGTCGATCCTTCGACACAGAACTCTTTAGCCGGCTGGAATGTTACGACGCTGAATGGCCAATTCCACCAAAGCCGTCAGAGAGGCGTTCGCGCGGCGAGCATCTCAACCCAAACCCTGCATCGCTCGTGTATGGCGGCATAGAGGTTCCGAGCACCATCGCGGGCCCCTCGTGAAGATCGGTCCCACCAGCGCGACAAAGTTCGCGCGGGTCGACTTGGCCGCTTAAGTATTCGCGTTTTCCCGGCGTCGCCGCTGCATTCGGAACTATTATCCGCCCCAAGGGTTTGTGCTCCGAAGGGATGTTCAGATTGATTGGGAATTTTGTAATGAAGATTCTGCTTTTCGGCGCGCTTGCGCTCTCTATCGCCGCTCCGGCTGTCGCGTCGGCGTCCGAGGCCGATGTCGTGATCACGACCCATCATCGCCATCAGCATCATGGCACAGTGGTTTATAATGAGGACGGCGGTCGCCTTCATCACCGTCACCACGGCCAAGTGGCCTTTTACGACAACGGTAAGCGTGCCTGGCATCGCCACCATCGTCGGCCCGACACCGTTGTCGTCACGGGCTCGATGCACCGTCAGCATCACCGCCCGGTGGTCATCCAGCAGGACGACAGCGATTATTGATCGCCAAGCTTTGACCCGGCTTTCTTGATCCTGATCTGGCAGCCGGGTCATGCTTGCGTCGCGGGACGGCCTAGGACGTTAGCCTAAAGCGTAGATGGACCCAACCCTTCTGTCTGAAGCCCTCTTTTTGTATGCCTGTTGTGACCACATGCCATAACAGTTGGCCGAGTACCTGGTATTCCCGGCTGTTCCACTTTCGAGTCTGGTCACTTAGGCTAGATCCGGCTAAAGAGCCTTGTCGCACCATCCGGATCCTCACATCTCGAAAAGTTCCGAACCGGACTCGCATTCACCAGCTTTCGTGGGGTCCACAACTGGGCGATCGGGCTGACCAATTGCCATTATCTCTAGCGATTGTCTCGGCAAGGTACGAACGGTTGGAGTGCCATTAATCGGCAAGGGAATATCAGCTTCCATGCAGCTTTCCAAACTGGAACCTTTTCCATTTTCGGCGATTCATTTTGCATGTCCGAAACCGCACCGGTTGCCGCTCCCATACTGCCTGAGGGAAGCCCCGACAGGGAAGTGAACTGCGAAGTTGCAATAGAGACCGCCTTCGCGGCTTTGGTAGCCTCTTCGATCGCGCAGGGGTGGTCAGCAGAGGAAACGGCAACGGCGCTCCTTAACCTCGCCACTGCACATTTGGCTAAGCTCAAAGCCGCGATCACCTAGCTGATGGCCAAACTGCCTCACGTTTCGGCATGCCGATGCCGATTGTTGGTTGCGCGGCTATGCGTCCTGGCTCAGCGTAAGAATTGCGAGGCGTGAGCGGCATGTGGTTGGGCATTCAGAGAGCCTGACAGGCGCGACCGAAACAAGCTAGGCGATATAAAGCCCGTCACTCTGCGCGAGGTGGCGCCTCTATCCCTGCGGGCTGAGACGCACCAATCGCTATTGCCGCGACTATAAAAAGGGATGAATTCGAATCGGAAGCGATGCCTACAACGCTGTCGCCAGTGACACATTCGCCCCGTCCCTTTTTGCCTCGGGACTGTTCACGAAGTAGCTTCTCTTCACAATCACAGAGCGAGGCTCGAGTCAGTTCAGGGAGGTTTTAGCTGAATTGAATGTTTCATCTGTGAGGCAACCGATAATAGCAGATGACGGTGTGCCCAGAGCGCAATCGAGGAGTACTTGCCCTAGAAGAGGAAATCATTTGGCAATGGGCCAGAACTTTGACCCTGTCCCGCAAGCTTAACCGCCCGGGAACAAACCTTGGAGACGCAAGTTGGGGCTGGAGTATGCCACGATATTTTTTCGACACGATTGAGAATGGTCAGATCATCCCCGATGATCAGGGCCTCGAAATGTCCTTGCCCGAGATGCGGGAGGAAGCGAAGCGCGTTCTGCCTGAACTCGCAGTAGAACATCCGCTGCTAGCAGACCGCAATGAGTTCGTCGTGCGGGTTCGCGACGAGAGCGGGCGTGATGTATACGAGGTCAGCTTGATCCTGGCCGCAAAGTTGCTGCTTACATAGCAGGTTCCGGGAACTTTGCCGCGCGCCGCAATCGACCGAGTTGCTTCAGCTCAAGGGCGGCGACACGGCCTTTCCTGCGCGAAGATCTTCGCCGCCGCCGCATCGTTTCAAGCGCCGAGGCGATGGAGGCGCGCGACGGGCGCTGGCTGGAAGCGGCAGGCATAGTACTCGTCCGGCAGCGCCCGGGCTCGGCCAAGGGCGTGATGTTCATCACCCTTGAGGACGAGACTGGCATCGCGAACCTCGTCGTCTGGCCGCAAGTGTTCGAGCAGCACCGGCGCACGGTTCTGTCGGCGGGCATGATCGCGGTAAGCGGCCGCATCCAGCGTGAGGGCGAAGTGGTCCACCTCGTGGCTCGGAAGATTAGCGATCTTTCAGCCGAGCTCGCCAGCATCGGCGAACGCGAGGGCAGCTTTCCCCTGCCGCACGCCCGTGACGACCAGGTGCGCAATGGCGGCTCGGGACCCGATCCGCGCGAGCTGCCGCCCAAGGGGCTGCGCAGCCGCGACATCTACATACCCGACCTCCACATCGACAACCTCAAGGTCAAGACGCGGGATTTCAGGTGAAACGTCTAATTTCTTGTCCGGCTCAGGATCGCAAGTCTTACCAAAGCGTTACAGGTCGAACGTCGTGACGGCGCTGCTATGGAACAGGGGAGACGATAATGGCGGACAACAAATCGAAGCGAGGCGCCGCAGACCGTCGGCAGGTCTCCGGGGGTGAAGGCTATGAGGTCAATTATTTCGGCCGCAAGCACGGTATCAGCAGAGAGCAGGCCGAAGCCCTGGTCAAGCGGATCGGCAACGACCGCGATAAGCTCAATGCCGCCGCGGAGAAACTGAAGAAATAGGCTGCGTGTTCGCAATGACGCATTGCATAGTTCGGTCTGAACAGGGTCAAGTCAAGTGAGCAAGTCAGCTTTGCGTCGGCCCACAATCAAAGGATCTTCAGCTCCCCCTGCGAAGCCAGCCTCGCGCGGGGCAGCCAAACTTGCGCCACCCGCGTTCCGGCCGGTCCAGCTTGCAAAACTGGTGGACACGGTTCCCCCTGGCGATCGCTGGATCCACGAGATGAAATACGATGGCTACCGTATTCTTGTCGCCGTGGGCGGCGGCGAGGCGCGCGCCTATACGCGCTCCGGCCTGGACTGGTCCGGCCGCTTTCCGTCCATTTTGGCGGAGGCGCGCAAGCTCAAGGTTCGCTCTGCCCTCATCGACGGAGAGGCCGTCGTCACGGACGCCGAGGGACGATCCAGTTTCCAGGCGCTGCAGAACGCGTTGAAGGGCGCTCCCGCGAGCATCGATTTTTATGCCTTCGACCTGCTCCAACTCGACGGGGAAGACCTGACGAGGCTGCCGCTGCTGGAGCGCAAGGAGAAACTGGAGGCAATTCTGCCGGCGAAGAGCCCCATCCTTCGCTACTCCGATCATATCCAGGGTCGGGGGGAAGAATTGCTGAACCGCTTCTGCGACGCCGGCCTTGAGGGGGTTATCTCGAAGCTGGCGGATTCGGGCTATGTCGGCGCCCGCGACGGAAGCTGGCTGAAGATCAAGTGCATCAAACGTCAGGAATTCGTGCTCGTAGGCTGGACGCCGTCAGACAAGGATCGCGCGTTTCGATCGCTGATCCTTGGGGTCCATGACGGCGGAAAGCTGCGCTATGCCGGCAAGGTCGGGACCGGCTTCGATACCGCCGGGATGGCCCGGCTGATGAAGACCATGGCGCCGCTCGAGCAGAAGGCCGCCACCGTCGAAGCACCGCGCGCGGAGGTTCGCCGCGCGCACTGGCTGCGTCCCAACCTTGTCGCCGAGATCGCCTTCACCGAGATGACCAATGAAGGAACACTGCGCCATCCAAGCTATCTCGGCTTGCGTGAGGACAAGAAGCCCGAAGCGGTTGTGCTCGAGACGGAACACCGCACAGCGACGCTGCCGCCGCCGGCGACAAGCGCGGTCGCGATCAGCAATCGCGGCCGCGTAATCTACCCCGAATCCAACATCACCAAGGGACAGCTTGCCGATCATTACGCCGATGTTGCTGCGATCATGCTTCCCTGGGCGGGCAGCAGACCAATCAGCCTGGTCCGCTGCCCGCAGGGCCGCGCCAAGAAATGTTTTTTCCAAAAGCACGACGCTGGCAGCTTCGGCGACAAGGTCCATCACGTCGGGATCACCGAAAAGGACGGCCATGAGGAGCCCTACCTTTACGTCGACGACGCCGAGGGGCTTGTGACCTGTGTCCAGATGGGAACGATCGAGTTCCATGGATGGGGAGCGCGCATCGAAGACGTCGAGAAGGCCGACCGCCTTGTGTTTGACCTCGACCCCGACGAGGGACTGAATTTCGAGGCGGTTCGCGCTGCCGCATTCCAGTTCCGGGGTATACTGAAATCCCTTGGATTGACCACTTTCCCGATGCTAACGGGCGGCAAGGGCGTGCATGTGATCGCGCCGCTTACGCCGCGAGCTGAATGGCCTGAGGTGAAGGCCTTCGCCTCCCGGCTTGCTCAGGCGGTCGCGCAGAGCGACCCTGCCCACTTCACGGCCGTTTTGTCGAAGGCCAAACGCAAGGGACGGATCTTCGTCGACTATCTTCGCAACCAGCGCGGCGCAACGGCAATCATGCCTTATAGCGCCAGATCGCGGCCGGGCGCCCCGGTCGCAGCACCTGTCACCTGGGCGGAGATGAAGACAATCGATGCGCCCTCTCATTTCCATGTCGGTGATGCGCCCGAGTTGAAGAAGCGCGCCGCATCGAAGGCCCTCGCGGGATGGGGCCGGGCCGATCAGTTCCTGCCGGACCTGTGAAGCCATGAGGATCGCGACCTACAACGTCAACGGCGTCAACGGGCGCCTGCCGGTGCTGCTGCGCTGGCTGGAAGAGGCAGCGCCGGACATTGCCTGCCTCCAGGAACTCAAGGCGCCCGAGGAGAAGTTCCCGGAACGGCCGATCCGCGACCTCGGCTATGACGTGGTCTGGCATGGCCAGAAAAGCTGGAACGGCGTCGCGATCCTGAGCCGCGTCGGCAAAATCCACGAAACGCGGCGCGGCCTTCCGGGCGACCCCGACGACAGCCATAGCCGCTACATCGAAGCAGCAGTCAACGGCATCCTTATCGGATGCCTTTATCTTCCGAATGGCAATCCGAGGCCCGGCCTGAAATTCGACTACAAGCTGCGTTGGTTCGATCGGCTCATCGACCACGCAGCCGAACTCGTCGGGTCCAAACAGCTAGTGGTGCTGGCAGGCGATTTCAACGTCATGCCGACCGAACTCGATGTCTACAAGCCCGAGCGCTGGCTGGACGATGCTCTGTTCGCGCCCGAGGCGCGCGCCGCCTATGCGACGCTGCTCAAACAAGGCTGGACCGACGCGCTGCGCGCGCGTCATCCCGGTGAGAAGATCTACACGTTTTGGGACTATTTCCGCAACGCCTTCGGCCGCAACGCAGGCCTGCGCATCGACCACCTTCTGCTGAGCCCGTCGCTCAAGAAGCGGCTGATCGACGCGCAAGTCGACGTCGAGGTGCGCGGCTGGGAAAAGAGCAGCGATCACGCGCCGGTCTGGATCGAGCTCTCGCAAAAGGCACCGCCTCGCAGCCGTTCGGCGCCTGACGAACGAAGCAGCTCCGGTCCCGGCTAGGGCCTTCGTTACTCACCGATGATGAAACCTTCCCGCCACATAGCTGCGGCGCCGACAGGCTTCGTGCGCCTACAATGCCTACGCCCAAATCGCTGCAGCATTCAGCAGCGCGTCCGAGACAGGTGCGATGGCATTGACCGTAGGCGGACCGAGCCAATCCCACAGAAACATTGGTGGTATTTTGTTGGTCTGGACTACCGTTGTGCGGGCCCTCAACTGACCGAAAAACCGGGTTTTCTTAGTTGAAATCCGTCTCGAACCTGCTTAAGGGCAGGCCAGTAGGGCGCCAAGTATATTGGTGACCTAAGCGTCGATTGGCAGTCCATGAGCATGTTTCACTTGACCAAGGGCAAAACTCGACTCGATTGATGCCACGCCATCGAGTCTAGTGAGCTTCTGCTTCAGGAATGTTTCATAAGCCTCCAAGTCTTTGACGACGACGCGCAGCAGGAAGTCCATCTTGCCAGTCATCAGATAGCACTCCACGACTTCCGGCCAGCGCAGGACAGCATTTGAAAATCGATCCAGCTCTTCTTCCCGTTGTCGTTCCAGCTTGACGGACGCAAACGCGCTGACGGGTAATCCAACCTTCACCTGGTCGACGATTGCTACATACGCTTTGATCACGCCAGATTTCTCCAGCATCCGCACCCGACGCGCGCAAGGTGATGGAGACAGACCGGCGATCTCGCCGAGGTCTTCTGTTGTCGCGTGAGCATCCGACTGAAGCGCCGCCAACAACTTGCGATCGATATCGTCAATGACGCTTTTTGGCATGACCTTCTGTTCCTTGCATCGAAATTGGCTTGAACTCACCGATATGGCCTTACCTGATAGCAATTTTAGCTGCAATCGCCCCGCCGATTTTCCTATCCTCACCATATCAAATGATGGAGCAGACATGGACGATCCTAAACTTGCGTGCCTTGAGGCTCTCGAGCGGAAGGTGCTGTGGTTGTCCACATGGATGATCCACAATGCCAACAATCTTCGACCCAATGACGACGGGCTCAAAGTTGGAGGCCACCAGGCATCGTCGGCATCGCTCGCCACCATTATGACGGCGCTCTACTTCGCGGTCTTGCGTCCTGAAGACAGGGTCGCGGTGAAGCCGCACGCAAGTCCGGTCTTCCATGCCATTCAGTATCTCTTCGGCAAACAGACACGCTCGAAATTGGAATCGTTCCGCGGCTACGGAGGGGCGCAATCTTATCCATCACGCACGAAGGATACCGACGACGTGGACTTCTCGACGGGCTCCGTCGGCCTGGGGGTCGCACAGACGCTGTTTTCCTCATTGGTGCAGGATTATCTTCGAGCCAAAGGCATGGCCTGCACTCTCGCCGAGAGCCGCATGGTCGCGCTCATCGGCGACGCCGAGATGGATGAGGGTAACATCTTTGAAGCTCTGCTTGAGGGCTGGAAACACGGACTGCGCAACACCTGGTGGATCGTCGACTACAATCGACAAAGCTTGGACGCGGTGGTGCGGGAAGGGTTATGGGAGCGCTTCGTCTCGCTGTTTCGCGATTTCGGTTGGGAGGTGGTGATCCTCAAATACGGTTCCTTCCTCGAGGAAGCCTTCCAGGAACCCGGGGGCGAGGCTTTGCGAAGCTGGATCGACAACTGTCCCAACCAGCTCTACTCGGCTTTGGCCTACCAGGGCGGGGCGGCATGGCGAAAACGCTTGATCGATGATCTTGGCGACCAAGGCCTGGCTTCCAAGCTGATTGAAAGCCGCTCCGATCAAGACCTAGCGCGTTTGATGACCAACCTCGGTGGGCACGACTTGCGCTCATTGTTGCAGGCCTTCCAGGACGCGCGCGAGCACGATCGCCCGGTTTGCTTTGTCGCCTACACGATCAAGGGATTCGGCCTGCCGCTGGCGGGCCACAAGGATAACCATGCGGGGCTGATGACCTCAAAGCAGGTCGAGGAACTGCGCGCTAGCCTTGGCGTTCGGCCCGGTTACGAATGGGATCCATATGAAGGTCTCCTGCTGCCCGCCGAAGAACTGGCCGCTTTTGTACAGGCGGCCCCATTCAACGCCCGGCGCCGAGCGCCCCATCAGGCCGGGAAAATCGCTGTTCCTGCTGCCTTCACCACTGAGGTGCAATCGCCAGTTTCGACACAGCATGGCTTTGGAACTCTCATGCACGAGATCGCCAAGGCCGACACTGATCTCGCGAGAAGGATCGTCACCGTGTCGCCGGACGTGACCATCTCTACCAACCTTGGCGCATGGGTAAATCGCCGAGGTCTGTTTGCCCGGGAAGAGAAGGCCGACCTGTTCAGAAAAGAGCGGATTCCTTCGACCTTCAACTGGGAATTCTCGCCAAAGGGCCAACACATCGAACTCGGCATTGCCGAGATGAACCTGTTTCTAACCCTCTCCGCTCTCGGGCTCTCCCATTCGATATTTGGCGAACGGCTGTTACCGGTAGGAACCCTCTATGATCCGTTTATCGAGCGCGGCCTCGACGCTCTGAACTATGCCTGCTACCAAGATGCCCGCTTCATTGTCGTGGCCACTCCCTCTGGGATCAGTTTGGCGCCTGAAGGCGGCGCACACCAATCGATAGCAACACCACTGATCGGCATGGCGCAGGACGGGCTTGCCAGCTTCGAGCCAGCCTTCGTTGACGAGCTTGCAACAATCCTGCGGTTTTCATTCGACTACATGCAGCGCGATGGAGATGGTCATGCCGATGCCGTGAGCTGGCTCAGAGACGCGACGGGTGGCTCCGTGTATCTAAGACTTTCGACGCGGCCGATCGAGCAGCCCAAACGCGTTGTTGATCAGGCGCTGGCTGAAGACATCCTCAGCGGAGGCTATTGGATGCGCAAGCCAGGACCAAATGCCCAGATCGTGGTCGCCTATACGGGAGCGATCGCACCCGAAGCGATAAATGCGATCGGGTTGATCGCGGAGGACCGCCGCGACGTAGGCCTCTTGGCCGTAACGTCGGCAGATCGCCTGAATGCCGGATGGACTGCTGCGCAGCGCGCAAGGGAGCACGGCCTGGCACACGCACGAAGCCATATCGAACGATTGCTCGCCGGCGTCCCCTCCAATTGCGGGCTCATCACCGTGATCGATGGCCACCCTGCGACCCTTGCCTGGCTCGGGTCCGTCCAGGGCCATAAGACCCGGTCCCTCGGCGTAGAACATTTCGGCCAGACGGGCACCATCGCAGATCTGTATCGGCATTATGGAATTGACGCGCAGAGCATTGCACAAGCCGCGCAGTCGCTGGCGCCCGGAAGGCCAATCCGGCATTTGCGAGCCGCACTCTAAAATCTCGGCTCAACGAGGCACATGGCCAGCGGACGCTTGTGCGGTTCCTCCCCTACCGCTCGCGCTCGTCGCGATCACGCATGTGGCGCTGTTCCAATTGCTGCTCCAATTCGCGCAGGTGCTCTGGCGATCGTTGCGATGCATCAGTTTGCGAGGCACACCGCTCCGGGATTCCACTCGGTCTTTCAGCCGCCGGCTGCCCGGCTTCATTCATCCTTTCGGCGGCAATCCAACCGGGAGGGTCACGGCCCTGACGAGCGCTCCCCAACCGTTCGTCTCGCGGGAGCTCATGGCTTCGGTCCAATGCCGCTTTGCCAGAAACCGGCTCGTGCGTCGACTTCGGTGGCGTTCGACCATCCTGCGGATCGGCCTCGGCCGACGTCGAAACGTCGCGGGGGGCGCCTGGGTTGCCGCGACCCACGTCGCCTGCGACAGGCTGTTGTTCGGAGAACCGGAGATTTTCCCGGCGGATGCTCATCACCTCGCGCGCGGCTTCTGTGATCTCGTGGAATCGGGCCCGCTCGCCCGGCCCGACGGAACGCTCAATGTCGGCCAGAATGGCCTCGACCCGGTTCACATATGCCTCCAATTCAGCACGTGTCATCGCATGCATGGCAGCCTCGTCGCCTCCAAAAAGTTCTCGTGACAGATGTCCCTTAGCCTCATTCGTGTCCGGCCTTCGCCGATAGACCGCAGTCGCGTGGATTTGGCTAACCCGCAACGCGGCCCGGATTCGTTCGAGATGATCTTCAGCGAACTCGGCGACCTTCCTGACCGAGCTATCACGCGCAATTTCGCGCCATACCTGGGCAGCGGCTGCCGCGTATTGGGCACTCCGGCTGGACAGTGCTGCGTCAGGGATATTGGAACGCTTGGCTAGATAACGTTCCCGTGCCGACTGGCTGGTGCCCTCATGCTCGGTTCTCCCCGCATAGCTGACAGGCCGCACCTGGGTTCGAGTATAGGCGGGCGCACTTGCAAATTCGCGACGGTCCGTCAGCTCCATATTGATTCCGCGCTGTCGGGCTTTCTCGGCCATCAATGAGCGCCACGCCCGGAAGACCTGGGGGCTGGTCTCGATGCGTTCTCCTGTCTCCGAACGCATGGTGACGATCGCGTGAGCGTGGATATGCGGCCGCTTGCCACCCTGCGCCATTCCCTTTGGATCCCCAGCCGGATCGTGCATGGCGTAAGCGTAGCGATGCCCTGCGAATTGATCGCCCAGGAACTCCCGCACCGCATCTCGAAAGGCGGTTGGATCGGTGCCAGCGCGCGCGGACACGATTAGATGCAGGACGTCACGTCCCTTGCGGCTTTGCATTTGCCTGCGCCAATGCCTCTGGACGAGACCGCCGGCCCGCTCGAAAGTAGCGATGCTGGTGCCCCTATCATCGCGCAGCTGCCCATCGAAGCGTTCGACCATTTCACGAACCCGGCTCAGCGCGAAGGCAACGCCATTGCCGTGACCGCGAAATAGAATTCGCGCCTGCACGACGCTGCCGATCTTGCTCCTGTCGAACCGCTCCTGTGCGATTGCAGCAGCCTTTGCGTCGCCGCTCAGGCGCTCGCCGTCAGCCCCGCGCAATAGCAGGACCCCGTGCACTCGAAGATGAGTGCCGTCCACGTCTTCGATTGCATAGACAAAGCGGCGCTCTCCGAATGCGGCGCGCAGGACATGGCGAAAGATCTGGTCGCGATCGTTTTCCTGTGTCTTTGTGTTTACCGCTACCTGGAACAGACCAATGTCCCGGCTCGAGGCACGATTGTCGAAAAGATGCTCCCATCGCGTGCGCAGCTGCGAGAGGGCCGCCTTTCCGGTGATCTGCTCGCCCTTCTCGGTTTCGACCGCCAGTTCGCCATTCCGGGAAGTATAGCTGAGCATCGCGGCGACGCGCACGCCTCCACCATAGGAAGCGAGCTTGACCACCGCCGGCTGGCTTCCATGCGCCACGGCTATGATCCGTTGTCGAATCGACCGTTGGAGCTCGACGTCCCTGCGACGAAACGAAAGCCTGCCGCCGCCTTGTGTCTCGTCTGGGAACGCCGCCCCGCCCTTTCGACGCCACTCCCATTCATGGTGCTCGCCTCGTCCCAGCTGCAGTTCGTGAAGCAGCGCTGCGCGACGGCGTTCCCAGTCCCGTTCAAAAGCACCCAGGAAGAATTCCATTAGCGCGCACCAAGGCGGCGAGCCGAGCTGGCGCTCTTCGTCATCTGAGAGAGCTCGGCCGCGACCGTCAATGCAATGGCGCGGGCATCGTCCGCGGCTGCGGCTACATTCGAAGCCGCAGCCATGCGCCCAGTGTTGAGTGCGCGTATGGCCTGATTGAGAGCGTTGCCAACAGCACGCAAATCCTTGGCGAGGAGTTGCAGGATCGCCTGATCCTCCTCATTCAGAAACGGCCGGAGGCCCGCCCCCTCGCAAGCAAGCGAGCGGACGAAGGCCGAAACCGACAGGCCGGCGGTCTCCGCAGCCGACGCGATCGCGGCAAGTTCCTCTGGCGCGAACCGAATATGCGCGACCTTCTCCCTCCTCGCCGGCCGACCTGAAACCGTTGCGTTGGCTGGAGTCATGGACCGTCTGCCTCGCTCGCGGCCAAGCCGCGGATCGGGGGCTTGTCCCCCGATCGTCAGGAAAAATGTATCACATTTTTCCGTATCCTGCCAACCAATATGACATCGGAAAAGCAGGAATTTGCCCAAAATGACACTTTATCATTGTCATTCGGACATAGTTTTTCTACATTCATAGAAATTCATGTGCCCACGGACCCTTACTCGAGCAATCCTGGATTCGTGTGTGAGTAGAAACACACGCTCAAAGGAGAATTCGCGCATGCCTATCGTGATCTCCGCCATCAATGGCAAAGGCGGCGCTGGCAAGACCACTACTTTGATGAACATTGCCGGCGAGTATGCATTGCGCGGTACGGCGGTCGCGATGGTTGACATGGATGGTAGAAGCAATCTGACCAAATGGTGGAGCGACTGCCACGACAAGGCCGCGCAACCAGAAGGCATCAGCGTCTTCGGCCATAAGACGGCCAAGTCGCTGGATGCGTTCATTGAGCGCCACGCCCATCGTTTTGACTACCTCCTCATCGACACGCCTGGAGAGGATATCTCCACCATTGACCCTGTGATTGGACGGTCCGATCTGGTGATCTCTCCAATTCAGGCGTCCAAGCGCGAGGTCTTGGGCGCGATTGACTGCTTCCAGTCCGTCGTGAGGGTCAACGAGCTCCGCGGCGGGTCATGTCGCCACGGGGTCTTGCGCACCCGGATTTCGATGACTGTTCGACAGACGGAACTTTACCGCAAGATTCGTCCCATCATCGAGGACAAGGTCGGGACCTATCTCTTTAGGGCCGAGGTAATGGAACGCAACATCTATAAGGATATCCAGAACGGCACTGGCACTCTCCAGATGCAGGCGTTGTCCGAGGCTGTAGCCAAAGCGCGCCGCGAGACGCAAGAAGTGGTGGGCGAGATCGATGCCCTGTTGAGCCCCCTTCCAAAAGCCGAGCACGCCTGATGGGCCGCAAGGAAAGCCTGTCCCTGGACGAGTTCGCACTCGCTGCGCGCAAGCAATCGCCGGGAGGTGACGAAGATCGCCCGTCCAATGACATCGGCACAGACCGCGAGCCCGACGGCACATCGCAGACTGGCAGCGACTTGAGGCAGGAGGCCAGGAAGGCCTTGCGCAGGATGAAGCGAGAGCGGGTGAAGGGGGAAAGTTGCTTTGTGAACGTGAACCTCGACCGAGCGACCAAGCGGCGGCTGAAACTGGCCTCCTTCACCGCCGAAACATCGATGCAGGCGATCATGGAACAGGCAATCGCAAAGTATCTGGACGACCTTGGCCTTTGATTACAGCCGATCGGCAGATCTCCCTTCATGGTCCTGGATGTGGAATTTGATCGCAGGCCCACTCACCTGCTAGGCTTGAGTCACGTTGGCTCTGTTTTTTCATGTATCGAGTAATTTGGGGCGAAGAGTCGCGTCTTATGGGCGCGCTTCGCGGCACACACAGGAGCGGGTAAACCCGTCGCAATGGCAATCAAGGACGTCCAGAAATACATAGACGAGCATGGACTCATCGAAACGGCAGACGTTGAGTCCGAGAAGCCGGTCTACAGGAAACCAGGTTTCGAAGGCATCCGGAGCTTCGGCGACATGGAGCAGGCTTTCAGTCGGTTCGTGCGCGAGCGTCGCGACGCCAAGCGGCTCAATCGGGCGCAGATGGGGACCATGGTCGGCTTGCACGAGACGATCTTTGCACGTTACGAGCGCGCCTTTTCAAAGCTGCATGCGACCAGGCTACTTCACATCTGCGAGATTCTGGACTGCTCACCGATCGAAATGATCCATTACGCAGCCCCGCATTTTTTCGGTGAGAGTCGTCAGGAAGCCGACGACAAGCTGAAGCTGATCTTGCGTGTGCTTGATATGCCTGCTTCCACCGCCTCAAGCCTGTTGAGCCTTGTCGAGGGCCTCGTCAGCGAACAGGCCGGCGACCATCCGCGCGACCGGTGATTAGCTCGGGCGATTAGCCCTCCGGGAAAGCGGCCCCCCTTTGCAGACGTGTCGTCATGCTGCCCCCCCCTCGCCTTTCGTCCGATAAGGCGACATTCGATCAAGTTTTTGAATCGATGCCGAGCCACGGATTCGAAAGATGCATTGGACGCATCCCATGGCGAGGATCGATAGTCGGATGCATGAACAACGCGCCCGACCCCGTATTCCTGCGCCGTATTGATGGCGCTCGTAACATGGCACGGTTTTATGTCCTGTCATTGCAACCCACCCTGTTCGGCGAAATGTCGCTGGTCCGGCTATGGGGACGGATTGGCACGCGAGGCCGCCAGAAAGTCCACTTTTTCGAAGATTGCAGGCAGGCAGCCTCGGAGCAGTCGCGGTTGGCGGCACGAAAGATCAAGCGGGGTTACATGGGCTAAGATCGATGAAACCACGATCGTTTCTAGCGCGCAGAACCTGCTTTCGACAAACGCCTTTCTGCGGGCCGCTTCACTCCTGCTCACGGTTGCTCTCACGGCCTGAGAGGCCAGATGCCCCGGCCGAACAGGCCGGGGCACTTGCGGACCTCAGTCGCCACGCCGGCTATTGGGACGGGACCAGATCAGCGAGAAGCCTTGGCCCTCCTCGTCTTCGAAAAGGTTGGCGTAGATCGGGGCGTTGAAGCTTGGATCATCGAGCTTGAGGCCCAGATAGTCGCGGCCATCGCTGGAGCGCTTGGACCAGGCAGCACCGATCTCAGCGCGGCCGACCAGCACGCGGTGTGTGGGGGCGTTCTCGTTCGTGGGGCGCTGGTCGGGGACGATGCGCACAGCCTTGACTTGGACGCTGAGCGTAACGATTTCGCCGGTGAACTCGTTGGAGCCGGTCTTCTTGAAAATACCGATGGTTGCCATTGTAGGTCTCCTTGTCCGATTTCCGAGCCCGCACCATTGCGGGCCTCGATGGCGATCAGCAGGCCGCAGGCGATCGACGACGCACCCCGCAGGGGCCTGACAGCCAAGGAGGTCTTTCTTGTCTCGCGAGGAATGGCGGAGACCCGGGGGCTCCCGCGCGGCCTGTGGCGTGGGGTGGGTCCCGCAAGGGGAAGAAAGTCCGACGCCGCTGTTGCGTCAAAGGCGATCGAGGCGTCAGCCGGTCTTCGGCCAGATCAGGCCATCGAAGAGGCCGCGTGGAGCGGTAGAAGGGTACGGCCAAACCGACCAATGGCGACCGTCGGGCAAGCAAGGTGACATCGCATCCAGAGGCACCGGCTTCGTCCCCTCGGTTCCGGCCATTTTGCTGCGTTCCACCCGGTCTGCCAACGGGGAGGTCTCCAAGTCCATGCGCATCACGGTTCGATCAAATTCAACGATGCCGCATCTTGCGCTCCGAGTAGGCCACCAGCTGGATCCAATGGTGGTCCCGCGGCGATGCCGCCCTGAGCCGCGCGACGTGCCAGTTGATGGCCGCCGCCATGTCAGCGACCGGCAGGAATGTCGATACGCGGCAAGAGCTGTGCCCACGATCGAAAGATCTTCCAATCGTTCGAGGGCATGATCTGCTTCACGGCGCCGTGCGTCGGCGCGAGCGGCGAGCGGCGAGCGGCGAGCGGCGAGCGGCGAGCGGCGAGCGGCGAGCGGCGAGCGGCGAGGCCGTTGGCATCAAGCCGTCAGCCGGGTCAAGGATCAGCGCACACGAGAGGCGGCGGCGCGTCATGCGACCGCCTGGGAACAGATGCGTGCGCGTCATTATCCTCCGAATCTGAGGCGAAGGGATGTGGGGCCTACCGCGCCTCGAAAGCGATTTGCAGACGGTGTTATCGAAGAGCTGATGTTCGCGGGCTTCAATCTGGAAACAATCGCGCTGCCAGAAGCAATCCTCCGGGTGCGCGTGGGCGGAGACGGGCCGCCGATTTTGCTGCTGCACGGACATCCGCGCACGCATGTGACCTGGCACCGTGTGGCTCCGCTCCTGGCGGCGGACCATACTGTGATCTGCCCCGACCTTCGCGGCTTTGGCCAATCATCCAAGCCCAAGGACACCCCAGACCATGCAGGCTCTTCCAAGCGCGCCAAGGCTCGAGACTGTATTGCGCTCATGAAGCATCTCGGATTTGCTCATTTCGGGCTTGTTGGTCACGATAGGGGCGCTTACACGGCGTTTCGGACCGCCATGGACCATCCGGAGTCGGTGAGCAGCTTGGCGATCCTGGAGGGAATTCCCATCGCGGAAGCACTTTCCCGTTGTGACACGCGGTTTGCAACAGCCTGGTGGCACTGGTTCTTCTTCGCACAGGCCGAAATACCCGAACGTGCGATTTTGGCCGACCCCGACGCTTGGTACGGAGGGAGTCCCGAGGCTATGGTCAGGAAGCCTACGCAGACTTCCGTACCGCCATCCACGACCCGGCAACGGTTCACGGCATGATCGAGGACTACCGGGCAGGGCTGGGGATCGATCGTCAGCACGATGAGGAGGATCGAGCCGCGCGCCGCATGCTCGAATGTCC
Source organism: Mesorhizobium sp. ESP-6-2 (assembly GCF_020164675.1). Lineage (NCBI taxonomy): Bacteria > Pseudomonadati > Pseudomonadota > Alphaproteobacteria > Hyphomicrobiales > Phyllobacteriaceae > Mesorhizobium > Mesorhizobium sp. ESP-6-2. The sequence continues at coordinate 131,447 of NZ_JAIUGT010000011.1, forward strand.
GCTTCTCGTTCTTTGGTCCGCTCGTGACGATCTAGAGGATCTATACGGCGACATTCTGGCGATCTGGCGTTCCTGGGCCGCTGACGTGAGGGGTCATAGCCTGAACTGCGGCCACCACATGGCGGAAGAGGCGCCTGAGATACTGGCGCGTGAACTGCGTACGTTCTTCCGGTCCGCCAGGCAGTGATGCCGTCGACGAGTCGTGTCCCCAGACCGGCCCCTCCCATCTCCGATCTAGTCGATGAGGCGGCTTAAGCGCCGCCGAACTTCCACACCGGGATGCCGAGCCTCTTGGCCTTGTCGGCGAGATTGTCGTTGATGCCGGTTCCGGGAAAGTGCATCACGCCGTTCGGCACGATCTCCAGCATCGTGTCGTTGCGCTTGAAGGGCGCGGCGCGGCCGTGCTTCGTCCAGTCCGGCGCAAAGCCGATCTGCGGCACGTTGCGGTTCTTCGCCCACAGCGAGGCAATCTTCTCGGCGCCCTTCGGCGACTTGCCATGGACAAGCACCATGTCGGGGTGCTTCTCGTGAACTTGGTCGAGCTTGGCCCAGATCAGCCGGTGGTCGTCGAAGTCGAGCCCACCGGTGAGGACGATCTTCGGACCCGGCGGCAGGAGCACCCCCTGGTCGGCGCGTTTCTTCGCCATCAGAAAATCGCGGCTGTCGATCATCGCCGAGGTCAGATTGCGATGGTTGACCCTCGATCCGCTGCGCGGGAGCCAAGTCTTGCCGACGTGGCGTTCGTAGTGTTCGGCGGCCTGGTCGCGCATCAGCTCGAAAGCGTTTTGGCGTTCGATGAGCGTCATGCCCTCAGCGTTCAGGCGCTCCAGTTCGACCGACTTTACCTCGCTGCCGTCCTGTTCTCGCTGCGACCGCTTCTGCGCCTGCTCGTTGTCGTCCAGCTCGCGCGCGATCCGCTCGGCGGCGCGGTGGAATACGTTGGTGGTCGACCAGAGGAGATCGTCGAGATCGGGTTCGAGTCGCGTGTCCTCCAGGGTGCCGATCAGGGCGTCGAAGATGTTGGCGACGGCGCCCGCGACCTGGTTGCCGTCGGGCAAAAGCCGCTGGTCAGGCTCATCGGCGAAGGGGCGATAGCCATGGAGCTGGAGTTCGTTGAGGACATGGTCGGTGGATGAGGATTCGTGGTGCGGTTCGTAGTCGTCGTGCTCGCGCATGGGGATGCTCCGTCGGCTGGACCGCTACCGTCGCGGCCTTCGTGGCGACGAAGCCCACGGGCCCGACGGCCGGGCACGCGGAGCGCAAGCGCAGGGCTCGATGGCTAAGGCCGGCTATTTTGCCTCGCGATGGAAAGCGGCCTTGAGGCCGCGCCGGAAAATAGTCGGCCGCCGCCATTGCCCGGCTGGCCGGCTTGTGGGCCGATCGCTCTCTCGAAGGCCGAGGCACGGTCCTCTGCGAAGCATGGACGCATCCGCCGAGCACGGCGGCGATCCGCACGCCTGTCCTCCTTCGTCTATGTCGCCTACGCCATGAAGCGGCCCATCTCCTGCGGCCCGATCTGCAACCGGGCTCCCCTGCGCAGTGCGTCCAGGCCGAGGGTGCACAGATCCTCGTTGAAGTCGCCGAGCTGGGGCGAGATCACGATCGACTCGATCCCAGCCGCGTTCGCCCGTTCGACCAGCCTGTCCCGCGCGCGATCGCCAGCGGAATCATCGTCGCGCAGAATATAGAGCCGCCGCAGCGTGTCGGGGAAATGGATCGCCGCGAGATGGGCTGCCGAGAGTGCCGCGAGCATCGGCATGTCGGGCAGGACCTGCCGGATCGACAGAACGGTCTCGATGCCTTCGCCTGCCGCTAACACCTCGCCACCAATGCCGAAACGGACCGCATTGCCAAGAAGGTCGCCCATCGCCCGTCTCGGCGTGTCGATAGGCGCCTTGTCGCGGCGTGTCGGGTCGAGCCAGGTGCGATGCACCCCGCTGATCCGGCCGTCGAGGTCGGTTACGGCCGCGATCATGGCCGGCCATATCTCGATCGGCGAATGCTCGTCCGGACGATAATAGCAGCGCGGGTGGAAGCGCAGGTTTCCGGTTCCGCGTAGATCGGTAATGCCGCGTTCGCGCAAATACAACTGTACGAGCGTGCCCGCGATCGGCCGCGACATATCGAACAGGCGGCGGGCGGCTACGGGTGAACGATGCGGCGGTGCGGGCTGACGGACTGCGGCCGGCGTCGGCCCGGGCAATGGCATGCTGAGGAAGGCCCGCGCCTCGTCGGCAATTTCCTTGAACCTGAGCAGACCGCAGCTTTCCCGGATCACGTCGATGAGATCGCCGTGCTCGCCGGTGGCGGCATCTACCCATTTGCCGGCCGGGCCCTTCGGCGAGTCCTCGAGCCGAACAAACATGGAGCGGCCGGGCGTGTTGCGCACATCGCCTACGACCCAGTAGTGCCCCTCCCGGTGACCGACGGACAGATAATGACGGCACACTGCCTCGGCCTGCCGGCCAAGACGGTGTGCGAGGTTGGAAGCGTCGTGAAGGGTAATCATGCTACGCCCCGCCTGTCCGCCTCTACGCCGCCGATGTTGAACTGGGCGAGCACGAGCTGGGTGAAGGGAATATTGCGCGAGGAGGGCAGCGTGATCTTCTGGACAAAAGTAGGCATCGAGATTGCTCCGCGACGGGCGGCCGAGAGCCTCTCTCTCGACCTCCGAACCGTCACAAAATCCCGTTCCTCCTCTCGCTGTCTGGCGCCGCTTAGGTGTGCGGCCAGGATCATGTATAGGTCGCGGTCAGCGGTGAAAGCGCATCACGTGGCCGCCTGGCTCCCTCGGGGATGCTGCCGCTCCCATAGCCGGCTCGCCCCCAGACGCAGACGAGAAGCAGGATCCTCGAACGTCAGGTTCCATGCCGAGACCGGCAGGGAGGCGGACGGCCGTTATGTCGACGATGACGACCGAGCCGAGTTCGGGCTTGCCGAGATTAGCCATGGCCGAACAGGGGTCTCGATCTTCATCAGGCTCGGCGGCGAGCCTGTCGATGGATGAAGATATCCATGGACGTGGAGCGGCCGTCGCCATCGTGGTGGTTGGCGAGCAGGCGCTCGCATCAGGCGTAGGAGGATCAGGCCACTGTCTGGCCGGTCGAAGCCTGCGCCTCGTCCGCATCACCGGCGGGGACAAAGCCAAGCAGCCAGCAAGCTGCCTTGCTGGCATAGGACGCGGCGCGCACGATGGCGCGATTGTCCTCCCGCAGCACCTCGAGCCAGGCCCCGATGTAATCCGCGTGCCGGACGGTCGGCACGACGCCAAGCGATGCGCAGCAGAAGGCTGCGGCCATCTCGGCGACCAACTCCTCGAAGGCGTAATTCTTCGTGCCGAAGCTGCCGGTCGTATCGCGGCCCAGACGAGATGGATGCCCGGTGGCGTGTCCCAACTCGTGCAACGCCGTTCGGTGCCAGTTGATAGGCTCGAAATACGTCTGGGGCGGCGGGATCTGCACATAGTCGAGCGCCGGAACGTAGAAGGCGCGGTTGCCGCCGATGCGGAAGTCGATTGCCGTCGCGCGGATCAACGCCTCGACTTTTGGCTCGATCAGGGCCGGCGGCGGAGGCGGCGCGTTCATCGCCACACTCTCCGGCAGATTCTCGCACTGTGCGACGTTGAAGACAGTGAAGCGCTTCAGGAACGGGATCGCCTGGGCTTCGTCGCCCGCCTCGCTTGCGCGCCGCTTCTCATCTTCGGGCACAAAGCGATCGGCATAGACTACGGTCGTGCCTCGTTCGCCCGTGCGCACATTGCCGCCAACCGCGAGCGCCTGGCGAAAGGTGAGCCAGCTTTGGCCGGAAAATCCGTGCTCGATCACCGCGCCCCAGAGGATCAGAATGTTGATCCCGGAATAATGCCGGCCGGTGGCGGCGTTGCTCGGCAGTGCGAGGCTCGCCTTCGCCGCCGCCGTCCCCCAGGGCTGGACCCAGGGCACGCGCCCCGCCTCCAGTTCGGCGATGATCTTGCCGGTAATTTCGTCAAAAAAGCTCGTCCGGTCCTGGCCGGCACGAGCGGATGCGTTCTTTCTGGACATCGCGGGTCTCCGCGACGGGCGCCGGGAGCCTCTCTCCCAGCCCTCAACCCGTCGCGGCCCACCCGTTTGCACTCTCACTCTGACCGCCCTCACTCAACGCCATGGGTTGACGCCGACACGAGAGGCGCGTCGTGGGGAAAGTTGTTCGCTCGCCCTCCATGGAGCAGGTTGGCTGTGTCGTACCGCTCTCACAGCCGCGCGCACAGGCAAGGTACTCGCAGCCGTCCCAGCGATGTCTACGCTTGTCCCAGCTTGCCGCGAGAGACTTTCGAGGTACGACTCGTGAGCTGCGGAGGAGCAACAATGTCGTGGAATGCTGGCGAGTTTTGTGACCAGCCGCCCGTTTCGGCTTTGGAGCGATGGGCACACGAACGATCACGCCGCCAAGGACCCGACAAGCTGTTACGAGATGTCGGGTTTCGGTACCTAGGCAGAAACGCGCCGGGATCTTCCCTCCAGGAGATTCTGGAGCTCCTCTTTCGGCACCGGCTTGGATAACAAAAAGCCCTGCAACTGGTCGCAGCCGAGCTTGCGCAGAAAATCGCATTGGCTCTGCGTCTCAACGCCTTCCGCCGTGGTGTTGATTCCAGTGACGCGCGCCATGTCGATGATCGCCTGAACGATGGCCTCCTCACCGTTGCAGCGGCCAAAGCCCTGCACAAAGCTTCGATCGATCTTGATCCTATCCACGTCCAGGGTCTGGAGGCGTCCCAGTGAGGAAAATCCCGTGCCGAAATCATCAACAGCAAAGCGCACCCCGATGCTGCGCAGCGCCTTGATGTTGCGCTGGCATTCTGTCGGGCGCTCCGACAGCGTGCTTTCGGTAACTTCCAGTTCGAGGCGCCGCGGATCCATCTGCGCCTCCAATAAGATGCTCGTCACCTTCATGGCGAAGCTCGGATTGTTCAGCTGCAAGGCTGACACATTGACCGCCAAGGTGTCGATGGGCAAGGAGACCGCATCAAGGCATGCTTTCCGCAGAACCAGTTCGCCCAGTTGGTCGATCAGCCCCGTTTTCTCGGCCAGTGGTACAAACAAATCCGGGGCTACCCAACCACGCTCCGCGTGAGACCAGCGGGCAAGGGCTTCTACGCCCGCCATTCTGTTGGTGTCGGCCGTGTAGAGCGGCTGATAATGGACCTGGATCTGGCCAGGCACTTGCAGCGCCTTGCGTAGCTCCTGTTCAAGGTCCTTGCGCATGGCCAGCGTCTGGTCCATCTCGGCTTTGAAGAAGACATAGCCGCTGCGGCCCGCGGCTTTGGCGTGATAGAGCGCAACGTCGGCTTTGCGCACCAATTCGTCCCGGTCACATCCGTCCCTCGGAGCAAACGCTGCGCCGACACTCACGCCGACGAAGACCTGAACCCCGGCCACTTCGAAGGGTCGGCGAGCGGTTTCAATCAACCGCTCACACAGGGTTTTGACCTCATGCTCTCCTGCGACCTGGCGCTGGATGATGATGAACTCGTCGCCGCCCAGGCGCGCGACCGTATCTGCTTCCGTGGTGAGCCTTCTTAGCCTGTCCGAGAATTCCCTAAGCAGCTCATCGCCGGCGGGATGACCGAAGCTGTCGTTGACCTGCTTGAAGCGGTCGAGGTCGAGATAGAGAATTGCGAGTTGCTCGCCTGTCGAGGGCAGCCGTGTCAGCGCATCGGCCAAGCGGTCATTGAACTGGCTGCGATTGGGCAGGGCGGTCAGTAGATCATTGTGGGCGAGGTGATAGATTCGGTCTTCGGATTCGATCAGCTTCAAGGTCCGCCTGCGAAGGCTCATCAGGACGACGATGACGCCGCCCAGTAGCAGCCCGAACGTAGCGACGAGCATTGGCCCCAGTTGAGAAAATACCGACGCCCCAGGCCGATATGGTTGCCAGACAAAGAAGCCGATAGTCGAACCGGATCGGTCAATCAGCGGATAAGACGCCTCTCCCCGAGCAAGCATGTTGACCCAGGAGAAGCGCGCGCCGTCGAGCAGGTAGTCCTGCCGCAAGGAGGTGATGAGACTGCCATCGAGATATCGAACCGCGATATGTAGAAATTCCTGACCGGGTTCTTGTGCGATGTGGCCAGTGTCGGAGACGACAGGCTTGATGCTCACGATGGCAGGATGGCCGGAGATGACCGCCATATCGGACGCGCCTATCGTGAGGACCTGCTTCGTAACGGTTTCGGTGTCCCCTCGCTTCAGTCTTGCCCTGAGGTCGTCGACAAGACGCGCGGTATTCGAATGTATGGATCGGTAGCTGCCGGGCTCGACAGTTGAGCCGCCCACCGATGCGTAGACTGGCTCATTATCGGGATCGAGAATGTAGAGTTCGTCATGGCCGAAATACGTGTGCATCCAGCTGCCGAGATTGACATCGAGCCATTTCGTATCATGGCTTCGCAGTGCGGTGACCGCGTCGTCCCAAACCGTGACGCTCTCCTGGTCGTGTGCAACGCCGCTCTCGAGCTTGGATATGATCAGTGCAACCAGACTTTGCTGCCGTGACACGGCAACGCCGTCGGTCTGAACCGTGGACCACAGCAAAAGGCCTGTGGTGGCCATCGCAACAAACAGTGACAGCCCAATGATGGGCAAAGCCGTTCTCAACAGAAAGAGACGACGGGTTGGCTCGCCGAAATGTCGTAGCAGCTTCATGGGTCCGCCATACGTCATGAAAACTTCTGGACCGTTAAAAGGAATTACTCGGCCAACGAGGCGTGCGACGCTGGTGAGCGAGCGAGGGGCCTGCCGGCTTCGATCGCTTCGGAGGAAAACGGGAACTCGCGAAGCGGTCCCCGGCAGCAGACCGGCAGATGGGGAACGCGGTGTCCGCGAAGGATGCCCCGCGGATGCCGCCGACACCGCGATGGTGGGGCCTTCGGCAATGCGTGAGCGAACGTCACCGCACCAACTGAGCAACGAACTCGATTTTGTACTCAGCGAGGCACTTGCAACCGAGCGCGTGTCTCGCCGGCACGCCGGGAGCATGCGGGTACGGGATTGCGGTTCCGTCCGGCCGTCTGTCCCTGCATCGCGATATGCTGGATGCGCGGATGTTCCTGCGGCGTATGCTTCCAGGTCTTCGTGACCGTATTGGCCCCGACGTTGCCCTTCTCGATCTGCTGGTGGAACGCGATGTCCTCGACGCGCCAAGGGCCGCGAAGGTCTCATGCAAGCCAATGGTGTCGGCGCGGAGCTCAACAGCCCGTCCGAATAGCGGCCTGTGATCTTGGCGACGGCATCCGCCCGCAGCGGTTTCCCCGCTTCGATCGCCTTGCGCACTGCGGCGTCAAAGCGCTTGTCCCGCCGTGCCCGACTCAAATAATTTCTCAATTGGTCGGGTTCGCCGGAAAGCAGTTCCTGGCGGGCTCGGGCAACGTATTCGCCTTGGACTGAGGTGAGCCCGACCAATCCACCTTCACGAGTCCCTGTCACGCGATTGACCCTACCGACCACATCGAGGGCGGTGCGGGTCGGGTTGTCGCCGCGGGCGAGGCCTGCTTCCAAAGCGGTCCGCACGGCGACCTGCTGGTCAGTGACGATATTCGTGATCAACTGCGACGAGTGATCCCGCAGCCTCGTCTCAGTCGCCAAGTTCCTTGCATCCCAGCGCACCACCACACGATGGCCGGACGGATCGCGAAGCGTTGGCATCCCTTCCACCGTGGCGACACCGCCGCCGTTGAAAGCCTGCCTGATAGCCTCATCCAACGGCCGGAATGCTGCCTCGTCGAGGTGCATGGCCTGGATGGCGCCGGTGATGTCGCCGCGCTCCAGTCGCTCCACCACGCGGCGCAGGACGATGTTCGACGTGATGTCGTCGATCGCGTCGAGAAAGGCGAGGCGAGTTTCGGAGTCCAGTCAGCGACAAGCTGTTCGAACCGCTCGCGGGGTGATAGGCGTTTAAGCATCTCACTCCTGCCTGGAAGTATCGAACGTGGTCATCGCAATTTCCGCATCTGCAGTGCTCGCACTCGTCACAGTTCTGATGCACTACGAGGTACTGAACATGACCGGCGCCTTGAGACGCCGTTTTTCCTTGCCAATGCGGGTGGATCTTCTGCTTCTCATCACGGGCGCGATTGCCGCGCACATCGCGGGTATTGGTCTTTTCGCCATCGTATATGCGTGGATGCAGTCTCACACTCAGTACGGCAGTTTGATGGGCGAGGTTACCGGCGGCGCAGAGGATTTCTTCTATTTTTCCGTCGCCTGTTATACGACCCTTGGCTTTGGCGAAGTCTATGCTACCGGGCCCATGCGGATCGTGGCGGCCCTTGAAGCGCTGAATGGCCTCGTCCTGATTACCTGGTCAGCGTCCTTCGTATACGCGGCCACTTCGAGCCTTTGGAAGCGCGAGAACGGCTGACAATCACAGTTCTACACCGCCACAATGGCCTTCCCCGCCACCGCCACACCCCCCGAAGGGGAACGGCTTCAGGCTGGTAATGACCCGCTCCCTGCCGTCGATAGCCAGCGTGTCGGTCATGAGAGGCTCGACCTCGGGCACGGCGGAGGTGATGAGGTCGACGGTTTCCACAATCAACACACCGTTTTTATAGCGCTGGTCGACGCGCTTGACGGCCGCCTTCAGATCGTAGAGCACTGGAGCACCCTCGACCGGAGGATCCCATGGATTCGGGCCGGGCGTTGTCGGGATGCGCTTGAGCTTCACCTCGCCTTGGCCAAGGCCGTCCTCCGCGTCGGGCCGGAGAAGGTCTTGGACCATCTCTCCCATGTCGGCATAGAAGCCGGCCTCACACCACCATGATTGCTGGATCGCCCCAGACCGGGCCGAGCAGGGGCGCGAGAACGCCCTCGATCAGGCTCGACACAGGCGCATTCGGTGCGAAGATGTTGCCGTCGTGCCCGGGCTCGAAGAACTCACGTTCGATCGTGTCGACCTTCTGCCGCTTGACCCGTTTGACCGGATCGAACGACACGGACAGTGAGCCGGGGCGGGTCAGTTCGAGGTAAGCTGCTCATAGGAGGCGTCGATCACTCGCTGGGGGATCAGGTCGGAAGCGAGCGCAGACCCATAGGCTGTGGCGCCGGTGCGCGGCCATGCTCTTTCCTGGTTGATACCGCCCGTAGGCTGGCCTGAGAAGCGCGCGCCGTAGGTGCCGTCGATATATGCGCTGCCTCGCTGGCGAGCACCAGGGATGCTGCCAGCTGGCACGGTATAGCCGGCCGCGGCCGCATAGGCAGTGAAGTCTGCATCGTCACCGTATCCAGCCATGCCGATCCTGCTCACTCTGGAACATTCAAGTTCCGCTCACGTTGGGTCTGCGCAAAGGAGAACGACGATGCACAAAGACGAAGTTAAGGGCTCAGCGAAGAAACTCCGCGGCGAGGTGAAGGACAAGGTCGGCAAGATGACGGGCGACGACAAGCTTCGCACTGACGGCGCCGCTGACAAGGCCGAAGGCAGCATTCAGAAAGGCGTCGGCAAGGCAAAGGACGCGGTTCGCGATGCCTTGAAGGATTGAAAGTTAAGGGCCGCCCGCTGAGAGGCGGCCCTCTGAACTAGTCTTACTGCTTGGCGGCCTCGACATAGGCCGCCTTGTCTTCGTCGGACATGGCGCTGAAGGCATCCGCATCGGCCTACGCGAGATCAAGACCATCAATCAAATTGATAATGACCTGAGGTCAATTGAGAAGCGGATGTCAATCCAGCGCATCGCGCAAGCCTTGATGGATGTGCCGGAAAACAAAGGGACGGCCACTCCCCTAGGCGGTCTTTTGGCTAGGGGTCGCCGCAATGGATGAACAAACTCCTTGAGCCGGATCGCCCATCCCGCCCCGCGGTCTTTCGCCCGGGGTTATGCTGGTTGAGCAGCCGCTGACAATCTTCGCATCCCCCTGCCCCGATCAGCGCGGCTATCTGGTCCATTGTCCCCAAATCGTTCAGCGGCGTCTAACAGTCAACTATGCTGTTCCAAGGAGGGGGGCCATGGTGCAGGGCGAACCGAATGGCGTTTGTGTCAAGTTTGTCGGTGAGCGATGGGCAGTGCGCGTAACCGAAGACGGGAACGTGAGGCAGGAGTTCTTCAACGACAAATCCACCGCCGAGCGATACGCTGAATACCAACGCGATCGGTTGAAACTGCCGGGGAAGCCTCCGGTTGCCGACACTCAGTTCTAACGCTGCCATCTCCTAAGCAGCCTTCCTTATGGCGCTTTCGCCTCATCCCTTCGCGTGATTGGAACTCGATTTGCATCCGCGAGTTTACGTGCGTTCAACTCACTGAGGAAACCATGAAAAAGCTATTTCTCGCGTCCATGATCGCCGTTGCATCAATCTCGTTCGCCGGCATCCCTGCCGAAGCGAAGACCGTGATCAAGACCGACCACGGACGCGTTGTCATCAAGGATCACCATCGACGCCATTGCCGTACCAAGGTGGTCAAGCATTGGAAGCATCACCGCATGATTGTTGAAAAGATTCGCGTCTGCGGATGATCTCATTGGAACCCGCCTGATTACTGGGGCGGGTTCCCCTCCAAGCAGCTTTTGCTTCTGTGCTCGCTGAGGGCTGTCGACCAGGAGACGCCGCCATGAACTTGTTCCGCACTGCGCCGACCATCATTCTTGCCTGCGCGATCGCTCTTTCAGCCTGCGCCAATACCGTCCGCGGCGTCGGCAGGGATGTCAAATCGACAGCCAATGCAGTTGACGACACTGTTAACAAGCCCTGATCGACGCAGCGGACCGTCACAGTCATCGAGAAGACTACGGGCAGGGTGATCGGCGCGTTGCCGATCGACCTTTCCAACCAGGATCACCAGGTCTCGGATGATCAGTTGACTGAGGTCAGGTATTACGTGTCGAAAGACGCGGATCGATGGAAGGTCCGCTAAGACGACAAGGACTATCCCTTTGACTCGCAGGGTTCCGCCGTCCTGGCCGCCGTCAAGGCAGCAAACAGCGAAGCTTCTCTGGGACATGAGGTAGAGGTACTGGTCCAAGGAGTAGATGGGAAATGGCGCACCGAATGGCCTTCAGAGTGAAGTCCTACTTCTTTCGCTCATATGGAACGTGGCGTCGCCGTCCTCCTCGCCGGATATTACGCGAGGATTGGCGCTAGACACGCCGTCGCTCTTTCCACCTTTGTGGTTTTTCTCTGACTGGCCCTTGGCGTCCGCTTCGGGTCCAGGCTTGGCGGACGACTTTTTAAGGTCGTGATCGACTACCGAACGGCTGCCTTCGGCCGGGTCTTCATCAAGGCGGGTTCTTTTGGACATGGCTCTCTCTCCACTGAGGAAATCTTTCCGCCTCTGCGCTTCTCTCTGTTGACGCAATTCTGAATTCGGCAGTGATGCAGCAAAAAGCCGGAACCTTGATGCAGTAGCGAAGTTCGAGGAGCTGAAAAGCTTCGAAACAGGCGCGCAGATGAACGGGGTCGTAAACGATATTCTAGCCGAGGTGGCAGAGATGCTGCCTACTCATCGACCGGACGAAAAGGATTCGTTGCCGAGATTACCGGTCGACGACCCAAACTTCCCGAATGATTTAGAGCCGGTCATCCGCGCCAACCCATATGACATTGCTGCGTCGACGAGGGCGCGCAAGAGGAAGCACGCTCCGTCGCGCAAATCCTGGAAGGAATTTCGATGAAAGAGGTCCTCTCTCGTAAACAAGAACAACAAGGTACTGGCAGGATCCTTATGTGGGGCGCCGCAGTAATCGCGGTCATCTTCCTATGCCTGCTAGCCTTCTTTGTATTTACGCCCTTAAAGAATGGTTCGTGGCAAACGGCGCCATTCAAGCGCGCTCCTGAGCAGAACCAAGGTGGAAATGCACCAGCGGAGACGTCACCTTCTCCGGGCGTGAATAAAAACCCCAAGGAAAATACCGAAATGCCTGGGTAGCAATAGGAGGTGCTTCCAAATTGCGCAATTACTGATCCGAGCCACACGAGGAGGAACAAAGTCCGCTGGCGGGAAGTTAATATTAGCGGATGCTCATATTCTTGCAGCGGCCTCCGCACCGTTGAGCACATGCGGGTGCTTTGCTGGTCTCGTCAATTTGGGAGGTACTATGTGGCTCACACTCACAGAGAAAGATCTGAACACACCTATCGCGGTCAACTTTGATCAAGCCATTTCGATGAACCCGCACCATAGCGGACGCGGCACTGAAATCTTTTGCGGGCCAGGAGTTGGATATCTTGTGGCCGAGCGAATGACGGACATCGTTAGTCGCCTTGGTCAACTTCGAGACCCATCAAAGGAGCGCCAGGAAGATTTCGGTGCAGGGCTTAACGCCGGGATGAACATGCCGAACGCAGAATACGAATAAACTTCGTGCGCGAGCGGGGCGGCCATTCTCCCCTCATCGCCCCGGCTGGTGACTGTGGAGCCCCGCGCAGACAGGCAAAGCCGCCTTCCGGCTCTGCGCTTCCCGCCGCCGACGGCGATGTTCGGCGCCAGATGGACCGGGATCGGCCTGTCATTTCAGGGCGCGCAAATCCATGTCGGTGACCTGCCGCGACCTCGCACTCGTTGCGGAAGGGCAACAGGGCCTTCTGGATATCGAGGAGAGCGGACACTGCAGCGATCGGAAAGCGCGTTTACAGGCTTTGAAGCTCTCGACGGTAAAGCGCGAGGTTCGGCTCCTTCTCCTTGATGAGGGCCATGAGAGTGCAGGCTCGTTCCTTTGTTGAAGAAAGCCGTGACCTCCCCAAGATTGCGCCGGCCGCGGTAAAACACGCCTTCGTTGATGTAGCTGATTGCGCCGGCCATCACCTGCTGGGTGGTCGCCTGCCAGATCGAATTTTCCGTCGACGCTTTCCGGAACCACAATGGTGGCGATATTCTGGATACCGGTCCTGCGGTCACCCCGGTCGGGCCAGATGTAATCGAGCGGATGTAGCGGTGGGTTCGCTCCGACGCTGCCACTCGGATTCACACCGTCGGCAGGGCGGCGGAAGCGCGTGTAGCACGAAACTAACGAACCTTCGCCCGACTGTGTCAGCAGTGAAACAAACGAAACAATTCGGCGGCGTTGCGGAAAATCGACTGAAACAGGGATGGCTTAAATCAAACAGCACCGCCGTTCGAAGCGGCCTCATCAATGGAGTTCTGCATCAATGGAGTTCTGCAATGTCTTCGCTAACGCCGAGAATTCGGGCAGCTTATCGCTCTTTCCAGGGCTACCGGCCCGTCGTCTGGCGGAACGGACCCTCGCGGGAATGGAGGATGCTCTCCTGAAGGATATCGGGATCAGCCCGTCCGAGATCGGCTTGGCGATCCACGGCTTGAAGCATGGCCATGAAGATAAAACGGGTTAAAGCCATGAAACGTCCCTTGCTGCTCCACCTGCTGGCCTATTCAAGCGTCCATACCGCCATGCCCGAACTGACCCGCGGCCGGACAGGCAATGATGCGGTCTTCCACACACACCAGCGAAACAAAATCCGATCATGATTACGGATCAGCAAGGCAATGTGTTGTCAGGATCGACAGCCGAAGCATCTAGGCTGTACGACCAGGCCGTCGAGGCCTTCAACATCTATCGCGGCGATCCTCTCGGATTGCTTGACCAGGCTATCGAAGTCGCACCCGACTTCGCGATGGCGCATATCGTCAAGGCGCATCTGTTCAGTCTCGCCACGCAGCCCGACGCGACACGGGATGCCAAGGCGATCCTGGGCACCGTGAAGTCGTTGCGGCTTTCGGACCGCGAGGCGTCGCATGTCACGGTGCTCGACCTGGTGGTCGAGGGGGAATGGACGGCAGCGGCCACAGCGCTCGACCGCCATAACGCCGACCACCCGCGCGATATCGTCGCGCTTCAGTCGGGCCACCTGATGGACTTCTTTCGGGCCAATGCGCGCAGCCTGCGCGACCGCATAGCCCGCGTGCTGCCGAAATGGTCGGAGGACATCCCTGGTCATTCGATCCTGCTCGGCATGCATGCGTTCGGCCTTGAGGAGACTGGCGACTACGGCCGCGCTGAGGAAATTGGGCGCCTCGCCGTCGCCCTTCAGCCGCTCGACTGCTGGGCTCACCACGCCGTCGCCCACGTCATGGAGATGCAAGGACGCGCTGAGGACGGAATCGGCTGGATGATCGCCCGCGAGCCGCACTGGTCCGCCGACGACAATTTCTTTAGGGTCCACAACTGGTGGCACCGTTCGCTCTGCCATCTCGATCTCGGCCAGGCCGACGAGGTTTTCGCGCTCTATGACGGGCCGATCCGGCAGGACCGCAGCATGGTCGCCGTCGACATGGTCGATGCATCGGCCCTGCTGTGGCGGCTGCATCTGTCCGGCCACGACGTCGGCGACCGCTGGAACGAACTGGCGGCGGCCTGGGACAGTCATGCCGACGGCCGCACCTATCCTTTCAACGACTGGCATGCGGTGATGGCCTATCTGGGTGCCGGCAGGCACAAAGAAGTCGACCACATCATCGACGCCTACCGCAGCAGCGCCGAGGTCTCCGAGGCCGCCGAATGGGGCCGGCGGACCGCCCTACCTCTGGTGCAAGGCTTCGCGGCGTTCTGGCGTGGCGAGTATGAAGCGGCAGCGGGCCATCTGCATGGCGCGCGTTTCATTGCGAATTCATTCGGTGGCAGCCACGCCCAGCGCGACATCATCGATTGGACCTTAATCGAGGCGACGGTGCGCGGGGGCCTGACCGGAATGGCCGAAGCGCTCGCCAATGAGCGCCTTGCGCTGAAGCCACACAGCCCGGTGAACCGTTCGTTCCTGCGCCGCGCTCAGACGAACGCGCCAGCAAGCCGGAAGGCGCCCTGAGCGATGCCGGTTTTCCTGCAATCCACGTTCGGCCGCTGGCGCACCATCCGCAGACGCAGGCGCGCCGCACGCGATCTGCGCGCCGCGCTCTTCGAGCTTAACGAACATCTCCTGAGGGACGCCGGGCTTCATCGCTCGCGATCCGCCGGCGATCCCTGGCCGTAAGCGCACCTTCATAGATCTCCCGGGCGGCCCTGCCCGGGGCGAGGGCAGGAGAACCGCATAAGGCGATTTCGGACTTGAAGTTGGTTTGCGAACGGATTGTTCGCGAAGGCAGTCCACGAAGGAGCGACTGCCACTTCCACCAGCCCTGAAGCGCTGGTCCAACCGGGCGGCCCGCTCAAGAGTAGAGGTAACCCATACCGCGGATTGTCCTGATCACCTCCGGCTTGGAGGGATCAACCTCGATTTTCTTCCGC
This sequence comes from Mesorhizobium sp. ESP-6-2, assembly GCF_020164675.1. Lineage (NCBI taxonomy): Bacteria > Pseudomonadati > Pseudomonadota > Alphaproteobacteria > Hyphomicrobiales > Phyllobacteriaceae > Mesorhizobium > Mesorhizobium sp. ESP-6-2. Next base: position 146,653 of record NZ_JAIUGT010000011.1, read on the forward strand.
AGGCGCGAGACGCGAATGTCGATGCTGCGATCGAAGGGATCCCACGCGCGGTCATGAGCGAGTTCGAGCAGTTGGTCGCGGTTGAGCACTCGTCCGCGATGTTCGTTAAATACTTTCAGAAGCCGGAACTCCATGGCGGTGATCGCTATTTCGACCCCCTCGGCGTTGTATAATTTGCGTGCATCCGGGTCGAAGCGGCACTTGCCGAACTGGACCTGGTGGCCAGGAGAGCTCGGTTTCTTCGCGGCACTTTCGCTCGTCGAGGTCCTGCGCAGCACGGCCTTCACCCGCGCCAGCAGCTCCCGCAGGTCTACGGGCTTGGCGATATAGTCGTCGGCGCCAATCTCCAATCCGACAATGCGGTCGACGATTTCCGCCGATCCGGTCAGCATGATGATGGCAACGTCTGAGTGCTCTCGCAGATATCGCGCCAGGGAGAGGCCATCCTCACCTGGCATTCGGATATCCAATATGACCACATCGACGTGCTGGCTATCAATAAGCTCACGCAGGGCAGGTCCCGCGTTGGCCGGCGTCACGGCATAGCCATGATGCTCCAGATATTCCGCCACCGTGTCGCGGATATCCGGTTCGTCATCGCAGACAACTATGTGTGCGTGCGTCGTCAAAATCGACCACCGAGCAACTCGCCAATGGACAAGTTGCCCCCTGAAGTGAGGTGCAAATCGATGGATCTGTCAAGTATTGTTGTTGACCAAATTCGAGACAAACGAACGGAGCTCGTTAGGTTTTATCGGTTTCTCAAGATAAGGCCGTTTCGCGGCGCGCAGGAACATCTGCGCGTTCGGGCTGATCGTGTCCCCCGTCAGGAAGGCTAACCTGCCAAGCTCGGCCGGATGGAGCTTGGCAATCTGGTTGAACAATCTCCGTCCATCCATGTTCGGCATTTTCAGATCGCTGAGGATCAGCGCGAAAGTGCGGTTCTGGAGGTGCAGCAGTGCTTCTTCGCCGGATCTGGCAATGGTGACGTTGAAACCGTCTCGCCTCAGCACCTCAGCGACCAGTTCACCCACTTCCTCTTCGTCGTCCACCACCAGACAAGCAATGCCGGTTGAATTCGGGAGCTCGTCCTCCGCCGTTTCGGCTCGTTCATCGAGACGGTCCGAAGCAGGCAGCGAAAGTATGAAGGTCGAGCCACCCCCCTCGGGCGATTCGACCTCGATGGTTCCTCCATGGGATTGGACGATCCGATGGCAGAAGGATAGCCCGATCCCGGTCCCTGCCCCAATCTCCTTCGTCGTAAAGAACGGCTCGAAAATGCGGGGAAGTATCTCTTTGGGAATTCCCGGACCGGTGTCGGCGACGCTGACGACTATGTTGCCGGTCGTGGAATGAAGCCGCGCTGAAACCGTGATTGACCGTCGCCCTTCCCAGCCGTGCTGCGCCTGTTCTGCATTGACAAGCAAATTGATCAACACCTGGCCAAGCTGATCGGGATCCGCCCAGATCGGCGGAAGCCCAGGTTCAAGATGAACTGAAAGGCCGATGTCCGACGATCGTATCGAATAGCTCGCCACTTCCACCGCTTCTGAAATGATGTCAGCGATCGCAACGTTTGAGGTTCGCGTCGGCTGCTGTCTGGCCATAGCGAGGAACGTCTTGACGATCCTGGCACAGCGTTCGGCTGCCTTGCTCATCTTGTCGGCGCGTTCAACGACCTTGGCGTCGGTTGCGGTCTCCTTCAACAGAGATGACAGGCCAAGCACCACCGAAAGCGGGTTATTGAGCTCATGCGCCACTCCCGCCAGCAATCCGCCGAGCGCCGACATCTTTTCGTTCTGGTGCAGCGTCTCGCGCTGTCGCTCCAATTCCTGCTGCATTTCGATACGGTCGGTGAGATCATAGGTGTGGGAAACGATCACTTTCTCGCCGTGGTAATCGATCAGTCGAGACGAAATCGAACACCAGCAGGTTCCACCGTCCTTGCGTTTGAGCCGGGTCTCGAAATCGTCAACCAACCCCGTCGCGAGCAGCCGCTCAACATATCGCATCCGCTCTGACGGATCGACATGGTAGTCGACGGCGCTGGTGACGTCGCCCAGCAACTCGACGGTGGCGGGACTGCGGTAGAGCAGCCTCCCGTCATGCGCTCGGGTCATCTGGACGCTAACGGGGCAGGCTTCGAGGACTCTACGGACCATTTCATCCGCTTCCTTGGCGGCCTCCTCGGCCCGCTTGCGCTCTGTGATGTCGACTCGAGTGACCACGAACCCACCTTCGCGGGTCGGACAGTTCGAGACGAAAAACCATCCGCCGTCCGTATGTCGGAATTCCTGTTGCCGGAACTCGCGGCGGTCCCTTGCCCTTTCGGCAAGCCAGTCGTCGATTTTGTCCTGTGGAACCGGAAACTGGTTGCGTTTTGCGGTCACGCGAAGGAACTCGAGCCAGTTCACGCCGGGAACGAGCACATCCGCGCTTATCGCGTGCATCTGGCGGTATCTGCTGTTGGCCAGCACCAGACAATCGTTCTTGTCGTAGAGGGCAAACCCTTCAGCCAGAGATTCAATCGCGTCGATCAGCCGCTCGTTTGCCTTGCGTGTTTCTTCCTGGGCTGCGAGCATGTCGGTGATATTCGTCGTGTTCGACACGATCACCTGTCTTCCTTGGAAATCGATCAGGCGAGCGGAAACAGAAGCCCAGAAGACCCTGTTCTCGGTGTCGTACTGCTGGACCCGAAAATCATCGATCCTGCCCTTTTCGATCAGGGTGCGCTCCAATATCGCGCTATGATCTGGATCGACATAGTAGTCGGTTATTCGAGGGCGATCGTCGTAGAGATCTCTGGTAGCAGGATTGCGGTAGAGCGTTTCTCCCTCGAACGTGGTCATGCGTATAGGCGAAGGGCAGGCATCGAGCACCTTTTGCAGCAGTGCCGTGGCGTCCCGCTCGGCAGCCTCGGCCTTCTTGCGCTCGCTGATATCGGCGCGCGTTACGACGAAGCCGCCAAGATCGGTGGGATGTATCGATACCGAGTGCCATTTGCCGTCGGAGAGAGGGACCTCGATAGGGGAGTGGAACTCGATCCGACTGCGAATCTGTTCGTCAAGCCATTTATCCTCACGCCCAACCGCATTGCGGTACACGCCGCGCTTGGCGGATTCGCGAAGGAGATCGGCCCATTCCACACCCGGTTCAACGAGATCCCTCACCGGGTGGTTCAACTCGCGGTAGAGGCTGTTGCACATGACCAGGCGGTGATCTTCGTCGTACAGTGCGAAACCCTCGGAGAGTGATTCAACGGCGTCTGCGAGCATCTCCCGTGCCGCAGCGACTTCGCCGTCACGCTTCTTCTGCTTGGTCACGTCGGCGATGCCGGCGAGAACCACGCGCCGGCCCTGGAACTCGACGATCCTGAGATTGCCGGTGGCCCAGAACTCTTGGCCATCGGGTCTTTTAAGAAGCACCTCGCAATTTTCGACGGCACCCTTTTGCATGAGCTCCCGATTGATTTCCCGGTATTTCTCGGGGTCGACGAAATAGTCGTCGAGCCGCACCGTCTCGCGTTGCGCCTTTTTGCTCCATCCAAGCAGCCGTTCGGCAGCATTGCTCTGGTAGATGAGTTCACCCGAACCTGCATCGTTCATCCATACCGGCAGCGGATGATGCTTGATCAGGAAACCGAACAGGTCCTCGCGCTGCTTTCGTTCCGTGATGTCCAAAACCCCGATGATGAGCGAGGGGCGTCCGCCATAAACGCCGCGACGGCAGTTGGTCGAGCACCAGACGGTCGATCCATTTTTGTTTCTAAGCTGGATTTCGTGATCCCGCACAATGTCGCTGGTGTCGGCGAGAGAACTGATTTCATCGAAGTCGCCACTATTCACGAAATGATCCGGCAGGAATTGAGGTTCGTTCGGTGGCCATTTTCGGCCGAGCAGGTTCGACGCATCGAGGCTTTCATAGAGGATTTGCCCGCTTCCCGCGTCCACCACCCAAACGGGCAGCGGGTGACTGTCCGTGATGCAGCGGAATATCTCGGCGTTGTCCCGGTACGCGATCTGCGCTCGCTTCATGTCGGTAATGTCGACGCTTACCAGGGCCATGCCACCATCCGGCCGAGGATGTGCCGTGAGCAACTTCCATTGCCCATCCAAAGTCTCCGCCTCAACGGGCCCTTCGTCGATTTGCGTCCATCGTGCCGCAGCACTTTCAGCGAACGCGTTGCCTGGCTCGATGGGGCGGCCGTCGAAACTTTTTAGATATAGGAGGGCTTCGGCGACTGCGGCAATGGCGTCCATCGGCTGCGTCTCGCGGCGATCTAACCGCTGGCTTCCAAACATTTCCGGATTGCTACCAACGAGGACATTGTTGGCGTCGAAGAGGGCATAGCCTGTGTGCGTGGATATAACCGGATTATCAGGCTGCATGGTCGTCCCTTTGTTCGCGTGATCTCCCAGGGGCGGATATTAGACCCTTTTTGTTTCAGCACGCATTCAGACGCTGCGTGATTTGTTTCAACTGTTTCGACGCGTGGAGGTCTTTGGCCGGCGCTGACGTGCAAACAAGCTCTATCTGGTGCTCCAGAAAACGGCCGAGACACGAATGGCCTAGATCGGACAGTGCCGCCATGGAGCGGCTTCATCTGGCCGATGAACCCCGGACGAACGGAGTTCACCCGCTGAAACAAACGAAACAGTCCCATGGCACTACAGAAAAACGCCTGAAACGAAAGCGGTATATGACAATAAGCACCGCAGATGCGGAAGCCAACGGGAAAACGAAAATATCCATCTCGCTCGGCGAACATCTATTCTTGGCGAGGTGCCAACGCGTCTTGCTCCGGAATCTGAGGTTAGAAATGCATAAGCCAGTTACTTCGTACGATTTCGGCCACCGGCTCCGCACGAGTCTTATCGACCAAACCATACGGCCTATGAAGAGGCTCGCGGCTCTACAAGGCCATGATCGACAAAACGCAGACATTGACCCCACCACGCGACGGCTGATCGGGAACAGCCGTCATTCGTACGGGCCGCGTTGACGCAGCCCAACTGTGATGAGTTCGGCTGCGATCAAGCAGCCCTCCGAACAGCGGACGAACGCAACGAAACGACCGCGCGCTGAACAACCTGCCGCCGCACATCCAGAAGGATAGCGGTTGGTCGGTTTGCCCAAAGGGCATGAAGAGACGGCCTCATCAATGCGGTGCGGGGCACGGCGCGGTGAGGCCACATGCCAACCTTTAAAGATGGAGAAATTGAAATGCGAAAGATCGTTCTTACCACTGCCGCCTTCTTGTGTGCCTCCGGCATGGCTTTTGCCGGCAGCGACCACTACGGCTCGGACTTCAACCATGGCTCCGGCTATCCGAACACCGGTTACCATTCGATGGTGTCCGACCACGGCTACGCGGTCGACCTGATCGGCACAGCGAGTGTCAACACTGCCGACAGCGCGCAGACCTTAAAAGGAAATTCGATCTTCGATATTCCCGGGCCCGGTTATGGACAGGGGATCTGGGGCCGCTGATAACGGCATTCGGCCGGCAACGGTCGAGAATAGACATCCAAGCGGCGGGCTCGCCCGCCGCTTGGAATCACCTCACGGCCACCGGCGGAAGTTCCTGCCGATCTCTAACTTGTGGCTGGAGCGATCTGGGCGCCCGTAAACGTCTTTCGCTGCCAAGCCCATCTGATGCTAATGGATCGTCCCCAGCGTTTCTGGCGCAAATGCGATTTCCAGGGTGGCCGGCGCCTAATCCGCTTCAGGCAGTGGCAAAGCTGACCGTGACGACCGAAACGAAGGCGCATTTCGGACAGTCGATATTTTCGTTCGGCATGTAATCGTGACGTGCCGATGACAACGCCATCGGTGGCAATGTCTCGATTGAGGCAGGGTTGATCGACATGGCGTTTCGGCCAGACATTCCCTTCAACGACCTGCCGCCGTCGTCCAAGCATGGCCACCGCCGACGCGCCCAATTACCGGCGTCCCTTGCCTTTTGTTGAATTGGCATGATGTTTCTCTCGGGGCCGAACAGTGGAACATGCAGTAAGATTCCCGTTGCGCAAGGCTTCACCGGGTCATGACCGCTGCCGCGATCAAAACGGGCGACGCTGTTTTTTCGGGAATCGGGCTTCGCGCAGTAAAGAACTCCAGTTGGTGCCGATGAGCTTGATCAGGCCGCGCGCCTCTGCTTCGGGGATGCCGACCTCTTTAGCCAGCCGCCGGGCAAGGAACTGAATGCCCGGATCAGCTTCGCCTCCGTCGGCGGTAGTCATCGGAGCCTCCTTTGGGCTCCGAACTTGCCTGAGATGGTTTCGTTACGTGGGCAAATAAAAAAAGCCCCGCTGGCCGAGCCAGCGGGGCAGATGACGGGAGCAGGAAGGCGCATCAGGGAATGCGGCCCGGCGTCAGGACATTGACGCTGTACGCAAATTTAACCGCCAGGGAACAAGGCTAGAAGGCGCAAGTTCGGGCTGGCGTTATGCCACGCTTTTTCTTTGACACGATCGAGGATGGTCAGATCACCCCGGATGATCAGGGCCTCGAAATGTCCGTGTCCGACATGCGCGAGGCAGCGAAGCACCTTCTCCCAGAACTCGCGATAAACCATCCCCTTCCGGCAAACCGTCACGAATTCGTCGTGCGGGTTCGGGACGAGAATGGGCAGCATATCTACGAGGTGAAACTGACGCTGGCCGCGAGGTCGCGGTTGGTATCGATTTGAAGCCGGGCAGGATCACAGAGGCAGTCTGGTAGCTGCCCCAACGCGCACCACTGGACCGCTGGCCCGCCGCTCCATTCACGGCAGCGGCGGGCGTTCCCCCAGGGTTAGAGGGGACACAAATCGGGAGAGTTGGGTCAACCCGAGTTGCGCGGCGAAACATGTGGGATCGATGGAAGTTCCGCCACGCGCAAAAAAAGCCCTGGTCGGCCGGAGCCGAGACCCGCCTTGACCCGACGTCGCTTAGCCTCTTCGCCGTCGCCTCGTTCAAGATGTTGCTTGACAGCGAGATCAAGGAGGATCGCGAGAAGCAGTATACGAGCCGGGACAGGTGATGGGCAGTCAGGCATCGCCGGTATAACAAATGTTAAGCCGGAATGTTCTGTACTGGCGTCAGGCTGATTGAATTACCAGCTCGGCGGTGAGCCAAAAGCCGGCCGCCATAAACACCAAGATCACCGTCGCGAAGATAGATATGCGCATGTCCGCCCCCAGTTCACGGTCTGGCCTTAGCACACAACAAAAAGCCCCGCCATCGTAACCTAGCGGGCGAGTTCTGGAGTAGCTGGTAGAACCAGCACAGGTCAACTACGGGGCGGCGCGGTAGGTTCCCGAAGCCGGTAAGGCGCCGCCTCATCGACTTTGGGGCGGCGCCCCTTTCGTTTGTCACTGCGGCTGCACCTGCTTGCGCCGCAACGCGTCTATCTCCCGCTTCATGGCCTGGATGGCGTCGCGGGCACCATAGACCGCACCGAAGTTGTTGACTCCAGCTCTATGGAAAGCGTACGTCGCGGCTCGCTCCCCGCGTCCAGGGCGCGCTTTCCACCCGATAGAGGTCAAAAATGGACGACAAATACACCAATGCTCGTGAGCACTTCTTCGCCGCGATCCGAGCGCTAGCGGCTTCCGAACATAGCATTCAGGCGAGGCTGATCGAGGCGAATGGAAACATTCTGAATGTGACGATCGACGAATTCAACGGCGACCGCGAACTCAAAATCAAATTTGCAAAATTGCTGGACCTTCTGGCCATCGATCAGGATGATTTGGAAACCGTTGCTGTAGAGAACGCGGCGCACATGACTGACTTCGAGGCAGTGAAAGTCGCCGATCTGATCTGCGATTTCTATTACGAGATAACCTAGCTTGGGTGCATGCCTAGCCACCCCGCAGCTCGCGCCAGATGTCCGAGCAGTAGGCGACCTCGTCATCTAACGCAGGGTAACATTTCTAGTACGCTTCCACCTGCTATGCAGAGAGTAGGACGCGGTGTGGTTCGACGGGAGATGGGGGCATCACTCGGACGACCCGGGCTCAGGCGGCTACCGCGTCCGGCTCCTTTCTTCCGCCGAGGTTCGGCGGCAACAAATGCGGCGGACCTGCCTTACCTCCCAAGGAAACGGCCCGCAACAAACGACGTCCGGTCCCCCGCCGGGCGTCGTTTTTGCATTCGGAAAAGGCTCTCGACATTCATGCCGGCGGATCACCCTCCCCGCAACACGCGCCAGATATCGGCCCAGTAGGCGATGATCAGGGAAGCCAGTGCCGCCGCCCCATGCCGGTTACGCCCAAGGCATCAAGCCCCATCAGTTTCCAGCGCGTCACCTCAGCCGTGACTTCCTTGACGCTGGTCATGTCGGCGTTGAGCTTGCTGACCGCGCTTTCGGTGGCGGTTACACGCTCAACCAGCTCGTCGGTCTTCTGATACATTTTCGCCCGGCTGGAGGCCGCGCGCTGCTCTGACTGCTCATAGCTCAGAGCGGCTCGTGCATCGCTGTCCTTGATGTCGCGCCTGATCTCGGTAAATGTCTCGCTGCATGTCCAGAGTGGTTGGCAGCTGGCCGCCGATCATCATTTCCAAGCTTTTCGTTTCCGATGTCGGCATGCCCCTGCCCTCGACGCGCTATTTTAGTTCGGCGGCGTTCCACGCTCGCCTTGGTGTGCCTGTCGCATTCAGCCGCGGTGTAGAGCTTGACGGCGCAGCCTCGCGGTATGGTGCCGTCGATCTTGTTCTGATCCTCGACTGTCTTGCCCTTGGCGCCGGCGAGGCTGCTACCGATCGCCGCCCGCAGGACTGGAACACCGCTGACGTCGGAAGTCGTACACCCCGCCAGCGGCCATGCAGTCGTCAAAAGACATGCGAGAATCGTTGCCCTTTTGAATCGCATCCTGGTTGTCCTTCTCAATCTGGGTGCGAACCTCTTCGGCGCCCCAATGTGTAGTGTTTGATGAGTTCGTAGCCGCCCCAGACGGCTCCCGAGACGGCCACGGCAATGGTTGCCCATGCGATGATGCCCGCCAGCGGGCGCGGCACGCCCACCAGGCCGGCGACGAGGCTGATAAGCCAGGTTCATGCCGGCACCGTGCCAAGCGCTTCAGCGAGGCGCTTTGCCTTGGGTTCGTGTTACCAGCGATAGGCGGCGCCGCCGAAGACCAGGACCGCGCTTCCGATGGCGAGAACAGCAACGACCCTCGTGATCCACTCGTTTGCGTAGGACACGGGCGAGAGCTGGTTCTGAAGATCTGTCAGCGTGCCGGCGACGCCACCGCCGCCAATGCCCGCGCCGATCGCCACGTCTGCCGGCGCGGTCGACGGTGCTGTCTTCGCATCCTCGACCATCGCCTTTGCCTCTGGCAGGCTGAACTGATTGGCTGGTTCGCCTGGCCTGCCTGGCACTCATCCATGTCTACCTGCTCCATGTCTACCTGCTCGTCGGTTTTCAGCACCGCGTTCAGGTCTCAATCCAGTGGCTCTGGCGCTACCTGACCTATGAGCGCGGCGCCCGGCTGATCACCGAGCAACGGATCGAGTCTGGTTCACCGTCGTTTCCTTCAGCGGAACTCTCAGGCCCAAGCGAAGCATCGCCGCCGCAGGACAGAGTTCTCCCCCAGCATAGCCCGCGCGCGCTGAGTAGATTGCGGGGTGCTCATTCGGTGACAATGGCGATCCGGGGGCTAAGCTTTGGATTCCGCGACGGCAGGGGGTCTCGTCGTCCTCGACTGCAGCCATGACCGAACTCCATTTCATCATTCACATTCGGCGAGACGCCAAGCGACACCTTGCCTGTCGTCCTACGTTAGCCCGCCCGAACCTTGATGGACGCGGGTGGTTCCCAGGTTTGTCCGGTGCCGACCTGATGGATCCGAATGGCACCAGCGACGTTGGGTCCCTATATGGAGGGAGGCTCTTCGAACGGGAGCGGTCCAGCCCTCCGCTTCAGAGCCAGCTTGTCATGACGTCACCTGCAACCGCTGAACAATCCCGATCCATTCAGATGCAGTTTCCCGCCCTGCGCAACAGCTATGCGCAACTGCCGGAGCGCTTCTTTGCGCCAACAGATCCGAAGCCGGTGTCCGCACCCCGGCTGATCCGGTTCAACCAGCCACTCGCCGAGGAACTCAGGCTTGACGCCGATCAGCTTACCAGCCGGGAGGGAGTGGAGATGCTTGCCGGCAACAGATTTCCGGAAGGCTTGCAAGCAATCGCCCTGGCCTATGCGGGCCACCAGTTCGGAAATTTCGTGCCTCAGCTCGGCGACGGACGCGCGCTGCTGCTTGGCGAAGTGGTGGACGTCAACGGCACTCGCCGCGACATCCAACTGAAGGGATCGGGACCGACGCGGTTCTCGCGCAACGGCGACGGCCGCGCTGCCCTCGGTCCTGTACTGCGCGAATATGTCGTCAGCGAAGCGATGGCCGCCCTGGGCATTCCGACGACGCGAAGCTTGGCGGCGGTGCTCACCGGCGACCCGGTCTATCGCGAGGTCCGGCTGCCCGGCGCCGTCCTGACCCGAGTTGCGGCAAGCCATATCCGGATCGGCACCTTCCAATATTTCGCCGCGCGCCACGACGCCGACGGGCTCAAGATCCTCGCCGACTATGCCATCGACCGTCACTTCCCGCAGTTGGCGGGGCAAGCACGCCCGTACCGCGCCTTGCTGGAGGCCGTTGTCACCGCACAGGCCGGTCTGGTGGCGCGCTGGATGCTGGTCGGCTTCATCCATGGCGTCATGAACACCGACAACACGGCGATCTCGGGCGAGACCATCGACTATGGCCCATGCGCCTTCATGGACGCCTATGACCCCAGCGCGGTGTTCAGTTCGATCGACCGCGCCGGACGCTATGCCTATGCCAACCAGCCTCGTGTCGCCACATGGAACCTTACGCGCTTTGCCGAGACGCTCCTGCCGCTCATGAGCACGGATGAGAATGATGCCGTGTCCGAAGCCGAGGATGTGCTGAGGTCGTTTCAGTCTTCCTATGAGGCTGTGTTGCAGCGCGGTTTTCGCAGGAAACTCGGATTGCTGACCGAGGCGGAAGGCGACCTGCAGCTCGCGGCTGATTTTCTGGATGTGCTGGCTCGCGGCGAAGCCGACTTCACGCTCGGCTTCCGGCGGCTTGGCGACGACCTCGACGCAGCGGAAGGTCAAGGCACGGCACGGCCGTTGTTTCAGGATCCCGGCGCATTCGATGCCTGGTCGGCGCGGTGGCGCGAGCGCGTCGCAAGCGAGGCAGCCGACACAGCCACGCGGCGGGCCGCTATGCATGCCGTCAATCCCAAATTCATTCCCCGCAACCATCGCATTGAGGAGATGATCCAGGTGGCACTGGGCGGGGACTTCACACCTTTCGAGGAGATCCTGGGGGTCGTCAGCCGTCCCTTCGATGAGCAGCCGGAAATGGAACATTATGCTGACCCGCCACGATCGGACGAGCGCGTCCTGCAGACATTCTGCGGTACATGAGACGTTCATGACGGTCGCTTAACATGTGCGAATGCGGACGACCCATTTGCAAGCTATCGTCGCGAGTACTCTCGTAAGGACTGAGCTATGACGATTATAGAATTAGCATTCGAATTGCTGGCACGGAAGCTGGTAGACCATACCGGAATATCCGACGAGGATGCTCGAGACCTTGTCGCAGCCATGGGCGCGGACTGGTCATCGCTCGTGCGAGCAGCGAGGGTGATCAAAGAGAATTAGTAGGTCTTTCGACATTCAGCTGCAGGCTGCTGCCGCGAGCGGCCTTTATCGCAGGTTCGACTGCGCGTCCTGTCGCAAACCTGCACGTCCGGCGCGGTGAAATGAACTGCGTCGCTCGGGACGACTTCGATGGCGTAAAGTACGGTATATCGGTGATTGCCTCCACGCGCTGATCGCCGAGGGCGACGGGCGCAACACGGATGAGCATGGCACGGTGCGTTCTGCGGTATTGGCGGCGGCTGCAATCCGGTCATCGTTCGATCTGTGCCGAACGATCCTGCCCAATATCAGCGAACTAGGCATTACCATCGGTATTGAACTCGGCCCGACTCGAATTGCCCGGTTGGGGCTGGTGGGTGATGCCAGTGTCCGCTGCGCCTCAAAGCCGCGCCTCATTGCAGGCGTGCCCGATGGCTCGCCATTCTGTCCCCGGGTGGCCTCGAAAGCTTTTTTCCCCGTGGTTGCCGAACTGGGATTGGAGATTCCACGCGACCTCACGCAAATCAAAGCGACTGCGGCCCGGTTCGATATTAGGTCACCGGGCCACCCTTAGCCGTCGCTGGACGACAGGCGCCACGCTAAAGCGGCGGTTGCCGTCCTGGCCTTACCGGCCTTTCGGCTTGTCCTGTTTTAGCGGGAAGGTAGCGTCGCCGTCCTTTTTCTCCGAAATGACCCTGGGATCTGCGCTTGAGATGCCGTCGTTCGACCCACCTTTGTGCTTCTTTTCCGTTTGGCCCTTGGCATCGGCTTCGGGGCCCACGGAGGCGCGTTCTGTTTCCTTGGGCATGGTGTTCTCCTTCGAGAACAATTCAACACGCGACGCTTGCCGAAGTTCCTGATGGTGCAAGGGTCGCAACTGTCCTTTCACGGCTCCGTTCTCGAACTGGAGAGCCCGCAAGTGCGGTGACACCATCCACATTACAACCCGGCTAGCACCGGGTCCCCGGCAAGAGCAGGTTGCATCGCAGCCCAATCCATGCGCATGCCAACGCTCATCGTCGCTCCATTTTCCAGCGGCGCCAGCCCCTCGCCCGCGCCATTGTGCGCGTCGACGCTGTGCGAGACCGGCTCGAAGCAAAAGAAGCCCGATCCAGGCGACGGCGAATAGAGCAGGAACACGTCCAAACCCGGCGTGGCGGTGAGCGAGATGGAAATCCCCTCCTGAGGCTGGACGATCATGGCGCGCCGGTCCCACCCGTCGAAGCCGTTGTTCACCCAGCCTGTTGGCAGCGGCGAGCCCATCGAGAAATCCCATGCAGGGCGGTCGCTTACTGGTACCGCGCCAACGGGAAGATGGCGTTCATCCTCCAGCCAAACGCGCTCGGCCTTTGCCTGAAGCGTGGTCGCCGCATCGCGCGGGAACCAAGGGTGGAAGCCGAGGCCGTAAGGCAAGCGCATACCGGCACGGTTCTCCACTGTCAGGCGGGCCTCGAGGGCGCCGTCGCGCAGCGAATAGGAGACAGAGGCCAAATAGCGGTAAGGCCCGATCGCGCCATCGTCGAGCACCAGCTCCGCCTCGCCGGCGGTACGGGCGCCAAGCCGCCACGGCCGCTGGAAGCCATCGCCATGGATCGGAAAGGCCTCGCCTGGCACGTTAGGCTCGATGGCATGAAAGCGGCCGTCGAACGCGAAGCCGCCACCCGAGATGCGGTTCGACCATGGCACCAGCAACTGACAGCCGGAGGTGCCGCCTCCATCGCCAGGTCGAAGCAACGGAACCGGGGCGCCATTGGCGACAAGCGCGTCGAAGCGGGCGATCGCAGCCCCTTTCCCGGGTGCCAGGATGAGCCTCGACCGACCGTCGTTCACTTCCACGAAGTCGGCCATGGCCTCACCAGCCGCCGTCGACGGCGATGTTCTGGCCGGTGATCATGTCGGATGCCGGCGATACCAGGAACAGCACGAGTTCGGCGACCTGATGCGGCTCGATGCGCGCCTTGATGCTCTGGTTCTCAAGGATCCAGTCATTGTATTGCTTGAGCCGGTCGCCGAAGACGCGCTCCTCCGCTTCCGAGACGACCGCGCCGGGAGAGACCGCATTCACCCTGATGCCATGCGGGCCGAGTTCGCGCGCCAGCGATTTGGTGAGACCCAGCATCGCGCCCTTCGACGCGACATAGGGGACATAGCCGTCCCAGCGGCCGTTGAGCGTGATCGAGCAGAAATTGACGATCTTGCCATAGGCCTTGGCCTTCATGCCCGGCGCGCAGGCCCGCGCCAGCGCAAAGGCGGCCGACGAGTTGACGCGGATCTGATCCTCGTACTCGGTCAGTGAGAACTCCTCGAACGGCCGGTTGATGATCAGCGCGGCATTGTTGATCAGGATGTCGATGCCGCCTTCGCTTGCCGCCAGCGCTGTCACGGCTGCTTCCGCCGCGGCGAGACTGTTGAGATCGCAGCCGACGAAGGCGATGTCGCCGCCCGCCTCCGCGGCGAGCGCCGCAACCGTCGCCGGTGCGCTCTCGATGTCGGGACGGTCGAGCACCAGCACGCGCGCGCCGGCCCGCGCCAGAGTCACGGCCTGGGCCCGGCCGAGCGAGCCGAGCCCACCCGTCAACAGCGCGATACGACTTGCAAGCACCGTCATTGCCGCCCTTTCCTAGATCCTTCGTTTGTACGCAATTCCAGCCGGTAGACCGCTACGCGCTGTTCCTGGAACTGCTTTAGAGCACGCCATGCACTTCATCGATCGAGGTGTCCTCGATGCGCTTGTCCAGCACCACCTCGCCGCGCGCCATCGCTACGATGCGGTCACAGCATTCGAAGACGTGGTGCATGTTGTGGCTGATGAAGACGCCGGTGACGCCCTGCTCCTTCAGGCCGCGCACGAAGCCGATGACCTTCTTGGTCTCCTTGACCGAGAGATGGTTGGTCGGCTCGTCGAGGATCATCACCTTCGACCTGAAATGCATGGCGCGCGCGATTGCCACGCCCTGCCGCTGACCGCCGGAGAGCTCACCGACAAGCGCCTCGGGCGAGCGCAGATGCAGGTCGACATTGGCGATGGCGCGGACGCTCTCCTCAGCCATCTTCTTCTGGTCGAGGATGCCGACGCCGAAGGCCGCGCAGCGGGTCGGCTCGCGGCCGATGAACAGATTCCTGGCGATCGACATGGTCGGAACCATGGAGTTGTACTGATAGATGGTCTCGATCCCCAGATTCATCGCATCCCGCGGCCGCGCAATCCTCACTGGCTTCCCCTCGACCCGGATCTCGCCGCGATCCGCCATATGAACACCGGAGAGGATATTGATGAGGGTGGATTTGCCCGCGCCGTTGTCGCCGACCAGTCCGAGCGCCTCACCGCGCTTGAAGTCCAGCGTGATGCCCTTCAGCGCATGGACGCCGGAATACCATTTGTGAAGATCGCGCACTGAGATGATGGCGTCGGTCACCGCTTTAGCCCTCCATCTTGATGGCCTTGGCGCGCTTGCGCATCCAGGCATTGGCCACGACGGCGAAGATGGTCAGGAAGCCGATGGCGAACTTGAACCAGTTGGCATCGACATGGCTGAGCACGAGGCCATTGTCGATGACGCGGATGAGCGTCGTGCCGATGAGGCCGCCCATGACGGTGCCGATGCCGCCGGCGAGCGACGCCCCGCCGATGACGGCTGCCGCCACCGCCTGAAGCTCCATCCCCTCGCCGATCGACGGCAAGGGCGATCCCAGCCGCAGCACCTGCAGCATGCCGGCGAAGCCGGCGAGCATCGAACACAGTATGAAGCAGGCGAGCTTGACCCTGGCGGTCGGGATGCCCATCGAGGCGGCGGCGGGCAGGAAGCCGCCGGTGGCCTTGATCCAGTTGCCGAAATTGGTGCGCGAGAGCATCAGCGAGGTCAGCACGGCGATGGCGACGAACCATAGGAACGACATGCGGAACATGTTGCCCGGCCCGACGAAGGAGGTGAACAGCCAGTTCGGCAGGTCGGCGGGCAGCAGCGGCGGGAAGCCGCCCGAGACGACGACGGTAAGCGAACGCGCCATGAACAGCATGCCAAGCGTGGTAATGAAGCTCGGTATGGCGAAGCGGATGGTGACGTAGCCGTTGATGAAGCCGATCGCCGCGCAGACCAACAACCCGGCAAGCAGCGCAAGCGGGAACGGCCAGCCGTGCACCATCAGCACCGCCATCGTCATCGGCATCAGCGCGAAGACCGAGCCGACCGACAGGTCGAACTCACCACTGATCATCAGGATGGTGACGCCGATCGCGACGAGGCCGGCCTCCGGCAGGATGCCGAGAATGCCGCGCAGATTGTCGGCATTCAGGAACACGCCGTGCGAGCGGACCTGGAACAGGATGATGAGCAGCACCAAAAGGATCAGCCCGGCCAGCTCCGGTTTTTCGAGATAGGTCTTGAACAGGCGCTTCAACGAAAGGCTCCGGCGTTCGAGATCGTCCATCACATCGGCGGCACCAGCCGCCGCCGATGCAAGGGTTCAGTGGTTGATGCTCAGCGCAGCCCTTGAGCGGAGAGCGCCATGATGCTGTCGGCCTCCTTCGGCCGCACAATGCCCTGGCCGGTGTCGATGTCCGATGGAGCAAGACCAATCTTCTTGTTGAGATAGGCCTCCATCACCGGCATGAAGCCCTGCATGTAGGGCTGCTGGTCGACCAACGCCTGGACATAGCCCTTCTGCATCTGCTGCAGCACCTCGGGCACCAGGTCGAAACCGCCGAGCAGGACCTTGCCTGGCGCTACGCCGCGATCGGCCAGGACGCGCGCCACGCCGGCGCACCAGAAGCCGGTATCGAAATAGGCTGTCGTGTCCGGATGGGCGTTGAGATAGGCGCCGACGCGGTCGGAGGTAATGGCGAGGTCGGTGCCGCTGTCGATGCGCTCCCACGACACGTCGCGGTCGGCATGAGCGGCCTTGTATTCCTGGAGGAACTGCATGATGCCGGCGCCCCGGCTTTCCGACCAGTTCTGGCCGGGAGCGGAAATGCCGACCAGCATCTTGATCGGGCCGTCCTTCGGGAAGTTTTCTGAAATCGCCTTGGCCAGCGAATAGCCGGCCGGCTTGAAGCCCTGGCCGACAAAGGCCTGCCGGGCATTGCCCTTAGCGCCCTCGGTGTCGTCGACATTGACGGCGATCACCAGCACGCCGGCGTCGCGCGCCTCCTTGATGACGTCGTCGAAAGCATGGTCGTCGACGATGGAGGTCAGCAGCACGTCGGGTTTGGCGGCAAGGGCGGCGCGCATGTTGGCGACCTGCTGCTCGACCGAGCCCTCGGTCTGGGTGAAGACCATGTTGCAGTTCGCCTCGACCTTGGCGCAGGCATCGTCAAAGCCCTTCTTCACAGCTTGCCAGAAAGTGTTCGAGGCCGACGAATGATGCGTGAAGACGATGTTGAGACCGTCGGCGCGGGCGGTCGCCTGCCCGCCAAGAAGAGCCGCGCTAAGCAGAAGCATTGCAGTGAGTTTTCTCATGTCTATTCCTCCCTTTGGATCTTTCAGATATCCGCCTTGTCGCTGACGCGGCGCTGGACGGTGTAGGCGCGATCAAGCTCCGGATGGAGCGCCAGACCAAGACCCGGCCCCGGCGGCACGGTGATCATGCCGTTTGTCACTTCCGGCAGCGCCGTCACCAGGTCGCGGTACCAGGTGCGGTAGAAGGCGCGCACACTTTCCTGGACGAGCGCATTGGGCGCATTGAGCGACAGATGCGTGGAAGCGGCGAGCACGACCGGCCCCGTGCAGTCATGCGGCGCCACCGGCAGCCGCCAGGCTTCCGCCATCGAGGCGATCTTGCGCGCCTCCGACAGGCCGCCGCACCAGGAGATGTCGAGCATGACGACGCCGGCCGCTCCGGTCTCCAGCAGGTCGCGGAAGGCCCAGCGGCTGCCCAGCGTCTCCGATGCCGAGATCGGTGCGGGGCTAGCGACTGCGTAGCGCTTCAAGTCGCCGAGGCTGTCCATGCGGATCGGGTCTTCGTGCCAATAGGTGGCGAAGGGTTCCAGCGCGGCTGCGATCTTCATGGCCGGCAGGAGCTGCCACATCGAGTGGAACTCGACCATGATGTCGATCTTGTCGCCGACGGCTTCGCGTATCTTTGCAAAAGGCTCAAGCGCGGCCTTCAGGTCGGCCGGCGAGATGTCATTACCGCGCGTCTTTTCGGCCGCGTGATCGAACGGCCAGATCTTCATGGCGGTGATGCCGTCCTCGAGCAGCTCCTGGGCCAATTCACCGGCGCGGGTGAGGAAGCCGTTGAGGTCCTCATAGTCCCGCCTGGAGCCGATGCCGTAATTGGCCGTCGTCTGTCCCTTGGCGTCCTTGATGTATTCGGTGCCGGCGCAGGTGTTGTAGGTGCGGATTGAGCTGCGGCTGAAGCCGCCGAGCAATTGGGCGATCGGCTGGCCGGTGGCCTTGCCGAAGATATCCCACAGCGCGATGTCGAAGGCGGAATTGCCGCGCACCTCGGCGCCGCTGGAGCGGAAGCCGAGATAGCCGACGAGATCGGCGGCCAATAGATCGATCTGCAGCGGATCGCGGCCGATCACGCGCGGCGCGACATATTCATGAAGGTATTCCTCGACGGTGCGCGACAGAAAGAAGGTCTCGCCGAGCCCGGTAAGGCCCTCGTCCGTATGGACCTCCACCCATAGCAGGTTGGGCCGTTCCTCGATGCGGATGGTCTCGATGGCGCGGATCTTCATGTCAGGCAATCCCCATCTCAGGCGATACCGGCGTCGAGGAGCGCCTTGACGCTCTTGTCGAAGTGCCGCGCCATATGCTCGGCCGCAAGCCGCGGATCACCCTTGAAGATCGCGTCGGCTATGTCCTCGTGCCCCTTGATCATCTTGAGCTGGTCCTCGGGGGTCGAGCGGGTTCGCCAGCCGATCACCCAAGTGCGGCGCGTGACGCCGCTGAAGGCAGTGACGATCAGCGAGAAGACCGGGTTGTGCGATGCGGAGGCGATCGCCTCGTGAAAGGCGATGTCGTGCTCCATGACGATCTCGGGGTTCTTGAAGCTCTCGCGCATCAGCTTGGCCGCGTTGGCAATGGTGGCCGCTTCCGCATCGGTGCGGCGCAGGGCGGCGAGCCCCACGGTGCGCATCTCGATCGTGCGCCGCACGTCATAGACCTGATGCACGCTGATCTGATGCGTGGTGATGCCGTGTTCGATGACCATCGACATCGCGCCGGTATCGAGCTTGGCGACCGTGGCGCGACGCCCGGCGCTCATGTCGATCAGGCGCATAGCAGAAAGCGAACGGAAGGCCTCGCGTACCACCGTGCGGGAGACATTGAGTTGGCGGGTCATGGCCGCCTCGCTGGGCAACGGATCGCCTGGCGCCAGCCCCTCGGAGCGGATGTGCTGGGTGATCGCCCGGATCGCCGTGTTCACCAAGCCAGGGCTCGGCTCAGCCGCTGCCTCTGTCGGATTCTGCATGTCGCTTCCCCAACCTGTATGACAGGTTATAATCTAATTGCTCATATTCTGACCAGAAGATATATGCAAGCGGATTTCTGGACGCCGAACTGGAGGAGCCCCGTGCAAGAAACGCATGCAGCCCTGATTTTTGACGCGCGCGATGTGGTCGGCGAGAGTCTGGTCTGGGACGACCGCCGTGGCAGGCTGGCCTGGGTCGACATCATCGGTCGCCGGATCCATCGGTTGGATCCGATGACCGGAGCTCATGAAAGCTGGGCCACGCCTGACCTCGTCACCTCAATTGGACTGCGCAGGGACGGTGGCGCCATCGTCGGCCTCAGGAAGGAAGTCGCCTTGTGGGAATTCGGCGGGCCGTTCAAAACGATCGCCGAGATCGAGCCGGACAGGCCCGAGATACGGCTGAATGAGGGCGTCGTGGCGCCAGACGGTTCGTTCTGGGTCGGCACGATGGCCAATAATATCACGCCAGACGACACGCCTCTCGCCGTCACCCAGGATGCCGGACAGCTGTTCCGGATCGGACCGGCCGGCGACGTGACGAAACTAAGCGAAGACCGCTTCGGCATCACCAATACGATGGCGTGGACCCAGGATGGGCGTTTCATCACCGCCGATACGATGAAGAATGAACTCTACAGCTATACTTGGAACCAGAGCTCTTCGAGGATCGCCGAGCGGCGGCGGTTCTTCGGCGGTTTCGAGCGAGGACTGCCCGACGGCTCCTGCATGGACGCCGACGGCCATGTCTGGAACTGTCGGGTCGCCGGCGGAAGCTGCCTCGTGCGCATCTCGCCCGACGGCCGGCTGGATCGAACTATCGAACTGGCTTGCACCTGGCCGACGAGTTGCGCCTTTGGGGGCGTCAACCTCGATACACTCTTCGTCACTTCCGCGCGCTTCACGATGACGGCGGATCACTTGCTGGCAAACCCGAATGAAGGCGGCGTTTTCGCGTTGCGGCCGGGGATGCCAGGTTTGCGGGGCAACCGCTTCGGGTAGGCTGTCCAATTCCCTAGCGGTGCGAAATTGTCGGTGGGTTCAAATGACAACCGTCTCAAGCAACGGCCGCTGGCAGCTGACCTCCGACCGGTCGAGCGTTCGAAAACCGCCGTAGACATCACCGGCCGCATCGAGATCCGGACGATTTCGGCGCTCAGGAGCCGGAGCGATTCAGATGCTTCCGGCATGCGTCATGCAATTAATGCAGATCGCCGGCTGGCACGGGGAGGTTCTGCCTGACCGGGCGGTCGCGGTGCGCGCCGTCGGCGATGGTCAAGAGGTCGACCGATGCTATCCCAATCAGCGCCTTCATCTGCCGGTAGGCGTCATCGGCCCGTCGCATGCGGATGGCTTCCAGGACGTCACCATGCGCGCTGAGCGTGGCCTGGAAATTGGCCGTGGCCGAGGTCGTCAGCCGAAAGGAGAAATTGAGCGCCGCAGCCAGCATGTTGCCGAGGTTTGCGAACACCGGGTTGCGGCTGGCACGCAAGATTCCAGTGTGAAATCGCACATCGGCGTCGAGGCAGGCAGACAGGTCGTCTTCAGGCGCGTCGCACATCGCCTCATAGGCGGCCTCGATTATCGCCAGATCACCGGAGCTCGCCATCTTGGCCGCGAGTTGGGCGGCTGCCGGTTCAATCACCAGGCGCGCTTCGATGAGCCCTCGCACGAAGCCGAGGTCGGGCTCGATCCCGCTCATCCAGTCGAGCACTTGGGCATCGAGCCTGTTCCAATCGCTTGGCAGCCGGACATGCGTCCCCGCGCGCTTTCGCGCTTCGATCAGTCCTTTGGCCGCGAGCGTCAGAAGCGCATCGCGCAGTGCGGTGCGGCTTGCGTCATAGGCGGCGCAAAGTTCGGCTTCGCTGGGCAGGATGGAAAGAGGGGGATAGCGGCCGGAAAGGATGCGCTGGCCGATGTCCCTCGCGATCCTGTCCTTCAGCGACGCCGGGCCGATAGTGGTCGCGTCCGGCACGTCTTCGGTCTTCGGAAGGGGCTTAACTGCCATTGCTAGGTCCTGTTGAGGTGATACTCGGCGACAACCACAGCAAGGATCAGGAGCGATCCCTTTGCAAGCAGTTGATAGAAAGTCGGCACCGAAGTCAGGATCATGCCGTTGTTCAGGATGCCGATGATCGCAACCCCCAGCAGCGCCCCGACAATCGTCCCTTTGCCGCCCTGCAGGGCGCATCCGCCGAGAACGGCGGCGGTGATGGCCTCGAGTTCCAGCCCTTGCGACCCCGAAACCGGCTGCCCCGAACCCGTGCGCGCGGCAAGCAGGATGCCGGCAAGCCCCGCCGCCACGCCGCTCATGATATAGATGCCGACGCGGTAGCGCTTGACGTTGATCCCGGAAAAGCGCGCCACGACCGGATTGCCGCCGAGCGCATAGATGTTGCGGCCGACTATCGACCGGGAAAGAAAGACCTGGAACAGGATCGCCGTCGCGATCAGGATCCACAAAAGCAGCGGCAGGCCGAGGATTTTGCCGATACCGATGAACCGAAACGTGTCGCTGAAGATGGCGATCGACTGGCCATCCGACATGATGAAGGCGATGCCGCGGAAAATGGCCATCGTGCCGAGCGTGGCGATGACGGCATTGACGCGCCCGTAGGTGATGATGATGCCGTTGACCAGGCCGGCCAGCCCGCCGACGACCAGACCGGCGACGATGCCGAGCCCCGGCGAGCCCGTCGCCTGGATGGCCATGGCGGTCGATACCGTGGTGAGGCCGACGACGGCGCCGACCGCGATGTCGAGCCCACCGGCCACGATGACGACGGTCTGACTCATCGCCAGCACGCCAAGGATGGTGATGCCGAGGCCGATATTGAGCATGTTGCGCGCCGAAAAGAACACGTCGCCACGCAGCGTGCCGAAGATCACAATGAGGATCGCGAGCGCGAGAAGCAGGCTGATGTTGTGGACACCCAGGCGTTCCGCCAAGGCGGCCATGGAGCGCCTTTCCATGGCATCGCGGGGATTCGTGAGCTGATCGGCGGTGTTCACGGGGCAAGTCCTTCGCGCTGGAGGGCGGGCCTCGGCATGGCGTGCCTGAGGATCGATGTCTCATCGATATGCGGGCGGTTCAGTTCGGCGGTGATGCGGCCTTCGGCCATGACGAGCACGCGGTCGGCCAGACCGATCAGTTCGGGCATTTCGGATGAAATCAGGATGAGCCCGATCCCACCCGCCGCGAGTTCCTCGATCAGGCGATAGATTTCAGCCTTGGCACCGATGTCGATGCCGCGCGTCGGCTCGTCAAGGATCAAAAGCATGGGCTGTCGCGCCAGCCATCGCGCCAACACCACCTTCTGCTGGTTGCCACCTGAAAGTTTTGCCACCGGCACGTCCAGATCCGGTGCCTTGATCGCCATCTTGGCGGCAAGTGGCGACACCACGTCGAGCGCCTTGCGCCTGCTGAATAGACCGAAGGACGATGTCCGGTCCGCAACGCAAAGGGCGGCATTGTCGAGAATGCTGCGAAACATCAGCAAGGCCTCGTGCTTG
This sequence comes from Mesorhizobium sp. ESP-6-2, assembly GCF_020164675.1. NCBI lineage: Bacteria > Pseudomonadati > Pseudomonadota > Alphaproteobacteria > Hyphomicrobiales > Phyllobacteriaceae > Mesorhizobium > Mesorhizobium sp. ESP-6-2. The sequence continues at coordinate 169,240 of NZ_JAIUGT010000011.1, forward strand.
CGGTCCTCGGGCGCAAATCCGATACCGGCGACGATGGCCGCATGCGGGCTGTCGGGGGGGACGGGGATGCCGTTCATCGACACGGTGCCGCCGAGACGGCGGTCATAGCCGACGATCGCTTTTGCCAATTCGGAGCGTCCCGCGCCCATCAGGCCGGCGATACCGAGGACTTCGCCCTTGCGCACCGAGAGATCGATGCCGGTGATGCGCTCCGTCGTCAGCCCCTTGATCTCGAGCAGGTTCTCGCCCGAAGGCCGGCTCTCGCGTTTGAACAGGTCCGCGATGTCGCGACCCACCATGAGCCGGGCAATGCCCTGCTCGGTGGCGCCCGCCGCAGCCGAGTCATCGACGAGACGGCCGTCACGCAGGACGACGATACGGTCGGCGAGCTCGATGATTTCGTTCAGCCTGTGGGAGATGTAGACGATCGACGTTCCCTCGGCGCGCAACCTGCGGATGACCGCGAAAAGCCGCCGCGCTTCGTCATTGGTAAGCGACGATGTCGGTTCGTCGAAGGCGATGAGGCGGCCGCCGGCGCGCACCGCACGCATGATTTCGATCATCTGCCGTTGCGCGGGGCCGAGCGTCTCGCAAGGCTGGCGCGGCCGCATGTCGCCTTGCGTGCCGAAGGCAGCAAGCACGCGAGCGGTTTGCGCCTCCAGTGTCTTCCAGTCGAGGAACACGCCGGCTGTTCTGGGCATTTCGCCGATGAAGATGTTTTCCGCGATGGTCAGGCTCGGAACGATCTCCGGCTCCTGGTGGATGACCCGGATGCCGGCGTTGTGGCTGTCTCTCGGTTCGGAAAAGACCACAGGTGCGTCGGCGAACCGGACCGAGCCGCTATCCGGTTTGAAGACCCCTTCCAGGATACGCATCATCGTCGATTTGCCGGCGCCATTTTCGCCCACCAGCGCCAAAAGTTCGCCAGGCCGGAATTTAAGCGACACGTCGTCGAGCGCCTGGACGACGCCGAAACGCTTCGAGACATGCTCGAGCGCGAAGAAACCGTTTTCCGTCACATCGGGCTCCCGATCGTTGCTGGGGCAAGCGACGGGACCCACGGGGGACCCGTCGCATCGGACTGGTCAGTGGCAGAGTTTGGCCTTGTAGTCGGACGCGAAGTTGGCAGGCGTGATGTATTCGGGGTCGGTGAAGGATTGCACCGGAAGCGGTGTCTTGTCCTTGATCGCGGCCAGCAGCAGCTTGACGGCCAGCGCGCCATGATTGGCCGAGTTCAGCCACATCGTGCCCCTGAACGCCGAGGGCTCGGCCGAGCCGAACGCATCGCAGGCCCGGCTGCCGTCAATGCCGATGCCCATGCCCTGATCGGCCTTGTAGCCGGCGTTTTGCAGGGCACGCGCGGCGCCTAGAACGCCATCGTCATTGCAGGAGTAGAAGATCCAGTTGGTCACGTTCGGATTGGCCGTCAGCGTGGTGGTCATCACGTCGATGGCGTTGACCATGGTGTTGTCATAGGCAACGCGGATGATGTTGTTCGGCTTGAAATCAGGGACCGCCTTGAGGAAGGCCTCCTCGGCGCCCTTGTTGCGCTGCATGCAGGTGTCCGCCTTGCGGTCCTCTATGGACGCGATGCGCACTTCCTTGCCGGCCCATCCATCGGCTTTGTAGAGCTTCGCCAGTTCTTCACCGACGCGCGCACCGATGTTGTGGGCGTTCATGCCGACATATGGAACCTGCGACCCGTCCTGATAGTAGATGTCGTCGTCCACGGCGACGAGCGGAATACCGGCGGTCTTCGCCTTCTGGGCGATCACCGGGCCGAGGGCCTTGTCGGGAACGACGATGGCGATGCCCTTGACGCCATCTCCAACCATGGTGTCGAACGTGGTGACTGCCAGATTGGCATCGAACTGGACGTCCTGCGAAACGAAGGCGGCGCCGGCAGCTTCGGCAGCCTTCTTGGCGCCGCCGACTTCAGCGACGAACCATGGGTGTTCGCCCATCTTGTTGATGTAGCCGATCTTGATATCGTCGGCACGTGTGGCACCGGTCAAGGCAAGTCCGGTGGCGAGTGCGGCGCAGGCCGCGATTGCTGTCAGTCTCGAATTCATGTCTTCCTCCCTTGTGCAGTCCTGGTTGAACGTCAGTCGTGGTAGAGAACCGAGCGTCCGCCATCGATGGTGATCGTCTCGGCATTGATGAACGGCGCTTCGTCCGAAGCCAGAAAAACCGCCGTCATCGCGACCTCCTCCGGTCGGCCGATCCTTTTGGGCGGATGCAGGTCGTAGGCGCGCCTCTTTTCCGCTGCCGGATCGGCAAATGTCTTCCAGTAGGCCTCCGCTATCGGCGTCTCGATGTAGCCCGGCGCGATGGCGTTCACGCGGATGCCGCGCGCCGCGTATTCGATGCCGAGCGCTCTCGTCAGCCCCAGCAGCGCGTGCTTGGCGACGGGATAGGGGAAAGTGTGTGGAATGATGCGGAAGGCGTGGCAGCTGGCGATGTTGACGATCGAACCATATTCTCGCTCCAGCATTGAGGGCAGCACCGCCCTGGCGCAGATCCAGGCTGCCTCGAGATCGAGCTTGAGACAGCGCTCCCACTCGCTGTCGGGCATCTCCAACGGCTCATGGAAGACGTTGGCCCCGGCATTGTTGACCAGGATATCGACGCTCCCAAAGCAGCCAAGCGTGCGCACCACCAGGTCGGTGACGGACTGTTTGTCGGTCACATCGGTTTCGCAGAACACCGCCTCGCCGCCGGCCTGCGCGATTGCCCGCGCGACCGCGGCGCCGGTCATCGTGTTCTTCTCGGCAATGACGACGCGGGCTCCCTGCGCCGCAAACGCGGTGGCGGTGGCGGCGCCAATGCCTTGGCCGGCCCCGGTGACGATCGCGATCCTGCCCTGCAGACGACCCGTCATGGCGATCACCAATCCACGATGGTGCCGTCCGGCATGACCGCATTGCGGGCATGCAGCACCTCCTGCTTGAACGGGTGGCGGGCGATCACGTCTTCGTTGACGGTAACACCGAGGCCGGGCAATTCGGGGGCGTCCCAACGTCCCGGCTGGCGCCTGATCGGCCAGCTCACCACATCGTCGTACCATGGAACGGCGCCCGACATTTCCTCCTGGATTATGACGTTGGGCGTCGAAATGCCGAAGTGCAGCGCGGCGACCCCGGCCAGCGGTCCGAGTGGATTGTGCGGCGCCAGTCCGATGCCGGCGGTTTCGGCGAAGGCGGCAATCTTCTTGGTCTCGAGCAGGCCGCCGGTGTGGCAGATGTCGGGCTGCGCGATGTGGAAGGCGCGGCCAGCGATGGCGTGCGAAAACTCGCGACGGCCGATGAGACGCTCGCCGGACGCGATCGGTACCGGCGAGCGGGCCGTGATATGGGCGAGGCCAGCCATGTCTTCCGGCGGCAGCGGCTCTTCCGCGAACATGATACGGGCGGGCTCTATGACTTTCAGATAGTCCATCGCTGCATTGACGGAGGCCGGCCGGCCGTGGAAATCGATCATGATGTCGACCGCGGGGCCTACGGCTTCGCGCAGCGCGCCGACCATCTCCGCGACGGCATCGACGTCGCGCGCCGGCGACACATAGTGCGTATAGGGGATGCAGACGATCTTGACCGCGTCATAGCCCGCCTGCGTGACGATCCGGCCCCGCTCGACGATGCTGTCCGCCGAATTGCTTTCGTAGACGGCCTTCATGTCGCCGAGACCGAGATGGGTATAGGTGCGCAGATGCGTGCGCACCTGGCCGCCGAGCAGGCGCCAGACCGGGACGCCGAGCGATTTTCCCAGAATGTCCCACAGAGCAATCTCGATGCCGCTGACGGCCGACATGCCCTCGACGCCGAGACGCCAGAAGCCGTGGCGCGTCATGATCTGGTGGCACTGTTCGATGTTGCGAGGGTCCTGCCCCAGCAGCAGAGCCTCGAGATCCTCCAGGGCGCCCACGACGGCGCGCGTTTTCCATTCCAGTGTCGCCTCGCCCCAGCCGAAGAGACCGGGTTCGTCGGTCTCGACCCGGACAAACACCCAATTGCGCATCTCTGCGTTGCACACGCGCGCGCTGATCGACGTGATCCTCATTCCAGCCCCTCAGCTTGTCGTTTTATATCGACATTAAATATGATTTATTTAGCAATACATGTGAGGAGTCAAGAGGAGACACCGCACGTCTCGATAACCGCCACCCTCCAGAAATTACCGCTGGAATAACCTGGCTAGTCATACGGTTGGGGCGAGCGGAACATAAACTGTGCTGGAGCTCGGATGGTCAGCCTCCGATCTCTTTGGATTGGCAGCGTGCATCGAGGGCACATTTCAGCGTTTGCATGCGCGGGAGCACTATTCGACGGCGACGTAGAACGGTTGGCATCGTGCAACCTTGCACAGCGACAGAAACGTGCTGGTCGATACGGGCTTCATCCAGCATGACGACAGTTTTTCACAAAAATTCGGCATTCCTTATTGGGTCTCCCCGGTCCGAATGCTGCAGGAGGCAGGCGTCTCCGCCGATGCAGTGACCGTCATCGTCCGATGTGGATCATGTCGCCCGGCTCGTCATGCTCGTAGCGGCGCACCGGCGCTGCTGGCTCAACGTCCTTCAGCCGCGACAGTCCGGCCCGCGCCAGCACCAGGCTCACCTTCGCGGCGAGACAGCGACCGCACTTGCAATGTGCTTTGCCGTGAGGCGCTGGCGCCGCAGCCCAACGATCCGATCGGCCACAGCCCGTTCGGTCGCATTCGGACTGCGCCTGGGCCGCGACGAGCGGCGGCCATGCCGGCACGGCCTTCAGCCTTGTAGCGCTCGACCCATAGGTTCACGATTTTCGCCGTCGCCGCTCCCTTCGATTCATTCGGGTCCTCCAACGAATCTGAAGCGTGGTAACTCCAGTCTCGTCGCTCGGGCCCGAATGGACAACCTGCCAAAACCTCACATCTGGCCGAATGCTCGAAGGCACAAGTCCTCCATGATCGGCTGAAGTTTGTTTTGTGGTGCGCCGTGGCTACCAGCTCCAACCCGCCAATATCCGCCTTCGAGTAGCGGTGCACTGGCCGTGATCGAACAGCTATAGGGCGCAAACGGCGGCGGCTGGAACCGACCTGACACCGCAAGGCCGTTAAAATCATCCGGTCCAAGAGAACCGATATCGAGCCAACCAACCTGGCTAATTTCGCAAGATCTTCTCCATCGTCCGCCCCTTGGCGAGCTCGTCGATCAGTTTGTCGAGGTAACGAATTTCCTGCATGAGGGGTTCTTGGATGTCTTCCACGCGGATACCGCAAATTACTCCCGTAATGAGCGACCGCGATGGATTCATCCGAGGCGCCTGCACAAAGAAAGTCTCAAAAGATGCGTTCTTCGCCAATTGATCCTCGAGCATCTCCTGGCTGTACCCCGTCAGCCAACGGGTGATTTCATCCACCTCCGCTTTCGTGCGCCCCTTTTTCTCAGCTTTCGCGACATAGTGGGAATAGACGCTCGCGACGCTGACTGAATAGATTCGATGCTTCGTCATCCGTCCCCCTGTGTCCAAGGCATTTCGCCTGGGAATATCGTACAGCAGCCTCTAGGGGCGACAGCAAGCCGGCGAATACTCTCATATCCGTGTCTGTGTTGGCACACGAAGGCATGCTGGTTGACATCGACGTGACCGCTGGGTTCCACAGCAATCCCCGTGACCAGCATAGGAAGACCCCTTCGGATCCGCTCGTCGTCGCGTTCGCAAACGATCTCATTCATGGCGGCATTATAGCAATTTTCCCCAAGCCCGGAGCACCGCAACGCTGCAAGTTGTGGCGGCAATGCTCCGGTACCGACACGAGCTTCCGTCGCAAAATTCCACAAGGCGACCGGGCTCTGTCGCTGGGCGAACTGCGTTCGCTGCGCCGGCAATAGACGCCACCTCATTTCTTGAAAGGATCAGGATCATTATAAAAGTTTCGACAGCGATCGGCGCAGCGCTGCTTGCCATTTCGGCCACCGTTAAGCAGGCCGGCGCGATGCCGCTTCAGCCTTTGCCGGAGGCCACCGTTCAGGCGAGTGGCACGACGGAAGTCTATTTTCGCAGGGGCTTTTATGCCGCCGGCGGTTTCTACTATTTCAACGGATACAGAGAATATGTCCGCTTCCGGCCGGGCTATCGCTATTATAACGGTTACTGGTTTCCGGTTGGCGCCTTCGCGGCGGGCATGGCGGCCGGCGCGAGCATTGCAAATCCGTTTCCGCCTGCACCCCGACCAGACGCACGTCTAGCCGCCGCCCATGTCAGGTGGTGCTACGCCCACTACGGCTCCTACCGCGCCTGGGACAACACCTACCAGCCCTATGGCGGATCGCGCCGGCAGTGCTGGTCGCCCTACAGCTGATCTTGGCGTCAAAACGCCGGACAGCTACCTTTTGTCGATATCATCCCTGTTCGGCACTTTTTTTGGTGACGGACGAGGCCATGCGTCATCATGCGGCCTCGTCGTCCAAGGAGCGCAGATTTGTTAAGCAATCGCCCGATGCCCGTCAGTGCGTTCATACCGATATCGTCTTATCCTGATGTCGAAAAGGCCAGCCTTCGCGTTGCGATGCATTCGGTTTCGAACGCCGGCTGCTGGTCGGCAGCCGGCGTTGCAACTTTCACATATTCGACGCCAAGTATCTCAAAGGCAACTTCAAGGTTTCATAGTTCGTCGTATGATCACGGGGAAGTTCGGACGGGCCTCTGCCGACGGGGCCGGCGAGCCGTGGTAAATTCCAGCGGGCCTGGTCATTTAGGTTCTCGCAGCTTCCGAGCTTCCTTGACGAGCACGGCAAGATTGCCTCCGTGGGTTTGGATCAGTTCTTGTGCCTGTTGCTCTGTGAGCCCATTTACCGCAGCGAAATAGCCGAGCTGATCTGCATCGCTTGGCGAAATGCGATTTGGATGGCGCACATCACTTTGGGCGCTGTTACGTTCGAAATCGAAAATATTCATACGGCGGCGCACGACGTCCTCGCATCAGCTTGTGGGTCCAGCCCGCCTGGCGACAGGGTTGCGCAAGGAATGAAAACGGGCCCGGTCCGCCGTCGGGGCGTGGGCCGCATCCCGGTTGTTTGCTGTAGACACATGGCTGGCCGCTCTCCGCACGAACGCGACCGAACTATGCCGAAGAGACATTGTTCCCGACGGCAATGTTACCGCGAGCCGTGGGAGGCCAAGCGGAACGAAACTCTCGCAATAGGTCCGCAAGCTGGTGGAAAGGCGGTCAGGCAACTTCCGACAGGAGAGACACATCGAAGCTCGCCAAACCATAGCGCCAGCGATGGTCCGTCGCGGCAACCCGACTTTGGTAAAAAAGGGTCAGCCGCTCGCCGTCGATCATCACCGTCGAGTGGCCGTTTTCCCCAGGCCCGCCCGGATCGAGCACTGGACCAAGCGAGACGTAAGGCCCGGTAACGGCGCCCGCAATGGCGAAAAATACCCGCTGACGGCTACCCCGCGGTCCGTGCGGAAGGAAGCAAGTGGCGTTGAGGAGCACACGACCATCCGGAAGCTCCACCAGTTGAGCGCCTTCAATTCCCCATTCGTAGTCGGGATCTTCCCGCGTGTTGTGGTGGGGGATTTCGTTGTGATCCAGGATTTTGCCCAACCGCTTCCAAGGCCCGAACCATGAATCGGACTGGCTTCGAGCCAAATAGATATCCGGCTGCGGGACGCGGGTGAATCTCGGCATGCCGGAATAAACGATGTAGCGCTTACCGCCGATGAGAGCCGGATGCGGATCATAGATGCCGTCTTCATCCGTCCCCGGCAGGGACAGGATTGCCGGGTTGAGCACCACCCAGTTGAAACCGTCGTTGGACACTGCGTGTTCGCAACGGCCGCCGGATTTCATGAACTCGGTTTGGATGAACATGTGGAAGACACCGTCTTCGTGCACGACACCCGGGGCCGCAACGCCCGAACCCTTGACCGGAAGTCCGATGGGCGCGTGCTCCGTCCACGGTCCATGCAGTTCAGGCGCGGTTGCGTGAAGGATCTTCCAGGCCTCGCTCGTTACCGTGCCGCTCGACCCGAACACATGCCAGAGCCGGCCGTCGTGAACCGGGCATGGATCCTTGAGATCGTCTACCACCTGCGGGTGAAACAACGGGAACACATTCGTCTGAAAATCGATCTTCATCGTCTGTCCCAGCGATTGTCGGCCGTGAGAGCTCTCACGCTTCAGCCCGACGAAACAGTTCAAGCGTCAGCTATTTTAGCTGCTCATTCAACCAAAATGCGGCGTCCGCGCGGCCGCCCCCAGAAAGCTGCCCGCAGCCATGGCCGCTCTCTTAGGCGCAGCCCACGCCTGTCTAGATATCGCTCGCTGGAGCTGGAACAAGTTATTCAGCGGGGTGTTAGACATGTCGCAGGAACAGCTTCCTGCAAAACGCGATTAACAAATGTTATACGCAGTCTAAACGGCGATGTCATCAAGGGAACTCTTTATATGGACGCAGCGATAAGACTACCGGCCCTCACAAAAACCAGAAACGAACAGGATTTACTGATATGTTTTTCCCATTTGCGCTGGAATTTCGTCCATCAGCGCCCACAGCACATTCTCACCCTTGCCTCGGGAGAACACCAGATCGTCTACTTCGAGGAACCTATCTTCGAAGAATGCTCTCACTCATCCATTCGGTTTTGCGAAGCGGCGCCGGGCATCCGGATCGCGACCCCCCTGTTACCGATCGGCACCAGCCCCGCGAGGGCGGATGCGATCCAGCGCAGATATCTTGACCGGATCATCGCGTCGACACCGCACGCTCAGTTGACCGCCTGGTATTACACCCCGATGGCGTTGCGCTTCAGCGCGCATATCAATTTCGACGTGTGCGTGTATGACTGCATGGACGAGCTTTCGGCATTCAAGAATGCGCCGGCCCAACTCGCGCTAAGGGAACGGGCGCTCTTCGAGCGTGCCGATCTGGTCTTCACCGGCGGCCTAAGCCTGTTCGAAGCGAAGCGCTGCCAGCATCGGGCAATCTACCCTTTCCCCAGCAGCATCGACGTCAGCCATTTTCAAAAGGCGAGGAAGCCCGGCGAGGAGCCAGCGGATCAACTGGCCATCCCACATCCTCGGGTAGGCTTCTTCGGCGTCATCGACGAGCGCCTCGATATCGATCTCGTGGCGCAGGCTTCAAGGACGATGCCAGACGTGCACTTCGTAATGCTTGGTCCGGTCGTGAAAATCGATCCTGACCTCCTGCCGAGAGCCGAAAACCTGCATTGGCTCGGCAACAAAGCCTATGTGGACCTGCCCGATTACCTCCGGCATTGGGACGTGGGCTGGATGCCCTTCGCGCTCAATGAAGCCACGCGTTTCATCAGTCCGACGAAAACTCCCGAGTTCCTCGCCGCGGGTCTGCCCGTGATCTCGACTGCAATCGTCGATGTCGTGCGGAGCTACGGCGCCGCAGGACTCGTGGATATTGCGGATGCCGACGATATCGAGCCCAAGCTGCGGTCACTGCTGGCGCAGCCGCGCGACACGCGGCTGCCGGCGGTCGATGCCTATCTCGCCAACATGTCCTGGCAGCGAACATGGGAAGCCATGACCGTCCACATCAAGCAAGCCAGTGCAAGCAAGAAGCTCGTGCCCTTCCGCAGGAGCGCATGACATGTTCGACTGGCTGATCGTCGGAGCCGGCTTTGCCGGCAGTGTTCTCGCGGAAAGGATCGCCTCGCAAAGAGGCGAAAGCGTTCTCCTCATCGACCGTCGCAGCCACATCGGCGGCAACGCGTATGACTGCTACAATGAAGCGGGCATACTCATCCATCGTTATGGACCACATATATTCCACACGAACGCGCAATCGATCGTTGACTATCTTTCGCAATTCACCGCCTGGCGGCCTTACGAGCACCGTGTGCTCGCTTTCGTGGACGGCAAGCTTCTCCCGATCCCGATCAACCTCGACACGATCAACCGCCTCTACGGCCTGGAGCTGAGTTCGGCAGAGCTGGAAGAGTTCTTCGCGTCGCGTCGGGAAACCGTCGAGGAAGTACACACCGCCGAGGATGTGGTTGTCAGCACCGTTGGCAGAGAACTCTATGAGAAATTCTTCCGCGGCTACACCAGAAAGCAGTGGGGGGTCGACCCCAGCCAGTTGAACAAGTCTGTCACGGCCCGCGTTCCGACCAGAACGAACCGCGACGATCGTTATTTCGGCGACAGCGTCCAGCAGATGCCGGCCGGCGGCTATACGCGCATGTTCGAACGAATGTTGGACAATCCCAACATCAAGATCATGCTGCAGACTGATTATCGCGATGTCCGAGAGCGGATTCCTTTCCGGCGGATGATCTACACCGGACCGATTGACGAGTTCTTTGACTGGAAGCTTGGCCGTCTGCCCTATCGCTCATTGCGCTTCGAGCATGTCACCCTCGACTGCGAGCAGTTTCAACCGGTCGCGGTGGTCAACTACCCGCAAACGGAAGCCTATACGCGCATCACCGAGTACAAGCATTTGACGGGCCAGAAGAATGTCCGGACCAGCCTCACCTACGAATACCCGACAGATATTGGTGACCCATACTACCCTGTGCCGCGTTCGGAAAACGAGGCCCTCTACAAACAATATGAGGCGCTTTCTGCAAATTGCCCGAACGTCTGGTTCGTTGGCCGTCTAGCCACGTATCGCTACTACAATATGGATCAGGTCGTAGGACAGGCTTTGGCCACTTTCGCACGTATCCAAAAGGAGCTTCCGGCTACACCCGATTTGCAGACGGCTATGGCGGCGCCCGCTTAGACGCCCCTCCCTATCCGCGACAGCAAGGTCGTGCGCGTCAAGAATGGAATAGCTTCTGCTGCCTCGCGAGTTCATCGGCTAGCGGACGGCGGATGCGGCGCGAGCCGTCCGCGTGGACACCGGAAAACAGGCCAACTTCGGCGTGGCGGGAATTGTCCCATCCGGGATAGGCGGTGATTGGATAGAGGCAGATACCCTCGATCGGGACTCCTTGGCTGATCGCGGTCCGAACTTCATCGCATACGTAGTGAAGCCATGCGGGGCCGGCGGAACCCTCGGCGCCGGTTTCTGCAAGGTACATCGGCCTGGTGTAGCGTCGGGCGACCTCGACTAGCATCTCTGATAGAGCCCGGTATTCATGATGGCCCATCGGGATTGTCGGCCCATGCAGATACCATTGGTTGTGTGGATAAAAGTTAAGGCCAATCACATCGATCAGATCCTCGGCTCCTCCTAACTCAGGCGCGATACGGCCCAACAGCATGTCATACGCTTCGAATTGCCCTTGGCGGGCCTTCTCCGCACGACTGACCTCCGTGCGGGTGCGGTCGCGCGGGGCGATGTGGATAAGCGGTTCAGCCCAGACGAATACGCACTCGGGGTCAGCCTTACGCATTGCACGGATACCCTGTACAGCTGCCTTGATTAGGTGGCGCTTGAACCAGCCACTCTTTTTAGGTCCGGCTGGCGGAAAATAGCCGACTTCGACTGCCCATGCGAAGAACGATATTTCGTTGATGGGACAGACTACCGCAGCTTTCCCGGTCACTGCCCGGTGTAGTCGGACCGCTTCGGCTGCGAAAGACGCATAGCTCTGGATCATCTGTTCGCTGCCCTGGTCGAGGTGGTCAGGAGACCCATAGTGAAAAACATCCCAGATGACCTGAACGCCGGCGGCACTCGCGGCGTCCAGCATGGATTTCCAATTCGACCAATCGTAGACACCCGGCGCCGTTTCGGTCAGATGCCACCGCAGTCCATCACGAATGGTTCTCAATCCCAAGTCTGAGCATCTACGGTAGTCGTCCTCAGCATGAATGTCGTGGCTGGTTGCGCGGACAAGGTCCAGACGCCGGCCATCTTTGCGACGATGCGAAGAACATTCGAATCCCGCCATGAAGAAGCTGTCGAAATGGATTGGGAGAAAGTGGTCACGCATCAAACTTTTCTTTACCCCTCTTGGCGTTTTTCTGTCCACGTCACCCGGGCACAATGCCCAGGAGGGCCGCGACGTCCGCAAGCAGATGGCCGCAGCAGAGCAGGTCCATCGCCTGCAGGTGCGCGACGCTCGGCTCCCCGCAGCACGCAGCGGTAAGGCTTGTTGGTGCCGTCCGCGGCCAGGCCGCATTGGCTCAGCTTTTTGCGCGAAGCAGGCCTATGTGAGCGAGCTCGAGCGCAAGGCGAACGACGCCGTGCGCCGCCGGATGCTGCGGCCCAAAATTGATATTGAAATCCCTTCCGGCGCTCTCGGCCACGAACGTTAGCTTCTCCCACGACCGTGCCGAACCCAGAACGAAGCAGGATGTTCCAAGCTTGCTTTTTTGCGGCCCTGCGGGCGGTGCTCCGCGCCGCCGCGACGTGACGCGGCTTTGCGGATTGGCCAGATCGGTCTTCGATTTTGTTCAAGCCTATTGTCGCGCAGCACGCGGCCTGCAACGCCGACAGCGCCCTTGGCAGCGGCTTCGCTATCGGGTCACCTTTGCCGCTCCTTATGCGAGTGGCCCGCGCTGGCTCGTCGCGATCGGGTCGGCGCGCATCTCGACGCATCTCGCCCTTACAGACGAGCTTAGCGCCGCCGCCTCAACAAGAGGCATTCTTGTGCTAGCTAAATTGTCCTTGGACCGGAACAAACGGGTCGGGCGCTTGTTGAGTGACACCCATTCAACAAGGAACCTATTGATGAAACACCGCCTTCTAATGACAGCGCTGTCTACCTGCGCGGTCCTGACATTTGCCGCGTCCTCCTACGCCGCCGATAAAGCTCAGGAGTTCGTCGACAAGGCCGCCGCCGGCGGCATGTTCGAGGTCGAGTCGAGCAAGATCGCACAAGGCAAGGCTCAGGATCACGCAGTCAAAGACTTCGCCCAGAAGATGATCAACGATCATGGCGCGGCGAACGCCAAGCTCGAGACAATCGCCGGCGAGCAGAAGCTGAAGGTACCCGCCGGGACGGACGCCGCGCACAAGAGCGACCTAGACGCCCTGAACACCGGCAAGGACTCGTTCGACAAGTCTTACGTGCAGATGCAGCGCGACGCACATGTCGACGCTGTGAAGCTGTTCGAAGGCTACGCCAAGGACGGCGATAATGCTCAGCTCAAGACATTCGCGCAGGAGACATTGCCGACGCTCAAGATGCATCAGGAAATGATCGAAAAGATCGCATCCGGCACCAACGACAAGTCTTCCGGCACGAGTTCGACGACGCCCGCGGTGTCGACGAGCGACACCAATAACCCGGCGGCGCCCGTACCTGGCGCCAACAGCTTCACCGAAGCGCAGGCGAAATCGCGCATTCAGGATGCCGGCTTCGCCAATGTCAGCGCGCTGACGAAGGACGACAAAGGCATCTGGCGTGGCACTGCCGAGAAAGACGGAAAGCAAGTGACCGTAGCGCTTGATTTCCAAGGCAACGTGGTTGCCGGAGCTCAATAACCGAACTCAGAAATGGAGTGAAACAATGACCACAGTCACCGGACTTTTCGATGACTATCAGGACGCCTCCGACGCCGTGAGCGAATTGGAAGCGATTGGCGTGCCGCGAGACGACATCAGCATCGTGGCCAATAATTCCGACAATTGGTATCGGCAGGACGAGACTTCAGAAGCCGGCGAAGATGCCGCCACAGGTGCGGGCCTGGGAGCGGTCGTCGGCGGCGCGGGCGGGCTCCTTACCGGGCTCGGGATGATGGCCATACCTGGCGTCGGACCCGTGGTGGCGGCCGGGTGGCTCGCTGCGACAGCGGCCGGCGCGGTGGGTGGCGCCGTGGTCGGCGGAGCAGCTGGCGGGATCATCGGGGCACTTACAGAATCCGGCGTCTCGGAACGGGATGCACATGTTTATGCCGAGAGCGTTCGCCGCGGCGGCAGTCTGGTGACTGCCAAAGTCGACGATCGGCTGGCGGGCGAGGCTGAGCGCATTCTGCGCGGCGGGCGTTCGGTCAATCTCGATGAGCGGCGTAGTAGTTACGAGGCTGCCGGATGGACTGGATTCGACGCCAGCGCAGAGCCTTTTGACGACATCGAGGCGGAACGCGATCGCGTTCGCCGAACCACACCGCTTTGAGAAATGCGGCCCCGCCGAACTCTCGACGGGGCCTTTTCTTCTCCGGCGGCAGGAGCGAGGCACCTAAGCACCCTGTTTGGCTTCACTCTGGGACGATTTCGGCGACGCATCGACGGGTCGATGTGCGTTGAAAAATCCAGGATCGGTTGAGATTCTGCAAGATGCAAGGTGCGTTGCGACTTTGGGTGCTCTCCAGGAGTTGGAGGCTCAAGATTCCAAGTGCCGCTCCGTTTCGCCACCCGCTGAGACCTGCTGCTGGCATCGGCCAATTCGGTTTCCATGGCCGCCAATTGCACGGCATCGATGCCGGGGATTGTGCCGCGGCCTTGAAGGATCGGCAAGCTGGGATTTTGGCGTGACAATTATGAAGTCGCGCGCGGTGCGGAGCTTCACCCTCCCCGGCGCAATCATGAGGAGGATTTTCGAACGGCCGATCCGGGCCGAAATGGGGACAGCGGCTTTTTGTATCCAATAAGAAAGGGGTCGGCCGAGGCGACAGCTGCAGAACGTTCGGCTTCTTCTTCCAACTCGCTCCCAGAAAGAAGTTTTCGACCTACCAATTCGGCGGAACCTACGGGGGACATTGCCGTTCTCTCATGTCAATCAGGAGCGCTCAATGTTCAACCCATGGGTCGATCTCTCTCTTTCGATACTGGAGGCGCAGCAAGTGATGTGGCTCCGCGGTATGCGAATTGCTAGTGGCGGCAAAGCGGCTGAGCGCGAAACTAAGTTGATGATCAGTGAAAAAATCGAGGCTGCCGGCCGCGCAACTATGATGCTCGCCATGGGTGCGCCAGCAGACAAGCTTGCAAGTTACTATGGCGGCAAGATCAGGGCCAATAGAAAGCGGCTGTTGCGGTCGCCTGCTTGACCTAGCAGCTTGCGATCCGCCACAATGCAGTCGACCGGTTTGCTATCTGACTAGTGGCTTGCTCAACCAACGCGGCGTAGGCTCTCGTGCCACCAGGCCTCCATGGTTTGTTTTCAATATGAACGACGGGACCGAGGGCAAGGACGATTCGGCATCGAAGGTTCCTTGCTGGCGGAGCCGTGTTCCCCTCTGACCTCTGCCCGGTTCGCGGGGCATTTTTTATTCTGAATGCGGCCTGACTTAATCGAGAAGCCGACGTCTTAGCCGCTGCCCGATGACGCTTTTTTTCGGCGCTGTTTGTTTGTCCTCCTTCGCCCGCGCGCAAAGCGCGCGGAACTCTCAACCTCGGCTTGGGTAAGGTGCTCGATGTCGATGAACGCGTTCTTGGCGACCACGGAGCGGATAAGCTCATCGAGCTTGCCCTGTATGGCGGCACGGTCGCGGTTCTGCGTATTCTTAATCAGGAAGACCAAGAATGTGAGGATGGTCATACCCGTATTATAACCTAAGTCGCACCTACACTTGCGTGACCTTCATCGCGCGGCGTTCATCCATGGCGCGGTAGCCTTCTGCAAGCTCGGTCAGCGCACATTGAGATCAAAAGACCTTACCCCCGGCTCGATCCTGCCCTTGAGCACGCGCTCCATCGGAATGGGCGCGTTGTCGGCCCTGACACACGGCACCTTCTATCGCTCAATCTTCGAATTAAGCGATATGAACGCCCAATACTCGTGATGGAAAGAAGTAGCTGGCGCGTGCTAGCCACGCATCGGCAGATGGCTAGCTTGTCGCGCTCCCATCCTTATCGTCACGGCTCCATATAGGTCCGGAGAGTTATAATGTCTGACCACGGTTATAATAGCGGACGGCTCGACCTTCCCTTCGTAGGGCTAAGCACGTTTGGCAAGCGACCCGTCTGCCTCGATTGGGACGAGATCGACGCAGATGTCGCGATCCTGGGCGTCGCATTCGACATGGGCACCCAATACCGCTCCGGCGCGCGTTTTGGGCCGCGAGCGATCCGCGAGGCCTCGACGCTTTTTTCCTTCGGTCATGGCGGCGCTTACGATCATGAGGACGACAAGATCTACCTGGCGCTCGACAAGGTCCGAATAGTCGACGTCGGCGATGCTGACATGGTGCACACCGATACCGCAGCCAGTCACGCGAATGCGGAAAAGGCAGTCCGCAAGATACTCGAAAGAGGCGCCCTGCCGGTCGTGCTGGGCGGAGACCACGCCATCAACATTCCATGCATCAGGGCATTCAGCGATCATGGTCCGATCCACATCGTGCAGATCGACGCCCATCTCGATTTTGTCGACGTGCGCCATGGGGTGCGCGAAGGGCACGGCAATCCCATGCGTCGCGCATCGGAGCAGCCATATGTCAGCGGCCTCAGCCAGATCGGCATCCGCAACGTCTCCTCCACGGCGCGGGAGGGCTATGAGGACGCGCGGAAACGCGGCTCAACCATCCTTTCCGTCCGTCAGGCGCGCAGGCTCGGCGCCGAGGGCGTGCTAGCGACCATTCCCGCCGGAGTCCGCTATTATGTGACGATCGACATCGACGGCTTCGATCCATCCATCGCACCCGGCACAGGAACTCCCAGCCACGGAGGTTTCCTATACTATGAAGTCATGGAAATTCTCCAAGGCTTGGTGAAACAAGGCGATGTCGTCGGCATCGATCTGGTTGAGGTCGCCCCGGCCTATGATCCCTCTGGGATCACCGGCTTCCTGGCGGCACAGGTTCTGTTGAACTTCCTTGGCTATATATTCGTGGAACGCGAAGCCCCGAGGCGCTGAAAGAAAGGGCGGCAGATGCAAAGCAGGGACCATCGGGGCCGAACTCATTTGATTCCCGCACGCAAGGGCGTTGCGGCAGGCGTCAAGCAGGGGCAGGTCGTAACCGTCATCAACACCCACGGCAGCCAAGTGGTGGACACCTGGGCCTTTCGCGCCGACGACATTGCGGAATTCATGTCGGTGGAGCATAGCCGCGGCGCGATGCTAAAGGTTAATCCCCGTATTGGCGACACGCTGCTCAGCAACAAGCGGCGTCCGATGCTAACCATCCTGGAAGACACCTCAGGCGGCGTACACGATACGCTGATCGCTGCCTGCGACCGCTATCGCTATGAGCAGCTCGGACACGTTGGCCATCACGACAACTGCACGGACAATCTAGCCGCGGCTCTTGCGGCACTCGGGCTTGCGCATTCGAAAACGCCCTCACCGCTCAACCTGTTTATGAACATTCCGATCGACGGCAAAGGTTCGATCTCCTTCGACCCGCCGATCTCCACGCCCGGCTCCTACGTCAGACTGCGTGCGGAAATGGACCTTGTGATCGCGTTCTCGGCCTGCCCCCAGGACCTCGTTCCGGTGAACGGGGCGGCCTGTGTGCCCACAGACGCGCATTTTCGCATTGACGGGCCGGCCGGCCAGGCATCCGGCCATTAAGTCTTATCCTTCTTTGACGCCACTGCGGGTTTCGCTTCGTTGGATACCCCGGCCGCTATCCTCTTGCGCAGTTCCTGCAGGAAAATGCGTTGAGACAGCGAAGCTTTCTTGTGTTTCGGCGAGATAATGACGAATGGCGACCGTATCTGCGCTTCGGGGATCAGCAGCGCCTTCAGTCGATTCTTCTCCCTGAAGATGGCTGCCATGTGATCGGGCAGGTAGCCGATATAATGGCCACTTAGGATATACATGGCCTGCGCTTCGATGTTCGAAGCGTAGGCTCCTACCTTGGCGTTCGGAATGTGTTGCAGTTCCGTTTTGTTCGCGTAGGGTCGCACCACCACAACGGCGGCCTCG
Organism: Mesorhizobium sp. ESP-6-2; assembly: GCF_020164675.1. Lineage (NCBI taxonomy): Bacteria > Pseudomonadati > Pseudomonadota > Alphaproteobacteria > Hyphomicrobiales > Phyllobacteriaceae > Mesorhizobium > Mesorhizobium sp. ESP-6-2. The sequence goes on from NZ_JAIUGT010000011.1 coordinate 186,966, forward strand.
ACGTCCGCTTTCGTCACGATTTTCTTCGGGAACAGCGGATGTCGTTCGCTGCAATATAACGAGTTCATCTCATGATGGAATTCGGTTTGCGAATAACCCGGCAGCAGTTTGATGCGCGGAGAAATCGCGCAATCGATGCCATCCTTGGCAATGTCGGCGATGAGCTGCTCAGGTGAGCCGATCGTGACGCGCAGATCGACCTCGCTGGCTTTCCTGACGAACTGATCGATCACGTCGTCGATGCCAAGCACCGAATCTGTAACGGTCGAATCGACGATACCAATGCGCAGTGTGCCGGTTGCGCGCAGACGAAGCTCGCCCAATTGCTGCTCGAACGAGGAAAGGGCCGATGTCAGTGAATGGGAGTAATCGTAAACGGCCCGGCCTCTGTCGGTCAGTTCGAAGCCGCGACGGCCGCGTTGGCACAGGGAAAAGCCCAGCCGCTGCTCCAGCGCGGTAATCTGGAAACTGATGGTCGACTGGCTCATTGCCAGCGCAAGCTGCGCTCCGCTGAAACCACCGTGCTCAACGACCGACCGGAAAACCCGCACTGCCCTAATATCGGAGGCGGACATGCGCATCTGGAAAATCCTCTAAATCGCCATGCCACTCGGCTAACAGAGTTCATATCGTGAATCTCGATGTGTAGTCTATTCCTTCCATATTTATTAGAGAGTCAATCCTGACATGCTGGGCTAGGCGTAGCGGCGCCAAATCGGCCACAACCTGCCGACGGAGTGATCCTTTTTGGCCATGACCGTCGGGGGCGATGTGATCGGGAAACGGCAGGGCAGTGGTTCTATTGCATGTCGCGACGCAGGAGCGGGAGGAATTCATGCGGTCTGTTTTGAAATCGTACTTGCCTGCACTGCTTGTTGCTTGGCTGTCGCTTATGGCGGCTAGCGGGGCCCCGGCGGCCGACCTTCTTGACCGGATCAAGGAGAAGGGGCAGATCGTGATCGCTTCCGAAGCCAGGTATCCGCCGTTCGAATACGTCGAGAACGGCAGCATTGTCGGCTACGGCGTGGACCTGTTCAACGAGGTCATGAAAGCCCTTCCCGGTGTCAAGATAGACCGGCTTGACCTGCCGTTCCAAGGTCTGTTGCCGGGGCTTCAGACTGAGAAGTTCGACGCCATCATAACGTCGGTGACCGTCAACAAGCAGCGGTACGATACGTACCGCCTGTCCCTGCCGATCGCCGATGCATCCTTCACTTACGTCAAACGCAAAGGCAATTCCTCGCTCAAGACACCCGACGATCTCAGCGGAAAAAGCGTCGGTACCCAAGCCGGCTCCGCCCAGCTGAAAGCCACCGAGGCCTTATCCGAACAGCTCAAGTCAAAGGGCTTGGCGCCGATCACGAACATCCAGACCTATGTGGACTTCAACGAGGCCTATGCCGATCTGGCAGCCGGACGCACCGACGCGGTGGTCAATTCGCTGCCGAACTTGCTCTATCTCCAAACGCAGCGTGGCGACGCGTTCGAGACCGTGAAGACGACATTCGGAGCGCCGACCTACTTCAGCTGGGCCTTCCGGAAGGACGACGACAGCAAGTCGCTGGCCGACTTCATCGACGACCAGTTCCGAAAGCTGGCCGCCGACGGAACGATGGCCAAGCTGCAGGAGAAATGGTTCGGCTTCACCATGAAGCTGCCGACCGACGCCTTGCCTGTACCGAAGGATTAAGGAGGCGTCTCCCCCACATCCCGTCCAGCTCTCTGGTACGTCTCTAGGTGAAGCCGTTGACCACGCTTGCCCTTATCCAAGACAACCTGCGCGTGATGCTGTGGGGCGCGGGCATGACCGTCCTGGTCTCCGGGATCGCCATCATCCTCGGCATGCCGTTGGGACTGGTCCTTTGCTTCGGTGTGTCGTCGTCCAACAGATGGGTGAGCCGGTTCTCACGCGCCTATCAAAGCGTCTGGCGCGGCACGCCGATCCTCGTGCAGTTGCTGATCATCTATTACCTGCTCCCGCTGATCGGCATCAACGTGCCGCCCATCCTGGCCGCCATCGTCGCCCTGACGCTGAACACCATCGCCTTCCAGGCCGAGATATTCCGCGGCGGGCTCCTGGCCATTCCGCCGGGACAGATGGAAGCCGCCCGCATGGTCGGGATCCGAAAATGGGCCGCGCGCCGTACCATCCTGGTGCCGCAGATGCTCAGGCTGGTCATCCCTTCGCTCGTCAATGAGACTGTCAGCATCCTGAAGAACTCGTCGCTGGTTTCGGTCATCGCGGTGACCGAGTTGATGCGGGTAAGCCAGCAGATCGTGGCGACGACCTATCGGCCGTTCGAGACCTACATCACTGCCGGGATCATCTATATCGTTATTAATTTCCTCCTTTCGCTTGCTGGTCGCTCGGCAGAGCGGCGGCTGGCGCGGGGAGGCTGAGCCCATGACACAGTTCCTCGATCTTTGGGTCCAATATGCACCTTTGATGTTGGCCGGACTGGTCACCACAGCCTGGATCTGTGCGCTGGCGACGGTACTCGGGATTGTGGTCGGTCTTGTCCTTGCCTGTCTCGACGGCATAGCGTTCGAGCCGCTGCGCTGGGCGGTTCGCGTTTATGTCGAGTTTATGCGCGGCCTGCCGATCCTGATCCTTCTGTTCGTGCTCTACTACGGCGGACCGAGCCTCGGTTTCAGACTGGGAGCGCAGACGGTCGGTGTGCTCGGACTCGGCTTCTATGGCGGCGCCTATTTCGCTGAAATTTTCCGCTCCGGTTTCCAGTCGATTCCCAAGGGTCAGATCGAGGCTGCCCGCATCGCCGGCCTCACCGGCACGCAGATCATCCGCCATATCAAGCTGCCGCAGATGTTAGTGCTGATCACGCCGGCTATCGTGAACCAGATCATCATCCTCATAAAAGAATCGGCGGTGCTGTCGATCATCACTGTGGCGGAGTTGACGAAGAATACGACCCAGTTCGTCAATGAGACCTATGCGGTCATCCAGCCCTATGTCGCAGCCGCGGTGTTGTATTGGCTGCTGGTTGAAGCCGTCGCCCAGCTCGGCAAGCTCGTCGAGCGGCGCGTGAAATTCTAACGATCCCAGCCTGGCAACTCAAAGAACGATCGGACAGACGCGATGGCCACCCTATCCCCTCAACCGATTATCGGGATCCGGGACCTGACGAAGGATTTCGGCAAGTTCCGGGCGTTGTCGGGCATCTCGCTGGACATCAACCCCTCGGAGGTCGTCTGCATCATCGGACCCTCCGGCTCCGGCAAGAGTACGCTGCTGCGCTGTACTTCCTTCCTGGAGGATTACACCAGTGGCGAGGTCGAGATCGAAGGACGCCTGCTCGGCTACCGTCGTACCGGGACTGCGCTGGTGCGTGAAAGTGAACAGAATATCGCCGCGGTGCGCCGCAACGTCGGTATGGTGTTCCAGCATTTCAACCTGTGGCCGCACATGACGGTGCTGGACAATGTCACACTCGGGCCACGCCTGACCAAGCGCATTCCCGCAGCCAAGGCTCGGGAGCAGGGCCTGCATGCGCTTGCCAAAGTGGGCCTGAGGAGCTTTGCGGAGCGGTATCCTTCCCAACTCTCCGGCGGTCAGCAACAGCGCGTCGGTATCGCGCGCGCCCTCGCCATGGAACCGCATGTCATCCTTTTCGATGAGCCGACATCGGCGCTCGATCCGCAACTTGTCGGCGAGGTCCTCGACACCATGAAGCAATTGGCCCAGGAAGGCATCACCATGGTCGTCGTTACCCATGAAATGGGTTTTGCAGCCCAGGTGGCCGATCGCGTCGTGTTCATGGACCAGGGCAAAGTGGTCGAGCAGGGCCCGCCTGCAAGACTTTTCAGGGCGCCGCAAAGTCCGCGCCTGCGGGAATTCCTCGATACCTGGAGGTCTCGCAACATGCTCTTCCAGAACGATGGGCCGGGAACCGGGGCAAGTGCAGAAGGAGCACGGCCATGAGCGAAGCCCTCAGCCCACTCGGCGTTCCGCGCATCTATGGCGACGTTCCGCCGTTCATGGCCTTTCCTCATGTCCGCGACCCGGCTTCTTTCGTCGCCGATGCCGTTGTGGTCGGCATGCCCTATGACGGGCTTGCCACCTTCCGCGGGGGCGCGACGCGGCGCGCCCCCCAGGAAATCCGCAAGTACTCCCTCCTGTATGGCACCTACTCCTTCGATTGGGACATGGACCTTTCAAGCCATATCGCTGTGGCTGACGCCGGTGATATCGATGTGGTGCCGGGGGACAACGCCGAAAGCTATGCTCGTCTCGGAGCCCGGCTTGGCGCGATTCAGTCCACGGGGGCGATCCCGGTGACGATCGGCGGGGACCACGGCATCAGCTATCCGGCTGTACGCGCCGTGGCCGAGGCCGGCGACGCGCCAGTCGGGTTAATTGTCTTCGACACCCATCTCGATCTCAGTGAATCCTTCGGCGGCGATCGCCTGACGCGCGCATCCCCACTGCTGCGCATCGCGGAACTGGATAAGGTGGATCCGCGGCGCATCGTGGTGATCGGGGCGCGCGGACCGCGCAACCTGCCGGAGTGGACTCCGCTCTATCGGCAGCTCGGTATCACAGTGTTCTCGATGGCCGAAGTGGAACGCCTTGGCATCGATGTTGTTGCCGAACAGGCGCGGAAGATCGCGATCTCGGACGGCGCACGCCTCTACATCAGCCTCGACATAGATGGCGTCGATCCGGCCTACGCACCGGCCACCAACAGCCCCGAATCCGGCGGTCTGACTTCACGCGAGATCATTCGCGGGGTCCGCATCGCGGCCCGTGACGGATTTTCTGGCTTTGACCTCGTCGAAGTGTCGCCGGATTTCGATTCCGCCAGCGGGACGACCTGCATTCTCGCAGCACGCCTGCTCGCAGAGGCGCTGTTCTGCCTCGCCGCAAATAAGGGCGGGAAGCAGGACGCTTGGCGCCATGCTCATGCGGCAGGCCGGATGAATTACAGCGGCATTTAAGCTGCGCACAGAATGCTGCATGCGCGGAAAGGAAGGCACGATCATGAGCGATGCGGAGTTCCAACCCCTCGATTCCGGCAAGGTTCCGCGCTTCGCCGGCCTCTCGACATTCATGCGCCTTCCCATGGCCCGTCCCGACCAGGTCGACATAGCACTCGTGGGCATCCCCTTCGACGGCGGCACCACCAACCGCTCGGGCGCTCGCCACGGTCCGCGCGAGATCCGCAATCAGTCCAGCCTGGTGCGGCGCGTCCATCACGTCACCGGACTTTCTCCGTTCGATCAATTGCGCGCCGGTGACTGCGGCGACGTACCGGTAAACCCCCTTGATCTTCACGACGCGCTGGACACAATCACGGAGTTCTTCACGAAAGTTCGCGACGCTGGCGCTCGGCCGCTGGCGGTGGGCGGCGATCATTTAATCAGTCTGCCCATTCTGCGCGCCGTAGCTAAGGAGCCACTGGGCCTTGTCCATTTCGACGCCCATTCGGACACCTACGACGAGTTCTTCGGCAACCGTTACAATCATGGCACGCCGTTTCGCCGTGCGGTCGAGGAAGGTCTGCTCGACCCGAAACGAATGGTCCAGATCGGCATCAGGGGATCGATCTCGGATGCTGGAAACTATGATTTCGCCACGCAGGCGGGCGTCCGCATCATCTTCATCGAAGAATTAATGGTGCGCGGCGTAGAGGCGGTGATTGCCGAGGCACGCTCCGTCGTTGGCGCAGCCCCCGTCTACGTCTCGTTCGATATCGACGCGCTCGATCCATCCTTTGCCCCCGGCACAGGCACTCCCGAGATCGGCGGCATCACGACGCGCGAGGCCCAGGCCATGGTGCGCGCTCTCGCCGGCCTCGACATCATTGGCGCCGATTTGGTCGAGGTCTCGCCGCCGCTCGATCCTTCGGGCGTCACGGCGTTGACAGGTGCAACGCTCCTCTTCGAACTGTTGTGCGTAATGGCGAGCGCGAGCAAGCCGAAGCACGCCAGATAGGGAGCGGGGTCAAGCTTTGGAACGGTAGCGGCTCGTGAACGGCCGCTATTTCCGGTCAACTGGCCGCTGCGGACATCGGCTCTCGGTCGAAGCACTACCATAGTTACTCCTGGAGAGCGTTTCTGCAGCAAGACTATTCGAAGTCGCTCAATTTGGAGACTCTGATGATTGAACGCGGAATAGGATATGTGGTTTGCGAGCAGAACCGGTTATTAAAAAAGCCAGATGATACCGAAGTAAGTATGGTCCTGCTCTTTTTGGGTTTGGTTGTCGCAAACGTTACCTTCATCGTCGCAGTGATAATGTTACTGACAAAATAAGATCCAGTACGGCCGTTTGTACGACGTCTCATTTCTCTCCGACGATGTCCCTTGGCGTGGTTTCCTTGCGTTAGGCTTTGGCACGAGCTCGAAGGCACCCGCGAGCCGCCGTGGCATGGTCGCGGCACGATGGTAGGATCGAGCCTAATACGATGCTATCGGGCATGAACTTATGGCGCCAGGCGCGTCTGGCATGACGTGCTGGCCGAGGGTCTCTCCTGTGGCTTGCATCGCGTCGAGAGGCTCATGCGGAAGAACGGTCTGCGGGCCCGGCCTCGGCGCCGCGGACTGCCGAAGGACATGGGCGAGCGAGCGGCAGTGTCGGACAATCTCCTTGACCGCGCCTTCGAGGCATCGGCCCCCAACCAAAAGTGGATCGCCGACTTCACCTACATCTGGACCGCTGAAGGTTGGCTTTAGGTGCGGCCGTCGTCGACCTGTTCTCAAGGCGCGTCGTCGGCTGGGCGATGAAGGCGGAGATGACGGCGCAGCTCGTCACCGATGCCCTGATCATGGCGATCTGGCGCAGAGGCAGGCCGGACAGCCTGCTGCATCACAGCGACCAGGGCAGCCAATACACCAGCGAGCAGTTCCAGCGCCTGATGGCCGACCACGGCATCACCTGCTCGATGAGCCGGTCGGGCAACGTCTGGGACAATGCAGCAATGGAGAGCTTCTTCTCGGCGCTCAAAACTGAGCGGACAGCCCGCACGGTTTACAGAACGAGGGATGACGCCAGGGCGGATGTGTTCGATTACATCGAAGCGCTTCTACAACCCTCGGCGAAGGCACTCGACACTGGGCTATCTCAGCCCCGTCGAGTTCGAGGAACAAGCTATGCTAGCTTAACCTCGTGTCCGAAAAACCGACAGCAGGCCAAACATTCGTATCTTAATTAGCCTAAAGGTCCTTTTTGCACCTTAACTCGGTCATCCAACGCACCTGAAAGCTGCCATTCATCGCGGCGCCAATCGATGACCAACTAGAGGTGGAAACGGACGGACAGAACAATACCGTTGCGCATGGAGGATCAACTGCAAACGATAAGCAGAAAGACAAAGGCGATGCCCGCGACCGAACAGAAGGGTACGGCGGCCTGAGGGCAATGGTTGCGAATGACCCGTGCCTGCCGCATGGGCTAATTCCCGGCATTGCGCTCTATGAGATCTGCGACCATTTCGGGATTGTCGGCTATCACGAAGTGACTTGCGTCGGGAATTCGTGCACCCTCTACGCGAGTCATACCCTTGGCTTGATAGCCCTCGACGAAGGTGGCCAAGTAGGCATTGAAAAATGACTTCTCACCCACCGCGACAAGGAGCGGGACAGGATTCGGCGTGATCTGGGCGGCATTGAATGTCGCGTCCTGCGGAAACGCCCGGTAAATCTCGAAGGCAGCGTGAAGCTGCGGCGCGTCATAAATTTGAGCGTAGTAAGCGCGCTGGGCCGGCGTAAACCTTGCGCTGGTGAGGTCTTGATCGAAATAGATCGCCTGCCGCCCCGTAATCAGCTTCTCGGCCAGTTGGCCCGGAGCCTGAATGAAGCCAATATGCCAAAGGTCCGCGACCGACTCTTCCCAGCCGGCAATGCCGGGTACAGGGGCATCGAGGATCATCGCGCCGCGCAGGGACTCGGGGAACCGGCGGACATAGGCATAGGTCACGATACCTCCGAGGTCGTGGCCTACGACATACGGCTTATCCAGGCCCAGCGCCTGAGCCATTGCCTGCAAATCGGCCGCCAGGCTGGCGGCCTCATAGCCGCCGGCCGCCGGCGCAGACTTGCCGATCCCAGGCAGGTCAACCGCCACGACGGTGAACCGCTTGGCCAGTCTGGGCATGATCGCCTGATACTCCGTCCAATCTTCGGGCATGCCGTGGATCAGGATGATGGCCGGTCCCTCCCCGCCACGCACATAGTGCAGGCTCGTCCCGTTGACGCGCACCTTTGCCGACGTGAAGCCCGGCGGTGGCGCGCCAAGCTGCTCTGCAGGCAGAACCTTTGGCGTGCTTACGAGGAGCGCGGTGGAGGCGGCGAACCCGAGGAACGAGCGGCGATGGAGGGTTTGGGACATTGGGGTTCTCGTTTCAAACTTCGACATTCGTCTGGACTGTCGATTCCGCTTTCAATGTGCCGCTCAACCGGTCCCGAGCAGAAGCAGCCGAGTCATCCTCAACACCATGTTGCTGAGGCCATGGCCAACCCTTCCCGGTCTCACATAACGATTTCCGACTTCGCAGGAATCGTCCCCACGTATAGCTGCACTCTGCGAACATGGGCGTGTATTCTCGCCGATTGTCGTGACTGAAATTGAGGAGCGTTTGTGTGTCGGACCCTAACTGTGTTATTTGATCTTCTGCTTCAGGATGAGAATGCAAAAGGTCATCTCGACCTCCGGTCTCAAGACCGAAAGAGATTTTTGTCCCAACCCACTCATCGACGCCGATAATGCAATTCCATTTGAGTAGCTTTGACGGCAACGCCAGATGCTATGAGGCTCGGGCTTTGCCTTTACGTCGGGCGTCCACCATGCCGATAGGCCTTGCTGGCTAGAGACAGCGTCGCCGCTTCACTCGCGGCTGCGATAAGCACTGTGTGACGAATATCTGGCATCATTCATCTCCGATCATCCTGACCTCAAGCCTTTGGGCGTATGCGTAGTTCGCGACTTTGCCGATCCCGCGCGCGGCTACTCGTAGCGATCGTGACGGCGCATCCAGTCTCCCATTCCCTCCGTCTCGTTGCGCCCCTTCGGCATAAGATCGAGCATTGCGTAGGTGCCCATCATAACCTCCACACCGCGGCCGAAGGTGGAATAGGTGTGAAAGACATCGCCCGCCTCGCCCTTGAAGAAAGTGCTGACGCCAGGAAATTCCTCGTCGGTCTCGTCTGACTCGCCGAAGTTGTAGTCGACGTGCCCGGCGGCGACCTGCTCGGACGTGAAGCTGACGCGGAAATCATAGTTGAACGAGTTGCCGTTCGAGGACACCCATTTGAACTTCCAGCCCATGCGTCCGCGGTAGCGCTCGATCTCGGCAAGCGTCGCGCGCGACACGGCGACCACAGTGACGTCGTGGTGGGACAGATGCAGGTTCATGCCGTCGGTATGATCGGCCATGAAGGAGCAACTCGGACAGCCCTCCTCCCATCCCGGCGCGAACATGAAATGTTGCAGCAGAAGCTGCGACCGGCCATCGAAAAGCTCGGCCAGCGTGCGCGGGCCATCAAGCGTGTCGAACACATATTCCTTCTCCATCCGCACCCATGGTAGCGCACGCCGCTTCTGGGCGACCTTGTCGCGAAGATGGGTGATTTCCTTCTCCGCTTTCAGAAGATCCCGGCTGGCGGTCAGCCAGTCGTCGCGTGAAACAACTGCGTGTTGCATTGTAAGTCTCCTTTAGTTCGGACCATGCGGCGATCGGACTGGTGGGAAAGAAGCTTTAGCCAAGGGGTGAACTACCCTCATCAGCAGATGCATGTTGGCCATGTCGTTATCGGCGCCAAAGGCGAAGCAATGGAGCGCGTGGCCATGCTCATATCGCTCACACACGTCTGTCATCTAGCGATAAATACCACGACCGATACCCTTGACCTAGAGCACAACTCGATGACTACATGTGCATATGACGCACACCTCAGAATCGCTGCCTCCGCTTGATGGACTCAACGCGCTGCTCGCCTCGGCTGATACGGGCTCGTTTACTGCGGCGGCAGATACTCTCGGCATCACCCATGGCTCGGTTAGCCGCCGGATTGCGGCGCTAGAAGCCTGGCTCGGGACGGAACTTTTCGAACGCCATGGGCGAGGTGTCCGGTTGACGCCAGCGGGCCAGCGCTTCGCAGCAGATGCACGTACAGCGCTGTCGGGTCTGACGCGGAGCGCCGATCAGTGGCGGCCTCCCCGTGGCAGGCAGACGGTGCGGCTGTCAGTCGTGCCTTCCTTCGCCCGGATTTGGCTGCTGCCCCGCCTTGACCCGTTGCAACGCGGCGATATCCATGTCGATTTATCGCTGAGCCATCGCCCGATGGACCTCGATGCTGACGAGGCGGATGTGACGGTTCGCTACGGCGGTGGGGCCTGGGAACGCCTTGAAGCTCGGCTTTTGTTCAAGGAAACACTTAGGCCGGTCGCTGCTCAGGATTTGGCGCTCCAAATAGGGGCCGATGCCACAGCCGAACAGCTGCTACGGTACCCGTTGCTCCATGACTCGGATATTTCCCATTGGCGCTCGTGGTTGGCTGGCGAGGGTGTTTCTTACCGACCCCGTTGGCACGACCGACGTTTTGAAGACTACGATACTGTATTGGCGGCAGCGAAGGCTGGACTTGGTATCGCGCTGTTGCGTGAACCGTTAGCACGAGCGGATTTGACGGCGGGTAGAATAGCTTATGTCAGTCCTCGTTCGGAGGATAATCCTGCGGCCCATTTTGTTTGCTTGCGAGTTGGCGAACGACGCGCTGCAGTACGGGAGTTGGCCGCTCGGCTGTCAGTTCTGGCAGCTAGCGAAGGCAAATGCAGCAGCGAAAATGTGAGATGAGGCCCTTCCGCGCCGGATTTTATGCTACGCCCAAACAGTTCTCGATGCGCCCAGAAGGATCACCCGCAGCAGGTGAAAGCGCCACTCGCCAGGCACGGCAATGACTGCGCAACTCTGGAGCTGGAGGCTAAGGCGCTGAAGGGCCGTGACGTCAATGGCTCCATGGTGTCGGGCCTCTTAGGGTATTGGATGCCCAACTACTACCTCGTTGCTCGGCCGCGTAGCGCAATTCCTACAGACAATCCGTCACCTGCTCACCTATGCGATTACAGGAAAGACTATCTTTATGATGGTGCCGTTGGCAGAGCTATCCTGCTGAACTTTGCCGCCGATCTGGCCGGTTAGTGCCTGGATCAGCTTTTGTCCCGACCCACCCGGCCGGGGACTTTGAATGCCGTGCCCGTCATCTGCCACTATGAGTCGCGCCTCGCCATAACCAATGCCGGATTCGAGTTTCACATTGATATGCCCTCCGCCCGGGCCAAAGGCATGCTTGACCGAGTTCATTACAGCCTCGTTCATAATGAGACCGAGCGGCACCGCACGTTCAATCGCGAGTTCGATCTCGTCGGCGTCGATCTCGATCGTGGCATTTTCCATCTGAGCCTGAAGCGATGCGCACAGTGCTCGCAGGTAACGCGCTACATCGACAGCTCGCAATCCTTGACCGGGTGAGAGCTGATCATGTGCAAGCGAGATGGCATTAACGCGGTTCGCGACATGTTCCAGGACGCGGTGCACTTCGGCGCTTTCAAACCGTCGTTTCTGGACGGCTATCGATGACAAGATGAGTTGGAAGTTGTTCTTTACGCGGTGCTGCATTTCTCGCAGCAGCACCTCGCGTTCCTGCGCTTGGACGATAGCTGCCGCCGTCGCTTGCGCATCGCTGGCATTAAGGGTTGGCCTTTGCACCGTAGAAGCGATGACGGCCGCAGCAGCCGTCATGAATTCGATAGTATCCTCGCCGAAATCCCGCGTGGTTGCTGAATCGACCTCCAAAACTCCCCAGGCGGCGCCCTTGATGAGGATGGGCACGTTGGCGAGTGATCTGATACCGTGGTCTTTGAGCACATCGGAAAAAGCATAGTCGCCATCCCGCTGCGCAGCGGCCCCGTCCAAGATCGCCAAGGGCTCGCCGGTCTGGTAGGTTCGTCCAGGCGGCGACCGCAGATCCGCAGAAAAGGTCGCCATGCGGACCACGCCGACTTTCCATCCGAAACCTGCTTCCATGAATAGGTCGGCCGTACGACGCCGGTAGCGCAGCACCTTCACGTGGTTGATCTCTATAGCTCGGGCAACCTGCACACAGGCTTGATCCAGGAAGCGACTGACCGGCGTTTCTTCACCGGCCAGGCGGCCGAGGTCCACAAGAATGCGAACATGTCGGCGCAACTTGGCAAGGTGGTCGGTACGGTCCACGTGCGATCCTTTCCAGATCAACGTCCGCAGTAAACGCGCGCGCCTTGAAATTGCTCCGCCGTCGTATCACGTGCCCGGCATTCAAGCCGGCTTGGCAGCAAATCGCCTGCAAAGAAGCCTCGCAAGGGTCGCGGGATGCTAGGCTGCGCGCCTATCAGTGGTCCGGTTGCTGCTGCGCGGTCAAAACGTCAGGACTTGATCGGCGGCGCCGTCACTCTTTGCGGCTGCTCGCCGGGACGGAAAGCGTCCTGTTGCACGAACAGCTGGTCGGGTTTGGCTGGCTCCCGAGAGGGTCGGTGGCAACATTGGCCCGACCCAGAGTGCATCGTGGAGAGAGCTGGGGAAATCTGAGGTTATCGAGCTGAACTTGCCTCGTCCCTTGCCTCCGCGATCTTATCGAGGACAACTTCAGGCGCCACGTCGCGCTTCAACTCCGCCAACTCGTCGTCTGTTTCTCTGCGGACATGCAAGTGTCTGGCTATTTCCTCGACCATCTTGATTAGCTTCGTGGTCTCGTGTTCGTTCAGCAGGCTCACCTGAAGGTCTAAGTCTGCCCGCGCATCATCCTGAGCCGCCATCCGGTTCTGGTTTATCAGCACGAAAGTGGAGAGGAAGATTGCCTCCACCGATGCGAACATCGCCAGAATTACCAGGGACGGGTCCCAAGGGTCAATTAGGCCAACAGGTGCAACGTTGAGGAAGATCCACACGCCAAAAAAGACGAGATGAAGGTAGACGAACATCATGCTGCCGGCGAATCCGCTAAGCGCCGCTGCCGCCCGCTCCTCGATCGAGGCTTGCTTTGCCTCCTGCGTCCTTCGTTCGACAATTGCTTCAATGTTCCGGGCCAGTGCCGGAGCGAGTCCCTCGGCAGGTGGCTTGGTTGGGGTGATGCTATTCCTATCCGCATCCGAGTCGCTGAGGTTCATAGGGTTCTCCGTTCGCAGTCAGCCCCAACTCAAAATTCGGCGCTGGATGCCCCTGAAGTTGGCTAATCGAATCGAGGGGAGACCACCATGTCGCCAACCATCTCTTCGAGCCTGCAGGTTTGCATCAGCCGATGTCTCCAATGGAACGCGATTCAAACTTGGAGCGGTGCTGCTTGTTCCTCATCAGGGCCGTTCGCGTAATGGGAGGTTAAACAGCCGCCTACCCTTAGATTGGTGCTAACCGCCACCACCTTGATCCGGTGTCCAATCAATCAAAGCGGAACCGATCAGGTGCCTTGACGCTTTTCATTTTGAAGGGACTGGAAGGAGCATCATCGTGAACCGTGACTTTAGTGTATTGGAAGCTCGCTGGCTTTTGGCCGTCCCTTTTTCACTCGCAATCGCCGTGCTGCTGGCAGGGCTCGTGTTGAGTTAAAGCCATGGCATTCAAGACCCGACCGCATACTCCTAACCTTGCGATGCTCGCCGGCCGGCAAAGGAACCCAAGGGGCGCGTTTGCGGCGGTGCAGGATCAAGGCGGGCGCTATCGGCGCGCCTTCCGGCACCCTGCGGAGCGAGCTTCAGCTTCGCTGCGCAATCACCGATCGCCGCTTCCTGTAGAGATCGCAATCCGGACGTAACCGTTGGGTATGATGCTTGTCGTCTGTGTTTCGCTTGGCATACGTTAAACCTCCGGAGAGACGTGTGTCTGAGCCCGCACTCCGGTGAGCTTGAGAGGGACCCTCTCTAGAGCCGGTGCCGAAAGCGAGATGTTTTGAGTTTAGTCTAGGCCCAGTTGGAAGGGCTGTCTCTCTCTCCGGCTTGGTTCCCATGCGTCGGGTCGGTGACCCGTTCGCAGAGCATGGTCGGACCTGGCTTTACATTTCTGGACCGTAGCGCCCGTCGACGGATTGGCGCCGCGGTGCTTCTTAATGGATGGCGCAAAGCCACCGTTGCGATCGCCGGTACGGTCTGCAACTCATCGTCAGGCCACCGCTTCAAGGCGGCAGCGCTTGCCGGTCGGTGGAACCAACTGGCGCGCACAGTGTTCTGCTCGGCGGGCGCGTCAGCCGAGCCTTGTGCAGAGAGAACAGAGTTGGCTTTCCAGCTTTACACCACAGCCGACGAAAAGGCAGTCGAGCTCTTGTCCCTCGGGCGCGCTACGCTTCGGTTGGGCACCGCATGACAAAAGATCCTAAATCGATGACCAGCGGCGTCGAGCCGCGCAAGGGAATGCCCAGTCCTCGCATCTCAGAAAGCGAGTTCAAGGATCGCTACCGCGAACAATTCTACGATCCCGCCTTCGCGCCGGCGGCGCGTGCTATCGACACTTTGGCCGAGATCGCCTGGGGCGCCTATAGCCACGAGCGCAAAAGCCCGATTACCAGGAAGGCGGGCGAGGGCTTTCACAATCCGGACTATGACCTTTCCGTGCAATGGATCGCCGCGCAGGAAGCCGTGCAGGCAGCTCAGCACCGTCACGAGGATAGGGATGGGCCATCCCGGATCCTGCTCATCAACGGTTCCTCGCGCAGCGAACACACCTGCCCCGGCGAGATGTCGAAGAGCTTTCGTTTGCTTGAGCTGGCTTATGGCGCCATCGCGGCAAAGCCAGGCTTCTCGGTCGAGGTGCTCGATCTCTCGCGGCTGGCATCGGAATATGGCCGTGCGATTCATCCCTGCAAGGCGTGCTTCTCGACCGCGGCGGCCCTATGCCACTGGCCATGCTCCTGCTATCCGAACCATTCGCTCGCCCAGATCCACGACTGGATGAATGAGATCTACCCACTCTGGGTTGAAGCACATGGCATCATGATCGTCACGCCGGTCAACTGGTATCAGACCTCATCGCCGGTGAAGCTGATGATGGACCGCCTGGTTTGCGCCGATGGCGGCAACCCGGACCCCACGCTGACGCAAGGCAAGGACGTAAAGCTCGGCAAGGAGGCCGAGCTCGCCGGATGGGATTATCCGCGCCACCTTGCTGGCCGGCTGTTTTCCGTCGTCGTGCACGGCGATACCGAGGGTATCGAAAATGTGCGCAGCAGCCTTGTGGACTGGCTGCGCTCGATGAAACTTGATTCCATTGGCGAGGTGGCCGAACTCGACCGCTATATCGGCTACTGGAAGCCCTATGCGACGAGCCATGACGAGCTAGACGCCGACCATGCCATTCAGGCCGAGGTCCGCAACGCGGCACTGGCGCTGGCGGAAGCGGTCGAGAAACGGCGAGCAGGGGAGTTGCCAGCGATCGGCACGGGTCTCGACGACCCGCGCCCGAAGTAGTGCGACTGTTGGGGAAAATGCCACACTGGGTTCGCGAAGCCGGGGGTCTCTTGAAGGATGCAGTCACCGGCTTCATCAACGACAATGCGTTGAGCCACGGGGCGGCGGTGGCTTTCTACGCCACGACATCGCTGGCGCCGATCCTTCTGATCGTCGTGGCGGTCGCTGGTCTGGCGGTGGGCAAGGATGCGGCCCAGTTCGCCCTGTCAGCGGAGATATCCGGCGCGATGGGCGCGCAGAGTGCCGATCTGCTCAAGGCGACGATCGAGACGGCTTCGCACAGATGGTCCGGGACGCTTGCCACGCTCATCGGATTGGTGACGCTCTTCGTCACTGCCTCCGGTGTTTTCGGTGAGATGCAACAGTCGCTGAACGAGATATGGAAGGTAAAAGCCGACGGCCTGTCGCTTTCGCGCCTGGTGCGGGCGCGTGCGGCAAGTCTCGGCCTGGTTGCCGCACTGGGCTTCATGCTGATGGTATCGCTGGCGGCAAGCGCAGCGATCACAGCGCTGAGCGAAGTCATCAATCACCACCTGCCGTTCGGCGAACTGGTGCTCAGCACGGTCAACACGGTTGTCTCTTTCTTGCTAATTGGGCTGCTCTTCGCAGCGATCTACAAGGTCTTGCCGGATCGAACGCTCAAATGGCGCGATGTTGCCGTCGGGTCGGTGGTCACTGCGTTGCTGTTCACCATCGGCAAGTCGCTGATCGGCTGGTATATCGGCACCAGCGCGATAGCGACTTCCTACGGAGCGGCAGGCGCGCTGATGGTGGTGCTGCTTTGGGTCTATTATTCAGCGCAGATCTTCCTCTTCGGTGCAGAAATTACGCGCGCTTACTCGGTCAGGCGTGGAAGCCGGCCAGACCTTGCGCCGGTAGTGGCGTTGAGCGACGCCGAGATGGACACGCGGCTCCGCCCTGACGGCTAACTCATCCTCCCTGCGTTTCGTTGCAATCAGTGCCGCGCCTTTTCGCTCGCCTCCTATTTTAGTTTTAATGCGCGTCTATACCCCGCACCTCGCGTGTGGGCTTCGCAACACGAGCCGGAACGCCCCTGGGTTTGCCATCCCTTGATGATTTTGATTACGATGCTACATTGATAACCAAGATAACCGAACGGAGTCGGGCCACATGGTCGCTG
Source organism: Mesorhizobium sp. ESP-6-2 (assembly GCF_020164675.1). NCBI lineage: Bacteria > Pseudomonadati > Pseudomonadota > Alphaproteobacteria > Hyphomicrobiales > Phyllobacteriaceae > Mesorhizobium > Mesorhizobium sp. ESP-6-2. Next base: position 203,552 of record NZ_JAIUGT010000011.1, read on the forward strand.
CCAGTAAGACCGACGAGTTTTCCCGCGTTGGCACGCTTACGGGAACACCAGAGCAGGTCCGGAGCGGGCTTAAGCATCTTAAGGCCGAGCAGGTTGTTGCCCTGACCATCGAGCACGGCAGCGCGTCCTCCGCCAAGGCCTTCGCTGAGACGGTCGCGGGGCTCGCTCCCTTGGTCAGCGCAATTCTCAAGCGTCGCCGGGATGAGACCTTCAATTCCATCATTGAAGCCTTGGTGCCGGTGGTCCCTCCTCCACATGACAAGCTCCTCGAAGCGCGCATGGTGGCGGATGCGCGCAAGGCGGTGCTGGAAAGCGGTGACTGGCTAACGGCCGCCGAAGTGGCCAAAGTAGCCGGTTTCAGCGCCAGCAATCCCAGCGCCCAGCCAAATAAATGGAAAAAGGAGGGCCAGGTCTTTGCCGTGCGGCATCGGGGCGTCGACTACTTTCCGGGGTACGCCCTTGAGCCCTCGACCGACTTTCGGCCAGTGAAGGCTTTGGCAAAGGTGCTCAGCACCTTCCGAGGAAAGAAGGACGACTGGGGTCTCGCCTACTGGTTTGCCTCGCTCAACAGCTTTCTCGGAGGCAAGAGGCCGCAAGACCTTCTCATCAGCGAGCCCGATCGTGTCATTGCCGCTGCCGAAGACGAGGTTGCTGGCGTCCTCCATGGCTGACAGAAGGTCGCGCGCGAAGAGGCCGCTAGTCGTCGGCACAAGCGTGCCCGAGCCCTGGAAGGACCTCAGCACACTGATCCAGACCATGACCTGGTCGGCGGGCCGAGTCATTCACCGCATCCACCTGAACCTCTATGGCGGCAATGTCTTCAATCCGGGGGTGAGGGGAAACGCCCGCTTCAGCCCAATTCGGAACTCGGTCGGTAGCAGTATCCCGACGCTGTATGGTGGAACGAGCTTTGACTGCGCCGCAATGGAGACGGTATTTCACGACGTGCCAATGGCACCGGGGCTGAAGACCTTCGATCAAGCGAAATTTGCCGGTCAAGTCTATTCGACGGTGACGCCCCGACGGGACTTGGTACTGGCCGACCTCAGCTCGACCGCACTGAGGTCGCTCGGATTGCGTCGGATGGATCTTATCGACACGGAGAAGGACCAGTATCCTGGCACGCGGAAATGGGCGGAGGCCATCCACAAGCAGTGCCCGGCGGTTAAAGGCTTGTGCTGGGTTTCGCGCCAAGACGACCGAGCGCGGGCGGTCCTCCTGTTCGGCGACCGCATTCCCGCGAACGACCTGCTTGCGGACGACGCCCGAAGCATCCTCAATGATAACGAGCTCGTTTCCGACCTGCTGATCCTGGCTAATCGCATCGGCGTCAATGTCGTTTGAATCGTCTTCCCTATGCTGCGATTTTCGCCGACGAGGCCAGCACTTGCAAAGCTGCTCACCTAACAAAATACTATCGCGGCCATGGCAACATAATCTCGCCGCAGGGCGTCAACCATTTCGTCATGTGGCAGCAAGGCGAAGGTCGGCGGTTCGGCTGACGCAAGGTCGTAATCCTTGCGGTTGAAAAACATGCGAGCATGAGCCACGCAGTCGGCGCCAAGGTCCATATTCGCGAGCGCCCGGCGGCCGGTTTCGGACTCCATGAGCCGATGAATGTCATAGTAGTGGCGCGAAATCCGTTGTCCGCCACCACGCAATTCACCCCGACGCTCAAACCAGCGACGCAGGCCATGAAGGATCACGACCTTGTCCCAAAAAGTCCGCCCCGGATCGACCGTAGTGACGTTGGCCACGCTCAAATCGAGTCCTGGTGCGTCCTCATCAACATACGGTCGAATAATCTGCGGCGCATTCGGATCGAGTGCTGACTTTGCGCCTGACTCAATTTCACCACCGGACGGACATACGCTTCAGTAGGCGTTGCGGTCGGATACCAAAAAAGGAGGGTCTGCCTGTCATCATCGTCAGTTCGTATCTGAAAGTCTTTGAGCGGGAGCCCCGTGCGTCCCGCCGCGGCAGCTACCAATGCGGTTAAGGCCTCCGTCATCGGTCCTTGGATGTAGGCCGTACAAGCGTCCTTGATGGCATCGAGCTTGGCCTCGCGCTCGGTGCGACTGAGGTTCTGAAGTTCTGTGATCGACGTCCCCTCCCCCGGTCATCGCGAAACACAGTAACGTCGATGTCTTCCGAGAACCGGCTGATCAGGCCGAACCCCTTGGAAAGGGAAGTGCCGCCCTTGAAGAGCAGCCTTGGACTCTCGTCCGGCAAGCCATTGAAAAGCGCGTCCAAGGTCCAGCAGACCCAGAAGTCCTTTTCGATATTCTGGGGCGTGGAGCTAAGACGCTGAGCTGTCGTCGTAAACAGGCCTGCTCTTGTCTCGGGTCGGCGCTCAGAACCTGCTCATAAGCAGAATTCATTAGCTCGGCATTCTCGGTGGCGGGCAAGCTTGATCTCATCCCAGGCCGCGAGAGCTTCGACCCGGGCAGCAATGCGATTCTCGATCAGCTCAATCAGCCGTTCGGAGGAATTTCCAGGCACTCTCCGAATAGCTCTCTTGCCGCTGCGCGAATTCCGAGAGTACGGCCTCCCGGTCCAGCGGTGAATGGTCGTGTGGTCGACGGCAATGCGCCGCTCGGCCATCATCTCTTCAAGATCACGCCGGCTGAGATTGTAAGCAAGATACCAGCACACGCACAGAAGGATCACCGATCGGTCGAACTGGCGGCCTTGAACATTTGATCCTCCGAAGATGTCGAAGGGTCTCCATAGCGCCGATAATCAAAACGTTGCAACGCATCCGTTCCGCGAACCTGCGGATGACAGCAATACGGTCGACCACCGGCATGCGCGGCCAAGCGCCCTCAGTGAATGCCTTACGCGCCGTTGCGACCGCGAGATCCACGTCGGCCTGCGCTGCCGGCGGCACCGCTCCGACCTGGCTTCCGTCGTAGGGCGAGCGGACCTCGATGAAATTGGCACCCAGGGGATCCACGCGCCTGCCGCCGACGAAGTTCTGCGTGAAATTCCGCGTCATGATAACCAGTTCTCCGCTACGGATGGATGAGGTCGGCCGCACGCTCGCCAATCATGATCGCCGTCGCGTTCGTGTTGCCGGCGATATGACGCGGGAAGATTGACGCATCCGCGACCCAGAGTCCTTCGGTGCCATGTACGCGAAGCTCCGGGCTGACGACCGCGCTTTCGTCCGGTCCCATCCGGCAAGTGCCCACCGGATGCAGGAACGGCACCGCGGCCTTGCGCGCATAGGCTTCGTCCGCGGCAGGCCCCGCGCCTTCAGCCGGCACGTCGATGAGCTCGCGCACATGGCTGCCGAACGGGGGCGTCGAGGCCAGCTTGCGTATCCAATCCAGGCCGCGCAGCACGCAGGCAATATCGTCTGGATGGTCGAGCAGGCGCGGATAGATCGCCACCGGCTGTCGCGGGTCGCTGGAACGAAGCTCGAGGTGGCCGGTGCTCTTGGGATAGTTGACGTTGGCCAGGATGGTAACAAGGTTGCGCGTCGGCACGTGCAAACGGCCGTTGTCGTTGAAGTATCCGAAGGGGAAGAGATGGAACTGGAGGTCCGGCATCTCCCTATCGGGCGTGGATTTCAGGAAGGCGAGCACCTGGGCGGTGGGCACGCTCAAAACACCGTTGCGCGAAAGGATCCATTCAGCGAACGCTTTTGCCCGTCCGATCGGCGATGCATAGGCATTCCCCGTCTTGACGTTCATCTCCGCACGGACATAGAGGCCCGGATGTTCCATCAGGTTGCGGCCGACCTCGGGACTTGCGACCCGCACGCCAATCCCATGGCGGGCTAGTTTGTCCGGATCGCCGATGCCCGAGAGCATCAGTATCTGCGGCGAGTTGATGGATCCGGCCGACAAGACCACGCCGCGCCGTGCCTTGGCTCGTACCTTCTGGTTGCGGCGCAGGATGTCGACGCCGGTAGCCCGCTTGCCTTCCAGCACGATGCGCTCGACCAACGCATCGTCCATGAAAGTGAGCTTGGCGTCACCGAGGCGAGGCAGGATGAACGCGTCGAATGCCGACTGACGAACGCCGCCTCTGGTGGAGCCCTGATTCCAGGCGACACCCTCGTGGGACCTGCCGTTGAGGTCGGGATTCAGGGGCACGCCCGCATTGACGAAGCTGTCGATGAACTTGGTCGATATCGGGTGCTTCCAGCGCAAGGCCGACACTCGGAGCGGTCCCATGCCGCCGCGATAGGCATTGTCCTTGTCGTTATCGGCGGTCTCCATCCTGCGGAAATAGGGAAGCACCGAATTCCATCCCCAACCCTTGTTGCCCATCGCCTCCCAGGCGTCGTAGTCGGCCGCGGCGCCACGAATGAAGATCATGCCGTTGATGGCGGACGATCCGCCCGGCACGCGCCCCCGCGGCCACGATTCCTGCAGACCATTGCGACTGGGATCCGGCTCGGTCACGTAATTCCAGTCGTAGCGGACGTTGCCGATCGTGTGCATCAGCGCGGCCGGCACGCGCGTCAGATGCAGCTTTTCGCTTTTGCCCGCCTCGAGGAGAAGGACACTCGCGCCCTTTTCGACGAGGCGCGCCGCGAGCGGTGAGCCGGCGCTGCCCGACCCTACGACAATGTAATCGAATTCCATCGTGGACGTGCTCATCAGAAGTTTGAGGCGGACGCGGCAAGCCGCATCGCGCTGCCGGACGCGGTTGGAAATCTAGCTATCCTCACGATGCCCTCACCTCCACGGCGGGCATCCTCACCGGGGCGGCGGCTCCGGCGGTGACAAGATGGCAGGCAGCATAGTCGTCGCCGCTGCGCTTCATCAGCATGGGGTCCTCGCTCACGCAACGTGCGAAGGCGAAGGGGCAGCGTGTGCGGAAACTGCAGCCCGGGGGGATGTCGATCGGATCGGGCGGTTCGCCTTCCAGCAGGTAGGTCCCGGTATCGTACGGCTTGTGCTCGATGGCTGGCACCGCGCTGAGCAATGCCCGCGTATAGGGGTGCGCGGGATCGAAAAACGTGGCCGTGTTGCCGGCAAGTTCCGCTATGCGCCCGAGATACATGACGGCTACGCGGTTGCAGACGCGGCGAACCATGCTCAGGTCGTGGGAAATATAGACATAGGTGATGCCGTGCCGGTTCTGCAGCCCCTCGAACAGGTCCAGCAACTTGCCCTGCTCGACCTGATCGAGCGCGGACAGGGTCTCGTCGAGAATGAGCAGTTCCGGCTCCAGCACCATGGCGCGCGCAATGTTGACACGTTGGCGCTGACCGGCGCTGAGGCCCACCGGCAGTCTGTCCGTAAGATCGGACCGCAGGCCGACCTCGTTCATCGTGGCCGCCACGCGTTCTCTGATCTCCTTCGCGGCCAACCCGCCATGGATACGCAGCGGCTCCGCGATTGTGCGACCGATGGCCAGGTGTGGCGGGATCGCGTTGTAGGGGTCCTGAAGCAGCAGTTGGAACCGGTGGCGCAAGTCCATCAGCTTGCGGCCGCCCAGACGAGCGATGTCTTGTCCCTTGAACAGTATCTGGCCCTTGTTCGGAGCCTCGAGGCGGCTGAGCAACCGCGACAACGTCGATTTCCCGCAGCCGGATTCGCCCACGATACCGAGATTGTCACCCTTGTAGACATCGAACGAGACGCCGCGCACGGCCTGCACGACGCGATGCGCGAACAGCCTCTGGCGATCCTTCGTGGCGTAGGAGCGATAGACGTCACGCACTGAGAGGATGACGTCGCGCTTATCGTCCACAGCTTCTTCCGGCGCGGCTGCCGTCGGTTGGGCATCCCATATGCGAGGCAGGCTCTCGATGAGATTGCGAGTGTAGCTGTGTTCCGGTTTCTCGATGAGGCCGCGCGTGTCCTGACATTCGACGACCCGGCCATCGGCCAGCACAAGAATGTTGTCCGCAATCTCGTTCAGCACCCCGAGCGCCGAGGAGACGAAGATGATCGCTGTCGAGAAGTCGCGCTGCAGATCGCGCAGGAGGCGCAGGATCTGGGCCGCCACCGTCACGTCGAGCGGCTGCGTGATGTTATCCGCCACCAGCAGGTCCGGATTTGTCACGAGCGCGTCGACGATCAGCACACGTTGCATCATGCCACCGCTGAACTGGAACGGAAATTCATGGAAGCGCTGCGCCGGCGAGGGAATGCGCACCGCGTCCAGCACCCGCAGCACGCGAGCCCTCGCGTCGGCGGTCGAGATACCAGGCTCAACGGCGCGAAGCTTCTCGATGATCTGCTGGCCGACCGGAATCGTGGGATCGAGCGCGCTGCCTGGGTCGGAGCCGATATAGGCTACCTTGCGGCCGCGCAGCTTCTGCATCTCGGCGGGCGGAAGATCGAGCAGATTGCGCCCACGGTAGGCGATCCTTCCACCCGTCGGCAGAAGCGGTGGGCTTATCCAGTTCACCAGTGCGCGCGACAGGACCGTCTTGCCGGAGCCGCTTTCGCCGATGATGCCCAGGACTTCGTTCTTCGAGACCGAAAGATCGACGTTGCGCAGGATCGCGCGCCGACCGCCGGCAGGCGTGGCGAGATCGATCGAGAGGTCCGAGACCTCAAGGATTTTGGCACTTTCCGCGCTCATAGAACCCCCTGCAGGAATTTGTTACGGGAGCGTTCGAGAGCGCCACCCATCAGGTTGATGCCGCACAGCGACGCGGCCAGCAGCAGGCCGGGGATGGTGGTGATCCACCAGGCATTCATGAGGTATTTCGTGCCGTCGGCGATGATGGTGCCGAAGGTGGGCGTAGGCGGCTGGATGCCGATGCCTATAAACCCCAGGATCGCCTCGAATATCATCATGCGTGCAACGTCGAGCACGGCCACGAAGGCTATGGGCGGCAAAGTGTTGGGCGCGATGTGCACAAGCAAAATGCGAAGGTCCGACGCGCCCAGTATCTTGGCGGCGCGCACATATTCCTTGCGCCGTTCCGACATGGTGGCGCTGCGCGCTATGCGGGCGTAGCCCGGCCAGCCCGCGAGGATGAACACCAGAATCACCGACATCGGCGTCGGCCGCGTCACGCCGAGGATCGTGATTGCCAGAATGATGACCGGGATGGACATCTGGGCGTCGGTGATGCGCATCAGGATGAGATTGGTCCAGCCGCCGGCATAACCCGCCAGCATCCCGATCGCCGAACCTATGACGAACATGCCAATGACGCTGGCTATGCCGATCATCAATGCGTTCCGCAGCCCTATCAGCGAACGTGCAAGAAGATCGCGGCCGAGCTGATCCGTGCCGAATATGTGCGGCCATACCCAGCCCTGCTCCGGGAAGGGCGGTGAGAATTTCAGCCCCACGCTGAACTTTGTCGCGGAAAGCCCAAGCAATGTGGGCGCGACGACCGACAGCAGTATGAGGCCAAGGAATATCACCGCACCCACCCTGAATTCCGCCGTCCTTGCGGCATTCAGGAAAATGCTGGCGCCCAAGCTGCGTGACTTCGCCGGCTGGCTGGCAGCGGTTTCGACGATGGCTTGCTCCGACATCAGTACTGCAGCCTTCTGTCTATCGTGGTCGAGGCGAAATCGACCAATATGTTCACAAGCACGAGCGCGACGCAGGAGAAGATTGCGATCGCCTGGATGATGGGAAAGTCGCGCTGGAACACCGCGTTGATCATCAGCAGACCAATGCCTGGATAATTGAAGAGATACTCAATGACGAAGAGACCGCCGAGGATCAGGCCCACCGCCTGAATCCCGAGAAGGTTGAGCAACGGAATGGATGAGTTGCGCAGCACGTGCGCCGCGATCATCCGCGCACGCGTCAGGCCGCGTATCTGACCTACGGAAACATAGGGATCGAGCAGGTTCGACGACACCGAGACCGACAGGGAGCGCACAATCACCGGAATGAGTTCAACCGCGAGCACCAGCGCCGGCAGTATGGCATAGGTCCAGTTCTGGTAGCCGATCGCGGGAAGCCATCCGGTTTTGGCTGACAGCAGGAAAATGAACACCAGTCCAAGCCAGACATTGGGCAATGAAACCAGCACCGAGCTCAAATAGAGCGCGAAGCGATCCGGCCATCGCCCGGCATTGAGCCCCGCCCAGACGCCGAGCGGCAAGGCGACAGCCAGCGAGATCAGAAAAGCGAGGCCGGCCAGCAAGAGGCTATAGGGCAAGGTCGTGACGATAAGCTCGATCACAGAGGCTCGGTTGCTCGCATCGAAAGTCGATTCACCGCGAGAACCGCCGGTGCTGCCACCTTGAGCGCTTCGCACGAAGGAGCGTCCGAAATCGCCTTGCAGCACGTGTCCCATATAGCGCCCGAACTGAACGATTATCGGGTCGCGCAATCCAAGATCCTTGGCGGTTTGCTCCGCGACCGAGGGCGACACCATCGGCCCCAGCATGAGCCGCACGGGATCGCCGGGCACGACACGCAGCAACGTGAAGATCAGCAGCGCGATGGCAACAACGATGATGGCGCCCTGGGCCAGGCGGCGGATGAGAAAATCTATGGCAAACAGCATGGAGTCCGTCTCGTGCGGGAGGATGGCGGCGTCGGCAAGTATGGATCCGGCGCCGCCTGTTCCTTGCGTCAGACCAGATCGGCTTTGGACAAGTCGATTGGCCCGTAGGGGAGATAGACGGCGCCCTCAAGGCTCTTGGATGCACCATGGAAGGTGAGCGCGGAGAACAACGAGAAGCTTGGAACCTTCTTCGCCATCGTCGGGAAGGTTTCCTTGGTAAGGATCTTCAGGCGCTCTTCCGGATTGGGTGCGTTGCGCTCCTTGTCGAGCGCCGCATCGATCTCGGGATCGTTGATGCCGCTGATGAGCGCGGCACTCGAATGCCAGTTCGGCCGCAACACAAGGTCCGGCTCCGGCGAAGGCGTCATCCAACCCACGTCGCACATATGGCCCTGACCCTGCCCGTCCGCCCGCCGATAAATGGCGACTTCCCACGCGGCCGGCTCAAGCACGGTAAGCTGGACATTAAAGCCCTGCTCCTGGAGCATCGCGGTGATCAGCTCGCCGTATTCCTTCGTCTTCGGATAGAAGCCGATCGATGTGATGTATTCGAGCTGCGGCAGGCCTTCGCCTTTCGGGAAGCCGGCTTCCGCGAGCAGGCGCTGCGCCTCCTCCGGATTGTAGTCGGGATAGCCCTCGATATCCTTGAAGCCGAACTTCATCGGCGATATGTAGGAACTCGTGGGGAGGGCCGCCTCCCCCATCAGTTCGAGGATCTGCTTGCGGTCGATCGAATGGCACGCCGCAAGCCGGATGCGCGGGTCATCGAACGGCGGCTTGTTGCAACGGAAGTGCAGATACTTGTTCTCTGTCGTCAGGCCCTTGCGGGTAACGACCTTCGGGTTGCCCTGAAGCGAGGCATACTGCTCTGGCTCGAGGCGCTCGGCAATATGATACTGGCCGTTGAGCAGCCCCAGGACACGTGTATTGGCGTCGGGCACGTAGGCGTAGATCACCTCATCGACTTTCGGACGACCGCCGAAATAATCGTCATTGGCCGCCAGCACGTTCTGGTCACCGTTGGTGGCAACATATTTGAACGCGTTGGTGCCGTTCGGGCGCTTTTCCAGGATCTTGGGGTCCGCCACATCCTTGACCGAGAGGATCGGGATCACGCTCGAGATGAACCACCAGGCAGAAGCCGGATAGCCGTATTTCTCGGTGTGCAGTCGAACCGTGAGGCGGTCGACGACTTCGACATCGACCTTGCCCGGACAGAAAGATGCCGCCGGACGCTTGGGGTCGGAAGAATATTCATAGGTGGCTTTCACATCCTCGGCGCCGAATTCCTTGCGATCATGGAACTTCACGCCATCGCGCAGCTTGAACTCGATCGTGTTCGTGTCGATCAGGGACCAGCTTTCGGCTAGCGCCGGCTCCAGAAGGTCGGCCTCGCCGTCGCGCATCGGAGCCCGGGTCAGCGCATTGAACACGAACTTCTCGAAATTGCCCTGCCCGAGCGTGGTGTGAGAGGTTGGGTCCCAATTGCCAGTAACCGGCCCCATCGAGGCAAGCACGACACTTTTCTTGCCATCAGCGCGCACAGGCAGCGGCATGCCGCCTACCATGCCGGTCACGCCAATCGCGCCAGCCCCTACAATAAGATCTCTACGCGTAACCATTGATGTTCCCCTTTGCTTGCATGCGCGCCTTCCTGGAACGCGCGACTTCGTTATCAATTGCCAGGCCGATCACGGTCCCACTCCGCCACCGGTCCGGAACACTCCATCCGTCTCTGGATGCGCAGGAAATGCACGTCATCACAGCCACGCCCGGCGATTCCACTTGCGGCGCCCGCAGCGTCCCGAAGGTCTCGTTCGCAACCGATCCGCTCGCCAAATCCAAGAATAAACAAATCGGTCAAAACCATCATTATATCCACACCCTTCAGAGTCAAGACAAACTGCTATGCAGTGCCAAAATTTGAAAAAATGGAACATGCCGGAGCTATCTTCGGTCAGCCATTTTTCACGTAACTGGTTGCATCTCCATCCTAAATCCTCTTCCCACTCTCTCGTCACGCATGTCATTCTGAACGATTTGAATGTTTTATGCATTTTTCCCGAATTGACGGCTCATTTGCCTGAACTTATCATGCCCGAAACGGGAGGCTTGACTAAGTCATGAAGCCATTGGTTGGAACCGCGCATGTCGGGGAACGCAGATGGGCTGCCCGCACTGGCCGGCGGTAGAATGAGTCCATGAGATTTTCAGAATTCCGGCAGGAAAAGATTCTTGAGATCCTGCGAGCCAACGAACGCGCGAGCGTCAATGCCTTAGCGGAGCGTCTCGAGGTCAGCCCTGAATCGATCAGGCGGGACCTACGCATCCTTGAAATCAATGGCTTCGCCCGAAGGGTCTATGGCGGTGCGGTCATCACACCCAACGAGGCCGACAAGCCCTTTGTCGAACGCAACAAGGTCAACGCGCCGGAAAAGAACCGGATCGCGGAGAAGGCAGCCAGCCTCGTTCGCGACGGGATGAAGATATTCGTCAGTTCCGGCACCACGACGCTCGCTTGCGTGAAGCAGTTGCACAAGCACCAAGACCTGACCATCTTCACAAATTCCATCGCCGTCGCGGCGCACTTCTTTTCGCACGGCTGGGGTACCAGCGTTCGCGTGCTCGGCGGCCCGATGGTGCCGGAGTACCAAGCGACCTTCGGCCACGCGACCATCACCGCGCTCAATGGCCATCGTTTCGATGTGGCGCTGATGGGCGCCAGCGCCGTTCACTACGACCATGGCTTCATGGGCTTCGGCGAGGACGAGGTCGCACTGCACGATGCCGCGAGACTGCAGGCTTCCACCACTATCATGGTGGCCGACGCATCGAAGTTCGGACGCTTCGGTTCCGTGCGTGCCTTCGGCCTTGGCGATGCGCATCACGTCATTACGACCAAGGGCGTGGGCGAGGAGTTCGTGCAACGTTTCGGCGAACTGGGCGTCGACCTGATCAGGGTCTAGTAGCGGCGCGCATTTCAAAAACTGCCTGCCCCCAAATCTTTCCTTTACACAAGGCACCAGAGCGATAGCATCGAACTGGCCCTGTCAGCGCCCGTTGGCCAGACTTGCAGTGGCTTGTTCGAACAGTGCGCGAGACAATCCTAGCTTGACGGAAATGGCTCTGGCGGAAAAGGGCTCGACGCCCCGCAATGACTTGACGGAAGTCACCGGCCCTGCCGCGACGAACGCACTTCACGCGATTTTAGCGAAGGACTGGGATGGCCTTGTCGCTCGCGCGGCGACATCGCACTTGGACCGTCAGACATGGACTGCTGCCCGGGTAAACGTCGCGGCGGAGGCGGGCACGCCGGGTCTTCTGGTGCCTACGCATCGCGGCATCGACAGCACGAGGCTCGAGCTATCGATGGAAGGCCAACGCCCTTCCCTGTTGCTGAAAGTCATTCATCCCGATCAGCGTCGCTATATCGATACGGCTGCTTCTTTCGACGCCCAGCGAAAGGCGGCGATACTCGGCTGCGCGCCCGACATCCTGGTATCGGACGCCGTGCGCGGCATCGCGCTGATGGAATTTCTGGGCGGATGGAGGACAGCACGCGTCAACGACTTGCGCAAGGCAGACGTCATGGATGCCGTGCTTGGCGTCAAGCGCAGAATCCATTCCGGCCCTCGCCTGACGCGTAGCTGGTCCGTCTTCGACAGGATCAGAATCCTTCAAGCGGAAATCGGACGCAACACGAGCGGTGCGCCGAGTGAACTGGCCGCCTTGCAGGACGATGTGTTCCGTATCGAGCGCATGATCGAGGCTGCCGGTGTGGACACCGTACCGGCTCATGCCGATGGCCTCGCCTCCAACATCCTCATCGACACTCACGGCAAAATCCAACTCGTGGATTTCGACGAGGCGCGCAACGTCGACCCCTATTTCGAATTTGGTGTCCTGATGAACGAAGCCTTCGGGCCAGAAGAAGAGATGCTGCCTGCTCTGGAAATGTTCGAGGGCCGCGCGAGGCGTGAAAGCCTTCGCCGCGCCAAGCTCTATGCGATTGCCGATGACCTGGCGTGGACCATGTGGGGACTGGTCATGGACGCCGTCTCCACAAGGAAGGATGTCGAATTTTTCCGCTATGCATGTTGGCGCCTGATCCGGTGCCGCGCCACATTGGCCGGCGTCGATCTCGACCCCCGCGCCGGGTGGCTTTGAATGTCCGCCGTTGAAAAGGGCCTGGGTGAAGGCAACACCCTCGCCGAACGCCAACTCGAGGCAGCATTATCCAAGGTGACCACCTGGCAAGGCAGGGCCATTCGGTACCGGCCGATGTTCGGCGGCTTCAGCAACTCCAACTGGCGTATCAGCGTGGCCGGCGAACAAGGCTCCTTTTTCGTCAAGTTGCCTGGCCCGGGCACGGAGCGCTTCATCAATCGCGCCGCGTCCTTGGAAGCGGGCCAGCGAGCCTATCTGCTCGGCATCGGGCCCCGGTGCTTCGACTATTTGAAAGACGAAGGCATAGAAATCTACGATTTCGTCGAGAATTCCCGCACATGCGTCACCAAGGATTTTCACATCGCCGGCGTCAGGGAGAGCACAATCGCGCTTTACCGCTCATTCAACGACTCCCCCCTTCTCGGCCTCACAAAGACCGTCTTCGACATGATCGAGGAACATCTCGAGCAACTGGCCGAACTGGCAGGGGAACTGCCCCTCGGCTTTTCTTCGGTCCACGCACAGTATCGGGCAGCGCGTGCTGCGATCGAAGCCGCGGGGATCGATCTCGTGCCTTGCTACAACGATCCCGCCCCCGCCAACTTCCTGTCAACCAGCGATGGCCGTATCGTGATCGTCGATTTCGAATACGCCTCGAACAACGACCGTTGCTACGATTTGGCTACGTGGTGCTCGGAAATGTTCTTCGATGATTGTATGCACAACGAAGCCGTCGAAGCCTATTTCGGCCGGGTGGAGCCGGCCATTCAGGCGCGCATGTTCGTGTATCGGATGCTAGGCGATTTCAAATGGTCGCTCTGGGCCATGATCCAGATGGCTATCTCCGACATCGATTTCGACTTCTATAAATTCGGCGCCTGGAAGCGGATGAGATTGCATTCGACGCTGAACGATCAACGCTGGGGCCGATCGCTGACCTCGCTCTGATCCGGGCGTGATCCGAATCTCAAATTGCCGATTGGTTTGGTTTGCAGTCAGTGCATTATTCACGACCGCTCCAATCGGCCTGGCCCATGCCCGTGTTGATCTCGGGCCGAGGCAGTCGCGCACCAGTATTCCATGTTGCTCAGCGCCAACCTCGCGCCTGACCAACCGCGTCCTGATGCTTGGCCCTTAGATCGTCGCGCGCGACAGTGGCGGGGAAGAACCGCGCCACGGCCCCGGCCGCAATCTTCATCGGGTTTTTTCTGACCTGCTCGTTTGCAAGCGTCGCGCGCTTCCAGAGCGCGGCCTGAAGGTCGGCGGCAACCGCGTCGTTCAGCGTGTCTCGGCGGCGCTGCCACCAAAGCTCGACTCTCGCCCTGTCAGATCAAAGGGCATCTGCGGAATGCTTGTGCGCCAGCACCTGGCCACGATGCACGGTTGCGCGTGCCTGCACCGTCTCGACATGCGGGAAGCCTACGTCAAGTCTCATGGGACAAGAGCTCTGTCCGCACAATCATGTTAAAATCCTATTCGGGGTCGAAACTCGCTACGTCGGCAATCATGCTCCGGAAAAATCGGTCCAAATGCGCGCGTGCGCCAGCAATGTTGCGTTCACGCAGAAGCTGAAGCAGTCTGGTGTTGGCGCTTATAATCTTGGCACGATCGGCCTTCGAGCGGTTGATATAATTCATTTTCTCCCATCCCGCCCGGTCCCGCGCCTCTACCACCGCGCGGAATAGCCAGACCAGCAGCGCGTTTCGGGTCGATCTGACGGCACACATGTGAAACTCGTACATCGCCTGGCGAAATTGCACCTGGCTCGAGGCTCGTCTGGCCGTTTCGAGCAGGGCCTCCATGTTGCGGAAATCCTCCGCCGTCGCGCGCAAGACTATGAATTCGGCCAATCCCGGCTGCAAAGCCAGCCTGGCCTCCAGAACATCCAGCGGAGAAACCTCGTCTTCCGGTATCTTGTGGATCTCCAGGTCTTTTTTTACCGGTGAGTTGGGACCGAGATAAGTCCCGCTCCCGACCTGTCGGCGTATGATTCCGTCGGCTTCCAGGCGTGCGAGTGCTTTTCGAACGGTACCCCTGCTCGTTTGAAATTGTGCAATCAACCGTCGTTCCGTAGGAAGACGCTGATCGGTCTCTTCATCGATATTCTTGGCGATTTCAAAAATGTGCCTGTAGATATCCGCGCAGACACGGTCGGCCAATTCCCTCCGATTTGGCGCCTCTGCGATGTCTGAACCAAATTCCTTCCGCGGCGTCACACCCACCTCCAAAACTGCAAACCTTTCACTCCTATGGACGGACAGCCATACAGGTCAATCGATTGGAAACGAAGAGCCTCGTCACCGACCCGACCAAGGCATCGATGACGAGGCGATCACCGGTCAGCGACTCTTGCTGTTATAAGCGGCTACTGCGGCGGTCAACGCCTCTTCCGGTTTCTGCTTGTCGAGAATGACATCCTCTAGGGAGCTCGAAATAACGTTGAAAAGAATATCGCTATTCTCGGGCCATGCAATATCGAGCGGCTTCTGCTGAGCATAAGCAATTGCCTCGCGAAGGAACGCCTTGTCCTCTCCTTGCAACACCTGATCCTTTGTCACGCTGACCCGCATCGGCATATAGGCGGCTGCCTGGCACTGATAAAGCTGCGTCGCCGGCGAGGTCCAATGCTCGATCAGTTTCCACGCGGCATCCTTGTTCTCGGCTTTTGCGGGGATCGCTAGGTTCCATCCCTCAACAAGCGCAGGTGACCAGTCGCCTTTCTTGCTTCCCGGCATAGGCATCCAGGTAAGATCGTTGCCGATCTGGGTTTTTTCCCGCATCAGTGAAATGACGTGCGAGCCGGTTGGGCAGAAAACGGCCCGGTTTGCTTCAGCCAGCTGCTGCGTAGCCGCATCACCCGACAGAGCAACGTCCATCGGAATGGATTTGTACTTGTGAACCAGGTCGTGGACGTAGTTCGCTACCTGGACCCAGGGTTCACTATTAAATGCGCCGGTTCCGTCGTCATTGATCAATTTGCCCCCGAAACCGGCGACCGTTGACGTGCACCATTCCATGCCGGCCGCAGGATCAGAAGGGTTGAAGCCGAGAGCGAGCCCGGTAATGTTATGTTTTTGTGTGAGTTGCGCGGTTGTCGTCGCAAGTTCGGTCAGATCTTCCGGTCGCTTGAAGCCGGCCTCGCGCAACAGCTTGTTGTTGTAAGCAAGGCCGATGACGCGAAGCTCCCATGGCAGACCAAAGGTCATGCCTTGCGACCGTCCGACGGGCAGGGTGATCATGTCTGACTTGTCGGAAGCAGACATCTGACCGATGTAGCTGTCGATCGGCGCCAGGGCCTCGGCCGCGATCATGGCCTTAAAACTGGGCGAGTAGATCATCACGACGTCCGGCACGTCGCCGGTCATGTGCGCCCGCAGGAGAATCTGCGGGATCTGATCCCACTGGATGACGGTCGGTTCGACCGTGATCCCGGGATTGGCCTTCTGGAATTCGGACAGCACATGCGCGAGCGTTTTCGCGCGGACCGAACTGTCGGCCGGATCGATGAATGTCCATAGCTTGACGGTCGATTGTGCGAATGCCGGCATGATGCCGTCCGCCGCCAAGGCTGACAGCGCCAGCCCGCCCTTCATGAGGGTGCGCCGGCTGACGCGTTTCATAATCAATCCATTCTTGTTCTGCATTGCATTCCCCTTATCAAGTTGAAGTCATTCGTTGACGGCACCGCTGCCGTAACCCTGCGTGAACGGACGCTGTGACAGGCTGTAGAAAAGAAGGATCGGGACGGCTGTCAGCAGCACCGCTGCCATCATTGGCCCCCAACGAACGCCGGTTTCTGTCACGAAGAAGTAGATGCCGACCTGCATGAGCCGGTTCTTGTCCTGAAACGCGAGGCCGTAAGCGATCAGGAAGTCGTTCCAGATGGTGACGAAAACAAACGCGCTCGACGCCAGGATACCGGGGCGCATCAAGGGCAAGGTGATCCTGGTGAACGCCGTGAAGCGGTTACAGCCATCCAGCAGCGCAGCCTGCTCGATCTCGGGCGGGATACGCGCCACAAAGCCCCTCAGCAGCCAGATGACGGTCGGCACCGTCGTGCCCGCATAGACCAGGACAAGCACAAACTTGGTGTCATAGATGCCGAGCCGTGCGGACACGAGGTAAAGCGGCAGGATGACGGCCACGCCGCCGAGCATGTTGGTCGCCCAAAGGATGCTCATCATGCGGTCGCGGCCCCAAAAGACGCCTCGCTCGACCGCGTAAGCCGCCGGTGCGCCGAGCAGGATGGCCATCACGATGGCGACGCCGCCGACTTCGATGGTGTTGAGGAAATATCGGACTAGCTTGGGATTGGTGATGACTTCGGCATAGTTTGCCAGTGTCGGCCGGTTCGGTATCCAGACGGGCGGGTAGGCCGCCGCATCAGCGACATCCTTCAGGGACGTGCTGAAAGCCCACAGCAACGGCAAGAGCACGAAGATCGAGCACACTATGAGGAAGGCGTAGGCGAGGTATCCGGTCCTTGTAGGAATCACGTCTTTGCCCTCAGTGTCTTCAGGTAGGCTGCCACGAAGAATGCGTTGACGATGAACATGACTACGGAACCGGCAGCACCGCGTCCCACCTCGAAGAACTTGAATCCTTCTTCGAAGACGCGCAGCGCGATCGTCTCGGTCGCGCCGGCCGGCCCGCCACCGGTCAGGACAAGCACCATGGTGGCGTTATTGACCGTGTTGATAGTGGTCAGGATTGTCCCGACCAGGATCGAGTTCTTGATTATGGGCAGAACGACATAGAAGAGGCGCTGAATGTCCGAGGCCCCGTCGACATGGCATGCCTCCAACGTTTCTTTTGGAACCGCCTGCAGCGCCGCGTAGGTCATCACCATGATCAATGGAAACGAACTCCACGCGTATGCCAGGATCAGCAGCGGCATCGCCAGGTTGGGCGTTGTGGCGGGATTTGGCATGATGATTCCCAACTCCCGGAGCTGAAAGGCCACCGGGCCCAGGTCGGCGCTCAACAGCCAGCCCCAGAGTTTGGCGGCAACAAGACTGGACATCAGCCAGGGGATGATCAGAAGCGTCCGAAAGAACGTCTGGAATCTCGTGGCCCGCCAAAGCGCCAATGCGGCGCCGACCCCGAGGGGGACGCTCAACACGAGAGTGCCGACGCAGACGACAACCGTGTTGGTTATGACGCTGCTGTCCGACAGGAAATCGACATAGTTCTGAAGCCCGACAAACTGACGCATCTCCAGATATTTAGATGCCCGCAAGCTCTGGACGATCGCGTAGCAGAAGGGAGCGATGGAGATCGCGAGGGCGAGGGCGAATCCCGGAAGGAACCACCAACCGAGGGACCCGGTCGCTGTTCCGGAACTATCGGCTGCGCGACGTGCGAAGCCTGGCACCTTCATAACGGTCCCTCGCCTGCTGCGCCTTGTGCGATGAACGACGCCTTCGTATTCAGCCCAAGCCCACCATCGATGAAGATGGTTTGCCCGGTGATGTAGCGTCCGTCAGGCCCGCACAGAAATGCCGCCAATCCCGCGCAATCCTGCGGCTCGCCAACATAGCCGGCCGGAATTTGCCGCAGCATGTCCGCATTCCGTACCGGGTTATCGAGGATGAAGCGGGTCGCCGACGTGTCGATCATGCCAGGCGCAATGTTGTTGGCCGTAATTCCGTGGGGAGCATAGACCGCGGCAATGGCTTGAACGAAATTCGCCAGGGCGGCCTTTACGTTCGCATAGACCGTCAAGGCGGGATTGGGGCGCAACTGCTGGACGCTGCCGACCGTAAGTATGCGTCCCCAGCCACGCTCCTTCATGCCCCCGACAGTGGCGCCGACGAGTTCGACGACAGCGCCATAGCCGACATGCATCTGCGCGGCGACGTCTTCGGCGCGAAGTTCATCGAGCGGCTTCCGGACCTGCAGCGACGCGTTGTGGACGACGATATCCGGCGACAGCCCCGCCGCCGAGAGTTCCGACGCGAGCCTGCCTCCGCCACCCGGCACCGAAAAATCTCCCGTGAAGGCAACTGCCTTGCGACCGAGCCTGGTCAGGTCGGCAACCAACTCCCCGGTGTGCTGGTCCGTATATTCATGGACGACCAGATCGGCCCCCTGCAGCGCCAGGGCGCGCGCGATCGACCAACCAATGCCGGAGGTCGCACCGGTGACAAGCGCCAGCCGGCCTGCAAGATTTACCCCGTTCTCGTGTGGACGATCACAATGTTCGCTGGCGGTCACGGGGGTGTCCATCTATCGGTAGCGGTTGTTGTGAGGAGACATCATCTCAAGTGGCCGACCGCATCTGCGAGAGTTCGCCTTGCTGCTCGCCAATCCGTTGCCCGGTATCGCCATCGAAGATGTGGATGGACCTGATATCGGGCTTCAAATTCAACTGACTGCCGGGTTCGACGACGATCCTTTCGCGGATCACCGCCAGGACTTCCTGATCGCCAATTTTCGCCACGACCTGGGTCTCTGAGCCGGTGGGCTCGACCACCACGACCGTGGCCGCCAAGCCATCCGCGGCAATCAAGAAATATTCCGGCCGAATGCCGTAGATGACCTTCTGGCCCACGCTCAAAGCCAGATTGGGAGGAAGAGGCAGACGGCTTCCGTCCGCCATGTCGAATTCGGGGGAAGACTTGCCGGCGCAGACCTTTCCTTCGATCAGGTTCATTGCAGGCGCGCCGATGAAGCCGGCAACGAAAACGTTCGCCGGCCTGTCGTAAACGTCCAGCGGCGCACCGACTTGCTCGACGACACCGTCGCGCATGACCACGATGCGATCGGCCATCGTCATGGCTTCGATCTGATCGTGGGTGACATAGATCGTGGTGGTGCCCAACCGTTGATGGATCTTCTTGATTTCGCTGCGCATCTGGGCTCGAAGCTTGGCATCGAGGTTGGACAGCGGCTCGTCGAACAGGAAGACCTGCGGATCGCGAACGATGGCGCGGCCCATGGCGACGCGCTGCCTCTGGCCTCCCGACAACTGCCGGGGGTAGCGATTAAGCAGACTCTGGATACCGAGAATGTCTGCCGCATGCCGGGCCTTCGACGCGATGTCTGCCTTGGGCACGCCCTTGAGCTTGAGCGAGAAGCCCATATTCTCGAGGACCGTCATATGCGGGTAGAGAGCGTAGCTCTGGAACACCATGGCAATGTCGCGTTCTTTGGGCGACACATTGTTGATAACGCGTGAGCCGATCGAGATCTCTCCGCCGCTTATGGCTTCCAGGCCTGCGATCATGCGAAGCAATGTGGACTTGCCGCATCCGGACGGCCCGACCAGCACGATAAATTCGCCGTCGCCGATCTCGACCGAGACATCCTTGATGATGCTGACTGCCCCGTAGTATTTGCGAACTTTGTCGATGACGACGGTGGCCATGAACTCACTGGCCCGCGGCGGTGGCAACCACATCGATTTCGATGCGGTATTTCGGGTGAACGAGACCTGCGACGGTTACTGTGCTGCGCGCCGGATAGGGCGAACTGAAATAGCGCTTATAGACCTCATTCATCTTTTCGAAATCGGACGTGTCCGTCAGGTAGATCGTGGTTCGCACGACATCCGCGAATGAGCGGCCGGCGTGCTCCAGCAGCACCCGGATGTTTTCCATGACGACGATTGTCTGTTGTTCGATGTCACCCACCTCGCGATGGCCTAACGTGACATCTCTCGGCGTCAGCCCGGACAGCCAGAGCAATCCGGCCGCCTGGACGATGCTGCTCAACGGCGCTGCCTGCTCGCGCAGCAGGGGCGTGGGTTCCGGCAGGACGGTGAGGGAAGTCATTGGCATACTCCCGTTCACGCCTTGGCCTTGAAGCGATCTTCCCAGCCGCCTTCGAAGAAGTTGAGAAAGTTGTGCGCCGAGTACGGATGGTCCGCGAAGAGCTCCTCGTTGACTTCGACGCCGGTGCCCGGCCGCGATTCCGCTTCGTAAAAACCGTTCACGACCTTTGGCAGGCCATGGAAAAGATCCTTCGACCATTCGACATGGAAGTCGTCGAAGGATTCCTGGATGAAGACATTGGCCGTTACGAGGTCGACCGCGACGTTCACGGCCGTGCTCAGGGGACACCGCGCATTGTGGGGCGCGATCATCGCTTCATGGGCTTCGGCGATGGCGGCCACCTGCCGCAATCGCGAGATGCCGCCAAGCTCCACATATTCGGGGAGGACGACGTCGACACGGCCTGTGTGCAACAAAGCCGCGAAATCCGACAGTTTGGTGAAGCGCTCGCCCGCACCGATCCGTGTCGTGGTTCCGCCGATCACGGCCTTGAGTGCGTCGGTGTTGGTGGACCATACCGGCGCCTCGATCCATAGCGGCTTGATATCGGAAATGTCATTGATGATGCGGAGCGCCTCGGTGACGGAAAACCGGTCGTGGAACTCCACGATCACGTCGACCTCGTCACCGACAGTTTCACGAATGGCACCCAGCAAGCGCAGGCTTGTCTTGTATTCGGACTTGTCCAGCAGCCGGTATGCGGCGCCAAAGGGATCGATCTTCAAGCCGGTGTAGCCGAGTTCTACGACATGGGCGGCACGCTCGCGGACGAAACCCTCGTCACGGGCTCCCGAATACCAGCCATTGGCATAGGCGCGAACCCGGTCTCGAACCCGACCGCCAAAGAAATCCGTCAGGGGAAGGCCGGCCATCTTGCCCTTGATGTCCCACATGGCGGTCTCGATACCCGCCATGGCGGCAAGCAGCGTGGCATTGTCCGTGAGATAGAGCGTGCGGAAGAGCTTGGAACGCAGAGCTTCGATGTCGCCGACAGGATGGCCGATACAAAGCCGCTTGAGTTCCTCGATAGCGGCCATCACCGGCTTCGTCGACATCGGCGTGGTCGCATCACCCCACCCGACGACACCATTACTCGTCATCTTCACGAGAACCCAGTTCTTCCAGGGATTCCCCACGACAAAGGCTTCGAGGCGTTCAATCTTCACGCACTGCACTCCATATCTTCAGTTACCAAGATTGACAACTTGAAGACCAAATGTCAATGGTGCTCCGCAATTGATCAAAAATTGCTGGCAGCGATCGCTCTCGCCGAGAAGATGCCGGTATCGGTAGGGACAGCATGACAGACAAAGAGACCTTTCGCGGCGTTTACTCCATTATCCCCACGCCGTTCACGCCAAGCGACGAAATCGACGTCAAGGGCCTTGGCAGGATCGTGGATTTCACCATCACCTCCGGCGCCGACGGGGTGGTGACGACGGCTAATGCCAGCGAAGCTCCCTATCTTACGGAAGCCGAGCGCACGCTCGTCGTCAGCACGATCGCGACTGCCGCCGCCGGCCGTGTTCCCGTGATCATCGGCATCACCGCCTCGTGCAAGAAGCTGGCGTGCGAATACGGTCGCCAGGCCATCGAGGTGAATGCCGACGGGTTGATGGCGATGCCGCCGTCGGTTCAGCGGGCCACCGAAGCCGAGATCGTCGACTACTATCGCGCCATCCAGAGCACGGTTCCGCTCCCTCTTTTCATCCAGAACTACAGCGGGCCGAGCGGCACCCCGATGTCGGCGGTCTTTCTGCGCCATCTGATCGAGAAGCTGGACCAGCCGGTCTACATCAAGGAAGAAACCGATTTCCCCGGCCCGATGATTTCGCAGCTCACCCAGCTCTGCGACGAGCGGATGCTTGGGGTCATGGGTGGCAAGGCTGGCCGGCATCTGACGGACGAATATCGTCGTGGCGCCATTGGCACGATGCCTGCCTGCGAGGTGACGGACGTTCATGCCGCCCTCTGGGCCGCGCTCGAAAGCAACGACGAAAAGCGTGCGGCGGAGATCTACAGGGCGGTCATTCCGCTCCTGCTCTTTGAAACCAGCTATGGCGTGGCGGTCTACAAGGAGATCTTACGTCGGCGCGGCGTCATCGAATGGGCCGGCTTCCGGCAGGCAGGCGGCAAACAACTCGACGCCGGCGCGCTTGCCGAACTGAACTTCATCTGCCGTGAGCTGAAGCCCTATCTTGCCCACTGCCCCTGGCAATAAGCTGCCATGAGGCAATACCAGCACGATGAGGCGCTGGGCGTTTCCATGTCGCTGGGCGAATGCCCCTTATGGGACGAGACGACGGAGCGCCTGTTCTGGATCGACGTCTGGGCCGGCCGCATCCACAGCTGCGCTCTCGACGGTTCAAACCGGCGCTCATGGTCGCTGAACGAGCCCATCGGCTGCATCAACCTCGACAGGGCCGGCGGCGTTGTGGCCGCCGTGCCCACGGGGTTGAAGCGGCTCGACCCGCAGACCGGTGACATTCGAACCATCGACCAATTTAAGGCATTGCCCCTCGATATGCGTTTCAACGACGGTGGGGTCGACGCTTCCGGACGTCTGTGGATCGGGTCGATGACGCAGGATGGAAACGAGGCGAAAGGCGCCTTCCATTGCTGGGCGCCCGGCAGCGAACCCAGAGCGGTATTTCCGGGCTATCATGTGCCCAACGGCGTCGCATTCCTTCCCGACGGCCGCCATGCCACGGTCGCCGACAGCCGGGTGGGCCGGATCGACGTCGTAGTTCTGGCCGAGGAGCGCATAGAACGATCCTTCACCCTTGCCGATCCGACAACCGGAAAGCCGGACGGGGCAGCGGCCGATGAGCAGGGCATGGTGTGGTTCGCACTGTGGGGCAAGGGTTGCGTCATTAGGATCGACCTTCATGGCCGCATCCACGCGGTGCTCGATATACCCGAGCCATTCGTTTCCAGTGTCGCCTTTGCCGGACCGGACAGCCGGCTTTTGGTCGTCACCACGGCGCGCCAGTCATCCCAGCTCTTCGGAGGGCAGCCAAAAGGCGATATCTACCTGGCGAATGTCGGGGTCAAGGGCGCACCGGTGGGCCGTTTGGCCGATTGCCGGGGCCCTGACTAAGCCGGGACCCTATCGAAATTCCCATATTGCGGGAAAAGCTCTCGCCAGGCGCCAGATGGATCATACCAGGCTTTTCCAGGATATCGCCCTGGAAACCCTCGGGGCAGGGATAGCCCTGCCATGGCTCGATGCACAGGAAAGACGCTCCAGGCAGCATCCAAAGGCCGAGATGAGGACAATCGGGAAAATCGATCCTGATCCCTGATTGATCCGAGATTCCAAACCAGAGGGAACGACTGGAAAGCCGATCGAAGATGACGCTGCCCGACTGGAAAAGCGCGGGCGACAAAGGCAGCCGCTTGTCTTCAACGGGGGTCGCGAAACTGCGATCCGCCAGGAGGTTATTTGCCAGGCGGCGTATCGGCGCGGATTCTGCCTCGGCAAAGATGATTTCATATGCCTCCTGGGGCGCAGCGCTGTCCGATGGCAGAGGCCATGGGAATCCGGGGTGAAACCCAAAGGATGCGGGCATCGTTTCCGAGCCGGTGTTGGTGACCGTCGCGGTTTGCCACAGGCGGCCGCCGTCCAGGGTGAAGCGCATGTCGAGCCAGAAATCGAACGGATACCGGGCCCGCGTCGAGTCATCGCTGGCTAGGCTCAGGCTGCAGCTATCGTCCTCCAGCGAGGCGACAGAAAACGCAAGGTCGCGCGCAAATCCATGGGCCTGCTCCGCCG
This sequence comes from Mesorhizobium sp. ESP-6-2, assembly GCF_020164675.1. Lineage (NCBI taxonomy): Bacteria > Pseudomonadati > Pseudomonadota > Alphaproteobacteria > Hyphomicrobiales > Phyllobacteriaceae > Mesorhizobium > Mesorhizobium sp. ESP-6-2. The sequence goes on from NZ_JAIUGT010000011.1 coordinate 227,721, forward strand.
GAAAGGAATACCCCCGATGGCGCAATTCACTTCCGGCACAGCGGCCCACGACAGGAAACAGGATCGGAGCTCTCGCCGCCCACCAACCGACATCGCCTTGCCAAAGCCACTGTCGAGATTCGCTGTCCCTGATCGAACGAAGTTCGGCGCCCAGGAGCGCGATTTCTACCGCCAGATCTTCATTTGAAAGCAGGATGCTCTCGTCGGACAGGCGGTGCAAATTCGACCTCGATAGCATAAGGGCAGGCGCAGAGCGGGATGGTCAATCCTCAGTTGGCCGTTCCGGTGTCGGCTGAATGCCACCACCGTCCCGCCAGAACGAGACCCCGCGCGAAAATGCGCCGCTCGGCATTGAGGATCTCCCCTGCCCCGTCCACCAATGGGAAGGCGCCTTCGTCGAGGGACAGGATGCTCGCATCTCCGACCGATCCGGGCTTCAGGCTGCCGAGTTCAGGCCTCCTGAGCGCCTTGGCCGGGTTGATCGTGGACGCCGCGATTACCTCGTCGAGCGACATGCCGAGTGCAAGGAACTTGGATAGCGTCGTGACCTGGTCATAGGCCGGTCCGCCAACGGACAACACATGGACGTCCGAGGAGATCGTGTCCGGCTTGAAGCCGTGTTCAAGCGCGGCACGTCCCGTTCGGTAGCTGAACGAACCCATGCCATGGCCGATGTCGAACAGCACGCCGCGCTCACGCGCGGCAAGCACCGCCGGCTTCACGCCGCCGTCCTTGTTCATGGGCGTGTTCGGGAAGGGTCTGAAACAATGCGTAAGGATGTCGCCTGGACGCAAGCGATCGACGACAGCCTCATAGCTGGGCGGCGGGTGATCGATATGCACCATGAGCGGGAGGTCCGTCTCCCCAGCCACCTCCAATGCGACGTCCATCGGCATTATGCCTGATGCACCGCTTGCGTTGCGCCCGATGCGGACCTTGATGCCGATGACGACATCGGGGTTGGCCCGTGCGACTTCCACCGCATCAGGCACCGAGAAGAGGCGCAGGTCGCTGCCCTCACCAACCATGACGCGTTTCGAGAACGCATGGATGCCGGCAAAGGCCACGTGGAGATAGGCGAGAATGCGTACCTCCGACCTGTCGATGACATGCTTGCGGAAGCCCGAAAAATTGCCCGGGCCGGCGCTGCCGGTGTCGACCAATGTGCTGACGGCGCTGTTTCGCGCATAGGGTTCGGCGTCGATACTGATCGAGGTGCCGCCACCATAGACGTGGGTGTGAAGATCGATGAGCCCAGGCGTTACGATTCTGCCGGTGACGTCCCTCACCTCGGCTGCCGTGTCCTGCAGGCCGTCGCCGACGGCAGCGACCTTGCCGCCGGCAAAGCCAACGTCGGTCACGCGGTCGAGAGATTGCGACGGATCGATCACCCGCCCATTTTTGAGAATGAGATCAAAGGTCATTCACTTCACCATTCTGCAGAACTATGGGGATGTCATTTTTATTGGACAGTTTTTCGTGCTCACAGCATTCGCTTCAGTGTTTTCGCCGAACTAGGGACCGCTTTGACGGAGGGGGCGACCATTCGCTTCCTTGCTGTAGGATGCCGGAGCAATTCCAGAGTCATCACCGCAGGCAGGAGTAATTTCGTGACTTTTGATCACTTGTCAATGTCGCGAACAACTTGAGGACCATTAAAATACCAAAACGGGCAGCGTTAAGGCGTCGGTTCGCGCCTGATAAAACGTGAGCGACGCTGGCGGGAAAAGCAAGCGGGCCTGCCGCTGCAACAGGATCCGAAAAGTCCCCGCCTCAAAGGGCAGATGCTTTGCGACGCTGGCGGACAAGAAACTCGTCGAACATCATGGTGATGATGAGAAGCAGGCCGATTGCCGTAATCTGGTACTGGCCGCCGATCCCGTAGAGATTCATGCCGTTTTGGATCACGGCCAGGACAATGACTCCCTGTATCACCCCCAAAAGCGATCCCGCGCCTCCGTGCATGCTTACGCCTCCGATCAGAACCGCCGCGATTGCGAACAGCGGTATCCGGTCGCCGATGATCGGCGACCCCGAATTGATCTGCGATGAAATCATGACGCCTGCAACCGCGGCCAGGAAGCCCGCCGTGACATAGGCCAGCATCAGAATGCGGTCCACCTTGAGTCCGGCAGCCCGACTGGCGGCTGTGCTACCGCCAACGGCAAAAAGTGCCCGACCGATCGGCGTCGATGTCGTGATGAAATAGAGGATAGCAAAGATCGCCCCAAATAGGATTGCCGCAACCGGCACCCCAAAGATCGCATAGTCGGCGAGCCTCCCGAACCAGAGATCCTGGCCGGTAATCGTCTGGCTATTGGATATGGTCAGCGACGCCCCGCGCAGCACCATGGTCGTGGCAAGTGAACCAATAAAGGGGTTGATGCGCAGCGAAGTCACGGCAAGACCATTGGCCAGGCCCGCGCCTGCACCCGCGGCGAGCGCCAGGGCGACGCCGGTCGCCGAGCCGGCACTCGACTGGATTGTCAGCACGATCACGCCGGCAAGCGCTGCCATCGCTCCCATCGACAGGTCTATGCCCGCGGCAATGATGACGATGGCCATGCCGAGTGCAACGATGCCCGCCGGCGCGATTTGGCGAAGCAGATTATAGAGGTTTGCCGAGGTCAGGAACTCGTTATTGGCAGCGGCCGACACGAGGACGCATACCAGCAGCACGACGGACGTCGGATGTCGAGTGATTAGCGCGATAATCCGGGGCATCAAACCGACCTCTGACGAAGCCGCTCATCGAGAGCGACAGCGATGACCAGGAGCAGGCCTTTGGCGACCAGTTGCATTTCATAGCTAATGCCGGACAGCGTCATGCCGTTGGAAATGACACCCAGAATGAGCACGCCCGCGACGCTTCCTGCGATGCTGCCGCGTCCACCGAACAGGCTCATCCCACCCAGCATGACAGCGGTGAGGACATCGAATTCGAACCCGTATCCGAACGAACTGTTGACGCTCCGCACGCGGCCCGCGATCAGCATTCCCGCCAGTGCCGCAAGCAGCGCCGAGACAATGTAGGCGACCATCTTCACCCGCCCGACATTGACACCCGACAGCCTCGCGGCGGCCACGTTGCCGCCGGTGGCATAAAGCTGGCGGCCATATCCGGTGACGGAAAGTGCAAGCTGCGCGACGATAGCGACGGCCAGGAACAGGATTGTCGGAACCGGGAAACGATAGATCCGGCCACCGCTCAGATATTCCAGAAGGGGATGAATTTGGACTGCCGTGACATTCTGCGACTGCGTGTAGATCAAGGTCAGACCCAAAACGACGAAGGCGCTGCCTATGGTGGTAACAACGGAATTCGTCTGCATCACGCCAACAGCAAGACCATTGGCGGCGCCGATCAGAAGCGCGGCCCCAGATGCAAAACCGGCACCGATTGCCAGCGTCGACATTTCAGCGGGTTGCGTCCTCAGCAGGATGACGGCGGCGAGTCCCATGATTGAGCCGACGGAGAGGTCGAAGGCTCCCGCGATCATCGCGAAGGACATGCCAACCGCTACGATGCCGATGAACGACGACTGGCGCAGTATATTGAAAAGATTATTGACCGTAAGGAAACTCGGCAGAAAGATCGCAAGCCCCCCGGCAATGACCACGAGCATGATCCAAGGCAGGTAGCCCTGCAGCACTCGGCCGACGCTGTGGATGGCCGCCAAAGAAGGGGACTTGCCGATCGAGGTCATGGTCATGTCGCCGGCTCCTCATGAATGGTGGGCGGCAAGCGACCGAATGCGGCTTGAGTCAGCTTCGCCTCGCTGGCCTCCTCCTTGGTGAATTCAGCGACAAACCGCCCCTCGCCAATGACGATCGTGCGGTCGGCAACCTGCAGGATCTCCGATTGTTCGGATGAAATCATGATGATGGCCATGCCATCGTCGGCAAGCGCCTTCAGAATTTCGAAGATGTCGGCTTTGGCGGCAATGTCGATGCCGCGCGTCGGTTCGTCGACGATAAGAATCCGCGGCTTGGTTTCGAGCCATTTGCCGATGACCACCTTTTGCTGATTTCCGCCCGAAAGATTGATGACGGGCGTGGAAAGCCGGGGCGTACGGATCGAGAGCTCTTTCACGTAGCGGCGCCCAGCACTGACTTCCGCGCCGAAACGGCGAATGTAGATCCCGGCGCGCCTTGCGATCGATGCCAGGGAGAGGTTGTCCATGACTGGCATTTGCAGCACAAGCCCATGACGTTTCCTGTCCTCCGGCGCCAGTGCCAGCCCAAGTGCAACCATTTTGTTGGGGCGCGGCTGGGGGACGACCTTGCCGTCTATCATAATACGGCCCGTGTCGAGCTTGTCGGCTCCGAAGATGGCCCTGACGATTTCAGTCCGACCCGAGCCGACAAGTCCACTAAGCGCCAGAATCTCACCGGCGTGAAGGCTGAAGGAGATATCCTCGAAAACGCCGGCGCGCCCGATCCCTTCCACCGCGAGAACCGGTGCGCTGGAGCAAACGACCTGCGCCCGACGTGCTGTCGGAGCTGTCATCGCGCGACCGATCATCAGTTCCACGAGAGCATCCCGGTTCGTTGAGGAAGCATCGAGCGTGGCGACATGCATCCCCTCGCGGAAGACAGACATTCGGTCCGCTAGGCGAAAGACCTCGTCGAAGCGATGGCTGACGTAGATTATGGTCCTGCCGCGGGCCTTCAACTGGTCGACCGCCTTGAGCAGGCGCTCGACTTCGCGCGCGGCGAGCGCGGAAGTCGGCTCGTCCATGATGACGATATCAGCCTCGCGTGACAGGGCGCGCGCGATCTCGACGCCCTGTTGCTGGGCCACGGAAAGCTCCGCCGCCTTGGTGTCAGGATCAAGGGGGAACCCAAGCTCGTCCAGCAGCCTTGATGACTCGCGCCGCATCAACGCCCAGTCCACCCGCTTGCCGCTTCGCAGCGGAAGCCGGCCGATAAAGATGTTCTCCGAAGCGCTCAGCGTCGGGACCAGGTTGGTTTCCTGAGAGATTGTGACAATACCGCGCCGGATCGCATCGAGCGGCTCTGAAAATCGAACCGGCTCGCCATGAACGAGGAGGGTCCCTTCACTCGGCGGAAATGCACCCGCCATAATCTTGATCAAGGTCGACTTGCCGGCTCCATTCTGGCCTATCAGGGCGTGTACCTCACCAGTCCGGATGGTCAGATCGATATTCTTGAGCGCCTGAACTCCAGGAAAGCTCTTGGACAGCCCTTTGACTTCAATTGCAGGGTTCAACGCCGAGCGTCTCCTCTCAACGCGAGTAGGTTTTCTTCCGGCGTGTAGACGAGGTCCCACGACGCGATGACGCCCGAGGCGCCGCTCGAATGGGCTGCCCGCACCAACTGGCGTACCATGGGTGCATCGACGTCTATAACGCCCGGGTAGGAAAGGGTTTCGATCCCAGCATAGACCGGAGTGCCACGCATCTGGCGAACAGCCGCCGCGATTTCAGCCGCAATAAGAGGCACGGGCACGCCATCATCCCGGATTGTCCCAAGCGTTCCTTCGGCAAAGGTTGGAATATTACGCGCGGCCCAGCTTTCGATCATTGCGATAGGGCTGTTCGTGAATTTCGAAAGTCCATCAACAAGGGCAGGAATCTCAAGCCGCAAACTGGCGGGACCAAGTGCCTTCCGATAGGTCATCGGCTTCATCCACGAGGATAGCCGGGACAAAGCCGTATAATCCTGCCCCACGATTGGAGCCAGCCCGGCGGTGAACAGATCGAGTGCCAGGACTCGTCCAAGACGTTGCGTCAGTTTCCTCGCCTCGATGATCAATCCCGTTACGCAGTCCGCACGGAACTTCATGAACCGGTCCAGGAGACTTGAGCCGGCGATCAGCCTATCGTTCCAACTCGCCTCGGCGGGGATAGCTGATCCGTCGGCTCGCAGCTGATCGGCGAGAAAACCGCCGTTCAGCATTGCCGCGACCTCATGCAGGTCGAGTCCCCGCAGCGCGGCAGCCCTGTGGCAATGTGTGCAGAAGCAGGAGAACAACTCGGTCATTCCGTTGGCCGGAGAAGGGAAGCGGCATTTGTCCAGGAACACGCCGTCGAACGGATAACGTGTCACCAGATATTCAAGCTGTCCGAGAGTCTTTGCTCGGGCAGACGGATTGTTGGGGCAGATGAATTTGAATGTTTCCTCCGCGGCGCCGTCATCGCCGTTCCAGGTTCCCCATCCTGTGCTCGGCTGACCGCGCCAATCGACCACCAATTCCGCGACGTCGCATCCTTTGACGTCAGAAAGCAGGTTGTACCAGAGATAGGACTGGTAGCCGTGCTTGCGGCTCATTTCGCATACGGTCGAAAAGATTTGTGGAGCCTCGCGGGCGCCCACAACGATAATCTTGAGCGGTACGTGGTTCAGAGCCGCGTCGATGATCGCCTCGACGCGCTCGGCTGGCAGCAGCTCGAGCGCAGTGTGCGAAGTGGACAGCTGCGCACCGATTATCCAGGATGTGTCAGACATAAGGCCTATTCCAACTCGGCGAGCAGGCGACGCTGCCGCCTGCTCGCAGCATCGATCGACGACTACCAGTCACCCGGGCATGTATCGACGTTCTCCCGCGTGATTTTTGGTGAGGCGACCATTTCCAGTTTCTTCACAGTCTTGCCGTCGACCAGATCCGATACGGCCTGGACGGCGGCATCGGCATTGAAGCCGGCCGACATGCAGGTGGTGCCGTATAATTTACCCGCGCGGATCGCCTGAATTTCCGTCGCCGTGCCGCCGAGCCCGATCACCGGTCCGGCAAAGCCCGCGTCCTCGACGCTGCGAAGAACGCCTGGCGTCATTGCGCCATCGAGCGAAAGGACACCCTTGACGTCGGGAAATCGCGTCAGAAGATCTTCCGTGACGGTCGCCGCCAGGGTGGAGTCCCAGTTGGCCGGCTGGACGCCGAGGATCTTGATGTCGTTTGCCGCCCAGACCTTGTCCATGGCGGCGTGCCTAATGGTAACAGCCGGCTGACCGGGAAGGCCATCGACGATGACAAGGGTGCCACCTTTGCCGACCGCCTGGACAGCGAGCTCCGCGCTGCCCCGGCCGAGATCGGCGTCGTCCGGGAGACGCGATGCCGCTACGAATTCGTCGCCGGACTTATCGACCGGATTGCCGATCACGACGACTGGAATTCCCGCCGTCTTGGCCGCCTTGAGCCCGGGGATGACCGCGCTTCCGTCGATCGGGCCCACGACGATGTAATCGACCTTCTTCGAGACAAGGTCGTAGATTTGACTGAGCTGAGTGGGAACGTCGCCATTGGCGCTCAGCACGAGCGTCTTCCAGCCTTTCTCAGCCGCCTTGGAATCGATCCTTTTTATGAAGGTGGCATACCAGGGCCAGCCCGAATTGGCGGCAGCGAAGCCCACGGTTATGTCTTTCGCCGAAGCTGGAAGCATGGTCGCGGCCAAGACCGCGGCCCCTATGAACGCAGAAAGCAGTCGTTTCATTTCCTTAACTCCCATTTTGAACTGGTACTCTTGACGTAGGTGGGATGCCGAAGCCGACCGCGCCGGCATCCATTTCCGATTGCCGTGCGACCGCACGGATCTGGTGCACGAATCTGGTGTCCGGGGTCATGCGGATGCCTCGGCATCGCTTATCTTGACCTCCACGCCCATGTCGCTCAGCCGCGCGCGCCAGTCCCCCGACAAGCCACTATCCGTAACGATCATGCTTCCGGCCGGAATCGAGGCGACCGCGAATGTGGCGGTTTGTCCGAACTTGCTCGAATCGGCGAGGATGACGACGCGCGAGGCGCGTCCAATCATGCGCGTGTTCACCCTGGCCTCACCGACATCGTAGGTGTAGATGCGGCCGTCGCCCGAGATCGCGCCCGCGCCAAGAAGCAGGACATCGAGCCAGATCGAATCAAGCATCGATTCCGCGAAGGGCCCGACCAGCGACACATTTTCGTCGCGCACCTGCCCGCCAAGGACAGTCACGTTCACCCTCGGCAGGTTCAGCAGCTCGATCGCCACCATCAGGCCGTTGGTAAAGACGGTGAGGGGCATTGGATTGAGCCGCAGATGCCGCGCGAACTGCAATACCGTCGTTCCCGCATCCAGAAACACGGATGAACCGGGAGTGATCATCGACGCAACCGTCGCTGCGATGGCGCGCTTTGCCGAGATATTCTGCGTCTCGCGCACTCGGAACGCGACTTCCAGGGTTGTCGCGTCGGCTATCTGAGCACTTCCGTGCGTGCGTGTGATCAAACCGGCTTGCTCAAGCATCTGCAGGTCCCGACGGATTGTAGCCGCCGAAGCATTCGTGGCTGTTGCAAGCTCCGCGATGCCCATGGGCCCATTGCGGTACAGGTGCTCTCTGATGGTACTTTGCCTATCGACCTTCATCCCGTGATGATCCGGCGTTGCAATGCACGTGTCAATCAAAAAAACGATTGATATTGATGGATTCTCTGCATCAGACACCCAGAACGCGCGCGATCGATATAATGCTCCCCGGTTGATCCGAAGGAATTGAGAGTGAGTTTGCGCCGGTTTTTGCTATTGATCACATACAATCATAAATTTGCTTGACTGTGATTGAAAGCCGTCGTTTTATCGGCGCATGGTATTGAGCGTTGAGACACCAGAGGCGTTTCCGGGCCATGCGAGCCATTCGCTGGTCTTGGGCGTGGACGGCGGTGGCTCGACCACGCGCGTCGTCGTCGCCGACGAGATGGGGAATGCGCTGGCGACGTCCTTGGGGCACGGTGTCAACCTGATGGATAATGAGCGCTGGCAGGAGAATCTCGCGGACGCTCTGACGCCGCTCGATTGCTACTTCGATCGCGTCGCCCAGGCTTGTTTTGCCTTACCGGCGCATAACGAGTCGGACGCGATTTCGGATGCCCAGGAGCGCTTCGTCGCCTCGCTCCTGCCTCGAACGAAGACGCTGGTCGTCAACGACGTCAAGGCAGCTCACGGCGGTGCTTTCGCTGGTATGGCTCCAGGAGTGCTCCTGCTCGCGGGGACGGGTTCGATGGCGTGGGCTGTCGACGCTCGTGGCGATGACCTTCGCTTCGGCGGCTGGGGTCATGTCTTCAGCGATGACGGGAGCGCCTACTGGATCGGCCGCGAGGCGCTCTCGCTGATATCAAGGATCGCCGATGGACGCGTCGACGGCATGGAATTCTTCACGGATTTCGTGTCCGCCCTGGGGCTTGGTCCCGCCGCTTCGATGGATGCCGTGCTGTCTTGGTATTCGCGGATCGAGCAGTCGCGTTCAGGCGTCGCGGCGTTGACGAGAATCCTCGACGGATTCGTCGAGCGCGGTGATCCCAATGCCATTTCCCTGTTTGATCGTGCAGCGCAAGAGCTTGCCGATCTCGTCCGCGCCGCTCGACAGCGGATCGGCGCGAGCGATCTCCCCTGGACCTATGCTGGCGGCTTGTTCAACAGCCGGCATATCCGGCAAGAGCTGGGGAAGGCCCTGGGCGCGCCTTTGATTCCGGTGCTGCCGCCAGTGGGCGGGTCGTTGCTGTTCGCGGCTGAAGCCGCGGGGCTCGCGATCTCGTCCGACTATATCCGCCGACTGGGCAAAACCATCCCCGACACGCTGTTCTATCAGCCGACAGACAGCCAAAACCCGCTCTCTAAGACTAACAATGGATAGCCAAATGAGCCAGACCGAAAAAGTCATCTTTCAGCAGTTTCCGTACTGGCTTCCGGTGCTTTCGAGTGTTGGTGGCGAGAGACTTCAGCCGCGGCACACGGTCATTCTCGGCTGTGGCACCTCGTACAATCTCAGCCTTTCGCTCGCGGCCGCCTACAATGCCGCCGGCCATTCGGCGCAAGCAGTGCCCGCCAATGAGTGGCTGCGGCGGCGGCACGATTATGCCGTTGGCGACGGCTTTCAGGTTGTCGTGCTGTCGCGGAGCGGCGAAACGACCGAAGCGATCCTGGCGGCGAGGAGCGCTCGCGCCGCTGGCGATTTCGTAATGGCAATTACCTGTTCCAAGGACAGCGAGATCGTTTCATCGAGCGAGCGTGCCATAGTCGCCGAAACGCACCCCGAAGAGGGCATCGTCATGTCGGTTTCGGCATCGCTGATGCTGATCGCCGGTCTGAAGCTGGCGGGAATTTCGATCGATGCGCGGATCGAGCAGGTGGGGGAAAGCCTGCTTCGCCAGATGGATGCCGAGTCGAAGCGCGTTGTTAAACGCAGCCATTTTGTGTTTCTCGGCGCAGGCGCGCTCTACGGAATCGCGGCCGAGGGCGGCCTGAAGCTGCAGGAGATGAGCCAGGTCATCTCGCAGACCTACCACCCGCTGGAATACCGCCACGGACCGGTGAGCCTGATAGGCGACAAGAGCGCGGTCGTCCTGCTTTACAGCGAAGGCACGCGGGAGGAAGAATCCATGCTCGCCGCCGAATTGTCGGCGAAAGGCGCGCTGGTCGTCGGCCTCGGCGGTCCGGGCGACATCTCCTTGCCGGTTGCCGTGACCGGGGCGTCCCGCGCCATTGCCGTGTTGCCGGCCCTGCAGATCCTGGGCGAACGCGTGGCGCAGGCGCGTGGCCTCGATACCGTGTCACCAAGATTCCTGACCAAAGTCGTCAACCTCGGCTGACATGATGATGAAGATCGAAGCGCTTTCCCTGCTGATCGGCGATCGTCCAGTGGATATGCCGCTGGCTGTGGTTTCCATCTGCACGGCCCATCCGCAGGCAATCGAAGCCGCGTTGCGGCGCAGCCTGTCCGACGGGAGTGTCGCGCTGATCGAGGCGACCTGCAACCAGGTCAATCAGGACGGCGGTTACACCGGCATGACGCCCGCCGATTTCAGGCGCTTCGTCGAGGATATCGCAGATCGGGTCGGCTTCGATCGCCGTCGGCTGATCCTCGGCTGCGATCACCTCGGGCCGCATCCGTGGCGAAAGCTGCCGGCCAGGCAAGCCATGGAAAAAGCACGCTTCATGATGCACGCCTATGTCGACGCAGGATTCGAGAAGATCCATCTGGACACGTCGATGGGGTGCGCTGGGGAACCGGTGGCGCTCGATGATTCGACGACGGCCGCGCGCGCGGCCGACCTCGCGGTGGTTGCGGAGGCCGCCGTCGGCAACCGCAAGCCAATCGTTTATGTCGTGGGCACGGAGGTGCCACCGCCCGGTGGCGCGACGGGCAAGGTGCACGATCTGTCCGTCACCACGGACGAGGCGGCGCGGCAAACGCTGGCGGTCCATCACGAGGCTTTCCGAACGGTGGGTATCGACAGCGCGGTAGAGCGTATTATCGGACTCGTGGTTCAGCCAGGCGTCGAATTCGGCAACGACTCGGTGGCCATCTACGACAGATTAAAGGCGCGCCGCCTGAGCGAGGCACGCAACTCGCTCGGTGGCGTAGTGTTCGAGGCGCATTCGACGGACTATCAGCCGGCGGCGGCTCTTCAGGCGCTGGCCGAAGATGGTTTTGCCATCCTGAAGGTTGGACCCGCTTTGACCTTTTCCATTAGGGAAGCTCTTTACGGTCTGGATCACATCGCACAGATGCTGGGGCGCCCGCGCGGCGCGTCGCTGCGGGAGGTGATGGAGCGTGAAATGCTTGCGGCTCCCGATCACTGGCGTCCCTACTATCCGGGTTCGGAGGCGGAACAGCATCTGCTTCGCCATTTCAGCTACAGCGATCGCATCCGCTACTACTGGGCGGACAAGACGCCTTCGATGGCCGTGAAATCCCTGCTCGCATTCTTCGGCGAGCGCCCTATCCCCGAGACTCTCATAAGCCAGCATCTCGGACGCCTCCATGGCGCGGTCATTGAGGGCCTGGTTGAACCTCGCGCGGAGGCCCTTTTACTGGCGGCCGTGGATCTGGTTGTGAAACCCTATGCCGATGCTTGCAGGCCCGGTGTGCTGATAGGGAGGCGTTAAGAGTTGCCGCATCGGTGAGACGCGCACTGAGGTGACAGAAGAAACAACGGTGCGAATGGCATCATTGGAATGCGGGCGGCGCGATGCTTTGTCGGGTATGGGGAGAAGAAGCATGTTGAGAATTGGACTGCTGGGCGCCGCCCGGGTCACGCCGATGGCCATGGTCGAGCCGGTCGCAAGAAGGAACGATGTCTGCCTCGTGGCGGTCGCTTCGGCTCGGCCCGACAGCGCAAGGGCATTTGCCGCCGCGCACAACATCCCCCGTTTCTATGACCGCTACGAGGATCTTATCGCGGATGCGGATGTCGACCTCATCTACAATGCCCTGGCTCCGCAAAATCATGCGCAATTCTCGATCGTCGCACTGGAAGCCGGCAAGCATGTGCTCTGCGAGAAGCCGTTCGCGATGAGCGCAGCTGAAGCGCGTTTGATGGTTGCGGCGAGCCAGGCTCACGGCCGGCGCCTGATCGAGGGCTTTCACGACCGTTATCATCCCGTATTTGATTATCAGGCCGAACTGATCGCCTCCGGGCGGCTCGGCCGGATCCTTTCGCTGCGAGCGGTCTTCAACCACGCCATCGGTCACGACAAGGTGGAATTCAGACACATAAAAGAGTTTGGCGGCGGCGCACTGATGGATCTCGGTTGCTACCCCGTCCACTGGTGCCGCTCGTTTCTCGGCGAAGAGCCGATCGTCGAAACGGCCGTTTGCAAGATGTCCGACGTCGACGTCGACGAGGAGACAACGGCATCATTGATATTTCCATCTGGTGTTACCGCCGAGATCGAAACCCGAATGACTCAGCCCTGGAACATGCATGCGAGGTTCGAGATCTTGGCAGAGCGAGGAAGGGTGACGCTGATCAACTGCCTGGTCCCGCATAAAGGACATTCCATCCATGAACTCATAGATGGCGATTTTCGCGAGTTCACAATCGCGGGAGACACCAGTTTCGACTATCAGTTGGAGGCTGTCGTTTCTGCGATCAACAACGGAACGCCGCTTCCGACCGAAGGGGACGACCCGATCGGCAATATGGCGGCGATCGATTCCATCTATGCCGCGGCAGGCGTGGACCGGTCCTGGTGTGGCGGACGTTAGTCCACCCTGCGGAGATGCGGTGAAAGAGAAATTATATCGGCGTCGCTATAGCGATCAGGACCGATTGAGCATTCTTTTTCTCAATTCCACGAAATCCCTGACCTCGATTGTCATCACGTCCTGATGGCCGGCACCGTGGTTACCGACGCCGCTATCGCGGGCACAAAGGACACAGTTCAAGGCGTGACGGCATGAAGCGCGGCTCTAGACCATAGGTGCGGCCTTCAGACGCCCCTCCGCTGTGTCGAACCCGCACGGATACACCAACAACGAACACTCGTGGTCGATGATACCTTCGTCACTCAAAGGAGGCGCCAACGATACCGTTTTGCGGCTGCCGGTTATTATATCGGCCTCATCCGCAAATAGGCTCGCGATTTTGTGCATCGCCGTTGACCGCACCTGGTTGCCATCTATTCCTCGGACGTACGTCCACTTCACGAAAAATGGTCCGGACTGACAATAGGTTCCCTGAGCGGAGCGAGGTCACCGAGGGCTCGATCCAACACGTCGATGCGGATGCTACTAACAAGGACTGTCATCCCGCAATTCGTGCGCGGTCCTATAAACGTGGAGACGCCACCGATGCGGCGCCGAATTGCTGTTCTTCGGCCGGTGCGGCGGAGCTGCCCCGCGCTGAGGTTCTTACTCGGCCGCCTGCGGCTGCCACAGGCTCCGGACAAGCCGTCGACGCGTTCTTTCCAACTTCCATGTCTTGTTGTTGCGGGATTGAACCCGAAGAGACCGGCCGCGTTGTGGAGCATTGAAGCAGCAAACTAGGAGGAAGAGATGTCCAATAGTCAAACGGCGCGTGGCCGCAACCAGGATCGGGCCAAGGTTGCAGGCGGTCAGGATCACGAAGTGAGGTACGAGGCTGGTAAGACCGGCGCCAGCAACGACGCCGTTAAATCGGCAGTCAAGTCGGTGGGCAACAGCCGCAAGAAGGTCGAAGACAAGCTCGGCAAGAAATAGATCAAGCCGACGATGCCAGCCATCCGCATCGCCACCTTCAACGTCAACGGTGTCAATGGCCGGTTGCCCGTGCTCCTGAAATGGTTGGCTGAGAGCCCCTGTGACATCGTCTGCCTGCAGGAACTGAAAACATCCGACGAGAAATTTCCGATCGAAGCGATCCGCGCCGCCGGCTACGGCGCGATCTGGCACGGCCAAAAATCCTATAACGGGGTGGCGATCCTTGCACGTGGCGTCGAACCGGTCGAACGACGGCGAGGCCTACCAGGGGATCTGGACGACACGCACAGCCGCTATATCGAGGCCGAGATAGACGGGTTGATCATCGGATGCCTTTACCTGCCGAACGGGAACCCGGCGCCCGGCCCGAAGTTCGACTACAAGCTGCGCTGGTTCGAGCGGCTGATCAGCTATAGCAAGGCCCTGCTTTCAGACGGCGCACCGACCGTTCTTTGCGGTGACTACAACGTCGTGCCAACCCCCATCGACGCGATGGTTCCGAGGCGTTGGTTGGGGGATGCCGTCTACTTCCCGGAAAGCCGGGGAGCGTATGCGACGATGATGCAGGATGGCTGGATCGACGCCATCAGGCGCATTCATCCCGAAAAGGGAATCTACACCTATTGGAATTTCTCCTACCGCGGCGGCTACGATCGCAGCTCCGGGCTGCGGATGGACCATCTGCTGCTCAACCCATCGCTTTCGGGCCAACTCCGAGGCGCGGGCGTGGATGTCGAGACGCGCGGATGGGAGAAGCCGAGCGACCACGCTCCCGCCTGGATCGATATCGAGCCATGATGAACACGGGGCCTCGATCGGGGTTATGTGCGAAATGACAATCGAAATCGACAAGATCTCGCTGCATGCGCCTGACGGCTACAACGTCGTCGTGGAAACTCCAAAGGGCAGCCGTAGCAAATTCGCCTTCGACCCCGAGACCGGCTTGTTTCGAGCGAAGAAGTTGCTCGCCATGGGTTTCGCCTTTCCATTCCCGTTTGGCTTCTTTCCTTCGACGAAGGCGGAGGATGCCGATCCGCTGGACGTATTGCTGGTGACCGACGCTGATCTTCCCACGGGCTCGCTAGTTCGATGCCGGCTTCTCGGTGGCATTGCGATGGAGGAGACGAAAGAGGGCAAAGCCGTCCGCAACGACCGCTTGCTTGCTGTGCCGCTTCTACTGCACCAGGATCGCCCGCCCTTTGAACTGTCGGATATGCCGGCAGCTGAGCTGAAAGACATCGAGGATTTCCTCGTCGCCTATCAAACTGTCGACGGCAAGCAAGCAAAGGTCGTCGGTCGTCTGGACAGGACCGAGGCGGAGAGTGTGGTCAGAAAGGCTGCCCAACCTTGACGAAATTGGAGGAAGGCCTGCGCTTTGGACCGCTTCGAGGGCGCTGGGTTCACCTTTGCATCGACATGCAACGGATGTTCGCGGAGCCGACGGAATGGCACACTCCCTGGATGGAGCGCGTCTTGCCCAACGTCATCGCCGTCGTCGAAGTTGACCCAGCACGGACAATCTTCACCCGCTTTATTCCTCCACGATCTTCGGACGACATCGGCGGCGCCTGGCGCCGGTATTGGCGCAAATGGGATTCGATGACGCGTACCCGGCTCGACCCAGGACTCATTGATCTAGTCCCCGACCTGTCCCGCTTCGTGCCGCCAGCCAGGATCGAGGACAAATCTGTCATGTCGGCATGGCACGGATCTCTGCATGCGCGGCTGCAGTCGGCTGGCGTCGATACGCTTATAGTGTCCGGCGCCGAGACGGAGGTTTGCGTGCTCGCCACCGTCATGGGCGCCATCGACCTCGGCTACCGCGTCATCATAGTCGCGGACGCGATCTGTTCGGGGGCAGACTCTACCCATGACGCCATGATCGAAATCTATGAAAGTCGCTTTGGCATGCAGGTCGAAACGGTGACCGCCGCCGACCTCGTGGCGGCGCGGATAGATGGAATGCTTTAACGTCAGGAGCGCAGCCGCATGACCCAACAGAAACTGATTGTCGATGCCTTGGGCGTGGCTCCAAGCTTCGACGTCAAACGGGAAGCGCATTGGCGTATCGAATTTCTCGCTGCCTATCTGCGGGCCTCGGGTCTTTGCAGTTATGTGCTTGGGATCAGCGGCGGAGTCGATTCCCTAGCTGCTGCGCTTCTTGCTCAACGCGCTGTCGATAGGTTGCGAGCGACGGGGTACGAGGCAAAGTTCTTGGCCATTCGGCTGCCCTACGGCGCCCAAGCCGACGAGAGCGACGCGCAGCGGGCCTTGGACACGATACAGGCCGACGAAGTGCGCCGTGTCGACATCAAGCCGGCCACCGACGCCATGCTGGGTTCGATCAAGCGATCCGGCACGGATCTCGGTGACGCGGGACGCGAGGATTTCCTGCTCGGCAACATCAAGGCGCGTCAGCGTATGATCGCCCAGTTCGCACTCGCCGGCGCGAACCGGGGGCTGGTCATCGGCACCGACCACGCCGCCGAGGCATTGATGGGCTTTTTCACGAAATTCGGGGACGGGGCCGCCGACATCCTTCCTCTTTCAGGGCTCAACAAACGCAGAGTTCGCGCCTTGGCCGCGCATTTGGGTGCTCCGCCGGATCTCGTCGCCAAGGTGCCGACGGCAGATCTCGAAAACCTAGTCCCGCTCCGTCCAGATGAAGATGCCTATGGTGTTACGTACGATCAGATCGACGATTTCCTGGAAGGCCGACAGGTCGACGACGCAGCTTACAGACGGATACTTCACATGTATTCGAGCACCGCGCACAAGCGCGCGCTTCCGGTCGCGCCTATCGACCTGTCTTCTTCCGCCTGATCAAAGCCGAAACCCGCATACCTTTATCGCAAAGAAGACGGCAGGGCCGACACTCATTCGTCGGATCGAAGGGGACCGGAACGGCTGGTAGATTCGCGCGTTCTTAACAGATCTTCCAGAAACGCAAAACAAGGAGCGCGCCGTGGGGCTGTTCACGAAAGACATCAAGACGATGGACGATCTGTTCCTGCATGTCTTGCAGGACATCTATTATGCGGAGAAGCAGATTTTGAAGGCACTGCCCGACATGGCGGAAAAAGCGACCAACCGGGACCTGACAGACGCTTTCAAAACGCACCTGACCGAGACCGAAAAACACGTCAAGCGCCTTGAGCAGGCCTTCGAGCTGATCGGCGAAAAGCCCAAGGGAACGACCTGCCCTGCGATCGACGGCATCATCAAGGAAGCAAATGAGATTGCCAGCAACGTTGCGGAGGAAAAGGTGCTCGACGCGGCCTTGATCACTGCGGCGCAAGCAGTCGAACACTACGAGATCACCCGCTACGGAACCTTGATCGCCTGGGCGCAGGAGAGCGGCAATGAGGCTGTCGCACGGCTTCTCACCACGACACTCAGCGAGGAGAAGGCGGCCGACAAGAAGCTGACCACGATCGCCGAACGAAAGGTCAACCAGAAGGCGTCCGGTTGACCGGCAGTGGTCCGAAGGTATCGGCATGAACGCGCTTGACGAACAAACCCGATCGCTCTGGATGAAGGTCGACGTCTATCGTGATGCGCCGCGATTCAGCGGCAAAGAGAGCTGCGACACCGTCATCATCGGGTCCGGGATCGCCGGGTTGTCAGTGGCCTACGAGCTTGCCAGCGTCGGTCAAAAGGTGATGGTCATCGATCGCGGCCCGATCGCCGGCGGCATGACATCGCGGACCACGGCGCACTTGGCGCCGATTTGCGACGACGGCCTGAGCGCGCTGATCAACTTACGCGGTGAAGAGACGGCGACACTATTTCAGAAAAGCCAGGAGGCAGCGGTAGCGCGCATCGAGCAGAACGTTGCCGAGTTGGGGATCGATTGTAATTTCCGCAGGCTGGACGCCTTCCTGTTTCCGGCGATGGGGGTGGACCCCAAGGAGGCCCGCGATCAGCGACAGGAGGAATTCGAGGCGGCACAAAAGGTTGGCGCGGCCGCTAAACTGGTCACCGGCGTGCCGCTCAAAGGTTTCGAGAAGGCGCCTGTGCTTCGTTACGCCAATCAGGCGACCTTCCATCCGCTGCGATATCTCCGCGGTTTGTCCACGGCAATCCGCGACAAAGGCGGACGCATCTTCGCCAACAGCCCCGTGATCTCCGTTGAGGAATTGCCGGAGGGCGGCGTGCGCGTCTCGACCGAAAACGGTGGTGTGATTGAAGCGGCGACTGCCGTTGTCGCCACAAACTCGCCGATCAACGATCGCTTCGAACTGCACACCAAAATGTCGCCCTATCGCACTTATGCGATGGCCTTCACCTTACCGCGCGGCGATCTGCCCGATGCGCTGTTCTGGGATACCGGCGACCCCTATCACTACGTACGGATCAATCCCGGTCCGGGCTCAGTCGATTATCTGATCGCCGGTGGCGCCGATCACAAATCCGGCGAAGCCGACGATGGCGACATACGCTTCGAGGCGGTCGAGGCATGGATCCGTGCCCTCATTCCGACCCTCGGCAAAAAGGTGAACCGCTGGTCGGGACAGGTCCTCGACACGATCGACTACTGCGCCTTCATCGGGCTCAATCCCGATAGCAAGTCGGTCTATGTTGTCACCGGCGACTCCGGGCAGGGCATGACGCATGGCGCGCTTTCCGGCCTGCTCGTCAGGGACCTAATCTTGGGTAACGAGAACCCGTGGACGTCGGTTTATGCGCCATCGCGCAAAACGCCCTCCGGCGTACTTAACTATGTTCGGGAAAACCTGTCCGCAGTCAAAAATCTCGGCCGCTATCTGCTGCCGGGCGAATTGAAGTCACCGGACGAGCTGGCGTCTGGACAAGGGGGGATTCTTCGCGAGGGCCTCCACAAAATCGCCGCCTGCCGCGACATGGGCGGAAAGCTTCATCTTCATTCAGCCGTCTGCACGCATTCCGGATGCGAAGTGGCCTGGAATTCCACCGAGCAGTGCTGGGACTGCTCCTGTCACGGGTCGCATTTTGCTTCCGATGGGACCGTACTCAACGGCCCTGCGGTCGCCCCTCTCCGCCCAGTCGACGCGCCGGCCGGAGAGACATGATGCCCATACTCGAAAGCGCAAAGAAGATCGTCGAGAAGATGACGGGCTGGCAGCGGCCGTCGAGCGACGATCTCGATCGGTTGGTCCGCTCGCGCAAGGCGAACACTTTCGGTTTCGAGGATGACGGCATCATTCCCAACCACCCGTCATGGCCGCTGATCGTCTATCGCGGCGTGGCGATGTTGCCTGCCGATTTCGATCCGGCCGCAATCTTTGAGGACCTCTTCGCACGCAATGGCTGGCAAGGGTCCTGGCGAAACGGCATCTACGACTATGTGCATTACCATTCCCGTATTCATGAGGTCCTTGGGATCGCGCGTGGAACGGGGAAGGTGCAGTTCGGCGGCAAGCGTGGGCGCTCTCTGACAATCAAGGCAGGCGACGTCGCCATCTTGCCGGCGGGCACGGGCCACGAGTGTCTCGACGCCAGCGACGACTTTTTGGTCGTCGGCGCCTATCCGCCGGACGGGACCTACAACGAATGCAGCAGTAGCGAAGACCATGCCTGCGCGGTCAAGACCGTTCCGAAAGTCGCGAAACCCCGACAGGATCCCGTCTACGGCGGCGACGGTCCGCTTATCGACCTTTGGAAAGCACCTCGCTGAGCGCGGACGACAGATGAGCACCTCGGTCCCATTTCCCCTGCCGACCGACACGGCTCCCATGGAAGCCAAACGTGCTGACGCCATCCCGGATGATCAGGGTGTCTGGCAATACGAGCCCAAGTGGGACGGATTTCGCTGCCTGGCGTTCAAGGCTGGCGATGCGGTCGACATCCGCGCCAAGTCCGGAAAGCCGCTCGCACGGTATTTTCCTGAGCTTGTCGAATTCTTACGCAACCTGTCGGGGGCGCAAATCGTCATCGACGGCGAGATCCTGATCGAATGCTGCGGCGAGTATTCCTTTGACGCCTTACAGATGCGTCTTCATCCGGCCGAAAGCCGCATTCGCAAACTTGCGGCCGAGACGCCCGCCAAGCTGATGCTGTTCGATATGCTGGCTGATCAAACCGGACAGATTCTCACCGACCGGCCGCTCTGCGAGAGACGTGCCGCGCTGGAGGCGTTGGTCAAATCCATAGGAAACGCGGGTATCGAACTTTCTCCTGCGACTTTGGATTTAAAACAGGCCCAAAAGTGGCTGCGGGACTCAGACGGCAAGACCGACGGTGTGATCGCGAAGCAGCTCGACGGTCCATATCTGCCTGGCGAGCGAGCCATGGTGAAGGTTAAGCGGAGGCGGACGGCCGACTGCGTCGTCGGCGGCTTCCGCTATCTTGCGGAGAGGCGTGAAGTAGGATCCTTGCTGCTCGGTCTCTATGACGAGGACGGCAAGCTCGACCACGTCGGCTTCACCTCGACTATTTCCAACGACGAACGGGCCGCGCTGACCGGCCGTCTGGAGGCATTGCGCGAATCGCCAGGTTTCACGGGCAACGCGCCTGGCGGGCCGAGCCGCTGGAGCACGGAGCGCAGTGGCGAATGGGAGCCGCTGCGGCCGGAACTGGTCGTCGAGGTCCGTTTCGATCATGTGACAGGCAACCGTTTCCGGCATGGCACGAAGCTGCTGCGGTGGCGACCGGACAAGGCGCCTCGCCAGTGTACGTTCGACCAGTTGAGGTAAGACAACTCGGAGCTATTGGCCCTATTCCCGTTGAGAGGGCAGAGGTCATGCAATGGGCATCAGCGCCGCGAAGAGAGAAATTGGGCTCGAAGAGCGACGCGAGCGCCGCCGGCTGCGCCGTGAAAAGCAGCGCGCCGACAACATTGGGCGCGCGGAGAAAATGCACCTCGCGCGCTTGGCGGCGAAAGAGCCGGGCAGCTCACCTACGCAACTGGCGAACTCGTATTATGTCGGCTGCTCCGGATGGTTCTACTGGAAATGGCGCGGGAATTTCTATGCGGCTGAGATGTCGACATCTGAATGGTTCAATCATTATGCGCAGCAGTTCGACACGGTCGAGATAAACGCATCCTTCTATTCCTGGCCGACCATCGCAAACGTCAAAAGCTGGCTTCGTCAGCCAGGATCGCGCACGTTCGTCTACACCGTAAAGGTCTGTGAGTTGATCACACATATCAGGAAGTTCGAGGACACCGAGACCCTGGTCAAGGACTTTGGACTGATTGCTGACATCCTTAGCGAACGGATGGGCTGTTTCCTATTCCAACTCCCGCCGAGCTATCATTTCACCGAGGAAAGGCTCATCGCCATTCTCGGCCAGCTTGATCACACACGCCGCAACGTCGTGGAGTTTCGTCATAAAAGCTGGTGGAACGAGACCGTCTATTCCGCTTTCCGGGAGAAAGGCACGATATTCTGCTCTTGCAGCGGTCCCCGACTTCCGGACGTTCTGGTTCGCACAGCCGACGAGATCTACGTGCGAATGCACGGCCCGGAGCGCTGGTACCGGCACGACTACACCGACAGCGAGCTGATCGAGTGGGCCGAGCGGATACGTAAAAGCGGCGCGCGGAGAGCCTGGGTCTATTTCAACAACGATTACGAAGGCTTCGCGCCCAAGAACGCTTTGACCATGCGACGACTGCTCGGACAGGCAGGCTTCGATCAAGGCCGAACCGATTCCGACATCGCGTCCGCCGATAACCCAGTCACCACGGTGTGAAATCAAGTATCCGGACGGACCCGTCGACAATACTCACAAACCAGCCGGATGGTCGCTTCCACGTCATCCATGCAAAGTACTTCGGAGGGCGTGTGCATATAGCGCAGGGGCATCGAGAGGAGCCCCGTCGCCACGCCGCCCCGATTCGTTTGGATCAGACGCGCGTCGGTCGGGCTTTTGTCCCCATAGGCCTGGAGCTGGTCAGGGATTCCGTCCTCGTCCGCTGCGGCTTTCAACAGGTCGAACACGACGGGATTGGTACTCGGGCCTTGCGAAATCCCGGGCCCCTTTCCCAAATCCAGACGACCCTGATCTTCGGGTCTGGCACGTGGGTAGTCCATGGCAACCCCATATCGATCGCCAGTGCCGTATGGGGCTGCAGATTGAACGCTGCCGTCGTCTGGGCGCCCCGCGAACCTATCTCTTCCTGCACTGTCCCCAGCGCGTAGAGGCCGACATCCGGATGCAGACCGCCTTCTTCCCTTAAGCGGCGGACGACTTCGCCGCCAATGAAGAGACCTGCCTTGTTATCGAAAGCACGAGCTACGGCTCGATACCCATCAACCGGGCAAACTCGGCTTGCAATGTGACCGGACTGCCGATTTTGACGACGGTTTCAGCCTCCTCCCGTGAGGTCGCGCCAATATCGATCCAGAGATCCTTCAACGACGGCGTTTGGCTGCTGTCGGCCTGTTTGAAGGTCTGAATGGCTTGCGCCCGATAATCCCTTGCAGCCGCTCGCTACCATAGACCCAGACCCGTTGTCCGATCTCGGTGGCGACGTCGGTGCGCCGATCGTATTGAAGAACAGGAAACCGTCGTCGTCGATGTAATGAACAATAAATCCGATCTCATCCATGTGCCCGGCATACATGATCCGCATGGACGCCTCGGGGTTGATCACTGCCGAAAACGTTGCCCATGACATCGGTCGTCACCTTGTCTGCAAATGGTTCGACGTAGTCTCGGTGCAGCTTGGCGACAGGTTGCTCGAAGCCGCTTGGGGATTGCGTCGCGATGATCGCCTTCAGGAAGTCGAGTGAATGATCGATCGTCGTAAAGGCTCCTACCAGATCCCCAATTCTCCACCCTGATGTTAGTTCCGCTGGACGCAAGGACGGCGCGCTGTGGCCCGGGTTGGGTCAGACAAGGCGTTGAGGATCCTCAGACAGTTTTCGGGCGCTGTACTACGATGATGCGGGTTCGCGTTTCTTGCCTTGCGTTGCCCCGATTGCCTCAGCTTTCTTACCCACCAGCGATGCTTTCACCAAGTCCACTGCCGCGGAGAGCCGCTCCGGTCCAGGTTTGCTGGCAATTCGAACCACAAAACGATTGCCCTTTCGCGTGCAGTCGGGCCGCTTCTCCAGCCGGGCACGAACATGCGGGTCGACGCGCGCGAACTCGATGGCAATCGCGACAGGCCCGGCCCCAATTTTGACGATGCCGGCCGCGGCCGCGGAAAGCTTCAGTCGCGCAAGATCAAGGAGCGTGATCGCTTCAGGCGGCAGCGGGCCAAACCGATCCTCAAGCTCGTCCGCGAAAGCATCGATCTCGGCCATGCTCTCGAACCGCTGCAGGCGGGAATACAGGTTGAGCCGGACCACCGGTTCGGGAACATACGCCCTCGGAAGAGTGCCTGAAAACTCCAGATCAATCACCGGCTTCAGGATCGAGCGATCCTTGCCGCGGGCCTGGTCGACCGCGAGCGCCAGCAGCCGTTGATAGAGGCTCAAGCCGATCAGCTTCATATGACCTGCCTGTTCCTCGCCAACCAGATCGCCGGCACCCCTCAGGTCGAGGTCGCGTGCGCTTATTGCAAGCCCGGAGCCTAGACGGTCGAATGCGAGAAGCGTCGAGAGTCGTGAGCGCGTTTCAGAGGAGATATCCTGGCCCGGCTCGGTCAGCAGATAGGCGTGGCCTTGCGCTCTGCCTCGTCCGACCCGTCCTCGCAACTGGTGCAGTTGCGCCAGGCCGAACCGATCCGCGCGAAAAATGACGATGGTGTTGGCGCGCGGCACGTCGAGCCCATTCTCGATGATGTTGGTCGACAAGAGTATGTCGGCATTGCCATTTGCAAAGGCGACCATCGCCTCGTCCATCTCTGCCGCCTTCATGTCACCATGCGCAACGAGAAGCGAGAGATCCGGCACCAGACGGCGCAAAGCGTCCGTTGTCGGTTCGATGTCCTCGATCCTGGGGACGATACAAAAACTCTGACCGGACCGCCGATCCTCGCGGATCAACGCCATCTTGACCGACGCGGCATCGAAAGGAGCCAGCTCGGTTCGAACGGGCCGCCGTCTTGCCGGCGGCGTGGCGAGAAGGCTGGCCTCCTGAACACCCACCATGGCTGCCGCAAGCGTGCGCGGTATCGGCGTGGCGCTCATCGACAGCACGTGCAGTCGGGAAGCAAGGGCGCGAAGTTGCTGCTTCAGCTTGACGCCAAAACGATGTTCCTCATCAATAACCAGTAACGCCAGGTCGTTGAAAACTACGTCCTTCGCAGCAATCGCCTGTGTTGCGACGACAATTCTGATTGAACCGTCGGCGAGGCCCGACTTGACCTCTTTTGCCTCGGCATCGCCCACGACGCGCGAAAGAAGCGCGACACTCACTCCCATGTCTTCAAACCGCCGGGAGAACGTTTCGAAATGCTGGCGCGCCAGCACTGTGGTCGGGGCGACGACGACGACCTGTCCGCCATTCAGCGCGACGATCGCCGCGGCGCGGAGCGCCACCTCGGTCTTGCCGAAGCCAACATCGCCACAGATCAGCCTGTTCATCGCGCGGCCAGACGACAAATCGTCGATCACGGAGGCGATCGCCGCGGACTGGTCCGTGGTTTCAGGATATGGGAAACGGGCAGCGAACCGAGCATAGCTGCCCCGTGGCGGATTCATGACGCGAGCTCCGCCTTCATCGCGTTCGTTCGCCAGCCGAATGAGGTGTTGCGCGGCCTCTTCAATCTCGCCATCCAATTGCTGGCGGCGCCTTGCCCAGCCGTCTCCCTTCAGCCGATCAAGGGTGACGGCTTCCTCATCCGCTCCGTAGCGCCAGATGCGCCCGAATTCCTCGACGGGCGCCAGAAGCGTGGCGCCGCCGTTAAACTCGAGCCGGACAGTGTCGGTGACCGTGCTGTTCACCTCGACTGGTTCCAGGGCTCTCAGCACCGCAATGCCGTGATCTTCGTGGAGGACCACGTCGCCGATCCGCAATTCGGCTTCTTCCGCTAGCGTCGCTGCTTGGAAGTCGGTCTCGTTCAGACGCGTCCCGAGAACATTCACGGTGGCCAAGACGGCGACTTTGTTAGATTGATCGACGAAGCCACCATCTATATCGACTTCGAATTTCACGACGCTGCCGGGCTTGCCATCGAGCGCCTTTGTCCAGCTTTCGGCCACGCCGACTTCCAGCTTCGTGTGACGGTCCAACGCCTTCTCAAGACGGCCAAGTTCAGAGGAAGTGCCAGTCAGTACGACCCGCTGGCCTTGCTCCTGTTTGTCGCGGACGAACTCCGCCGCCGCGTTGGAGGGACTGACCTCAACGACAAAGTTAGGCACTGCCGAGACGCCATCCAGGTCCAGTTCGGCGCGACGATGCTTGATTGCCGGCTCCAAATTAGAGCGATTAAGGTAAAATCGCTCAGCGGTGGGCTTCCTTCCCATCTGCTTGTCGCGGGCATGCCGGGCATCATCGATCAACGCGATGGCGGCATCGAAACGCTCTTCTACGCCCGGACCGACAACAATCCGAGACGTGGGCAGTATACCGAACACGCTGTCCAGTTCGACGCCTGCGCCCAACATCCGTGTTTCGAAACTCTGCGCCGATTTGGAGGCTTCCTCAGTCGTATGAGGCAGACACTCCGTTGAAGGTGCGAGAACGATGGCTTCGATGAGCGTGTCGGTGCGTTGGCTCAGCGGATCGTAGGAGCGGATACTGGCGATAGCGCCATTCTCCAACAAGATTCGGTACGGCTGTGGCGCACCAGGAGGGAAAACGTCCAAACCTTGACCCAGCAATCCGAACTCGCCGGGCTCGTCGACCCGGTCATCCATCAGATAGCCGGATGCCAGCAACTGATCCCGAAAAGCCTCAATCTCCAGGGGCTTGCCGGTGGTGAGAGTGACGAACCCGCGGGCGATCGCATCGACGGGTAGTATACGCTGAAGTACTGCCTCTGGTGACATGACGACCAAGCGACCCCGAGGACCTGCTTGTTCAGACATACCGACCAGCGCGGCGGCCCGTCTTCCCATGCTTTCGCGCGATGGCTGGATCCGATCATAGGGAAGACAGTCCCAAGGTGGCAGTAGGATAACTTGCACATCCGGCATGAAGGATTTGAAAGCGGTCGAAACCTCCTCGGCCTGGCCTTCGCTCCGCGCGATGAACACCAAGCCGTCAGGTCCCGCTCCCTGGACCTGTCCGATGAGCCGCGCGGCAAAGGCCGAGGCAGGTAGACGAGAGGATGCTCCTGGTCGCTCAACCGAGGGGAAGCCCGCTCTCGAAAGCGTGGGCGAACCGGTCGCGCCGACGGCCAATCCTGTCGATTTCTTCCGCTTCATGACATCTCATTCGAGTCTGGCCGGCTTCAACAAACTTCCCGGCGATGTGTTCCCGCAGTTGAGTGAACTGTCGCTCTGAGTCGTGAAACGTTTTGGGCCTCTCGGCGTTCAACATGGCTGCTTTCAATTGAGAATCACCCATGCACAAAGAAGGCCATTCCACTGTTCACGGCGATACCCCTGCCGGGATGACAGAAGATGCGATGCTTGATCGAGAGAAATTGGCCGCCACGGCATTTCAGCGGACCCGAATGCCATGGTCGTCACGGATGCCACCCAACCCGATCACCCAATTATGCTCGCGAACCAGGCCTTTCTGAACCTCACAGGCTACGAGGCGAACGAGTCCTCGGGCGCAACTGTCGCCTTCTTCAAGGTCCTGCTACTTCGCCTGCCGCGGTCGCCGAAATCCGCACAGGGGTGCAGGAAGAGCGCCAGGTAGATGTCGAGTTGATCAACTACCAGAAAGATGGAACGGCTTTTTGGAACCAGCTCCATCTCAGTCCGGTCCACGATGATAACGACCGCGTTGCCTATCATTTCGGATCGCAGATTGATCGTACCGAATATCGCAGAATCGAGAGCCTCGAGGCATCCGAACACCGATTGCTTCTTGAGATCGACCATCGCGCCAACAATGTGCTTGCAAAATATCAATAAAAAACATCGGACAGCGATATGCGTCTCGGTATCCAGAATTAGCGGCTCCACACATCCACCTGGTGCGGGCGGCAATGACGGCTGTTCGACTGGCTTCCCGAATTCCTTTCGCACCCAATATCCGGCTTGGGGGCGTTGGGATGTCGAAGCGGCGCAGCAACGCGGTTAAAACTGCCACCGTCGTGTCCAACTCACCAACCAAGTGAGACATTGGCTTGGACCAAACGAGGTGAAATAGTTCCTGGCGGGTGAACCGGTGTTCCATAGCAATCAAATTATACAAGGAGTGCGGCCTATCTCGTGACGGGGATACGGCACACTAGAGAGGCTTCACAGATTCGCCCCTTCAACTCTACGCCGAGTCGCCGTACCCAACGTGGTCCGATTGTCACGACTTTGCGGTGTCTGACGCATGCAATCAAGGGCGCTTAGTCCGTGCCGGGTTGAAATCTGCATCGTGTGTCGCGTTGAGTTTTTTGACCGCGAGCTTTTGCTACGCTCCAGCCCTATCAGTGGAATTAATAGGCGATCATGAAAACCTAATAAATTGACGGATTGTTGGATAGCGAGCATTCCCGCTGATGGCGCCTATCCGTGTGGCGGTCGCCAAACTCAGCCCTATGGAGTTCTAATCTCGGGTCATGCCTTCGCCATTCACCCTCGCTTTGACTGGACAGTCTCTCATTCACCACGATGTCCGGCACATATCGGATAACGGCTTTTGCGCCATAAGGGACCTTATCCGCAGCGCGGATGTCGCATTTACCAACCTGGAGACCACAATTTTCGGCGCACACGGCGGATGGCCGCTCAAAGGCTCCTATTTCGGGTGCTCGCAGCCTATTGTGCTGGATAGTCTTAAGGACTTGGGCTTCGACGCCCTCGCTCTCGCCAACAATCACGCATTTGACCTGGGACCTTCTGGAGTGCTGTCGACGCTTGAAGAAGTCCGTGAGCGCGGTTTCCTGCACGCAGGAATTGGCGTTGATGCGGCCGATGCAAGTAGGGCCGGCGTCAAGAAGATCGGCGGGAGGAAGGTCGCTCTCGTCGCCATGGACGCGGGGCCTGGCCCAGCCATCATGTATGCGAGCAATTCAGCCACCGAACGTCCCGCCCGGCCGGGGGTGAACGGGCTCGAAGTGTCCCGGCTGTTCGAGGTGAATGGCGAAAAGTTCGGGCATTTGCTCGCCATCCAGGAAACCTTCGCGAGCAACGAAAGAGAGCGCACTGTTTACGCTCAGCCCGACGATCCGCGCGGCCTGACATCGCCCGACGAGATCGACTTTTATGGAACGGTGTTTCGCCGCGCGTCGGAGGACCGCCGACGGTTGATCGTCGATGGAGCCAGCCTGCAGCGCCAGCTGGCGACGATCCGGGAAGCCGCGTCCGAGGCGTTTGTCATCGCATATCTTCATCATCATCACTGGGAGCCGGACTGGAGCGAGGTTCCCGAATGGGTCCGGCACTTTGCGCGATCCTGCGTTGATGCGGGCGCCAGTGCGTTTGCAAGCCATGGCGCCCCTGTCCTGCAGGCGATCGAGGTCTACCGGGGAGCCCCGATTTTCTACGGGTTGGGGAACTTCCTGTTTCACCTCCCCGAGGGTGAGAACGAATGGAGCTCTCCGGATATCTGGCAAAGCGTCGTCGCGACATGCGGCTTCGATGGCGACGAATTGCGCTCCATCGACCTCGTGCCAATCGTAATCGGGGGTGAGCGGATGCTTCAGGCCAGCAACTATCACGAACGGATTATCCCCGTGCCGGCCTCGAAGCCGTTGGCTCGCGCCATGCTCGAGGATCTGTCCCGACGCTCGATCAGGTATGGCGTGGAGGTCAAGCCCGACGGACGTGTTGTCTGGCCCAAGGAGCAAGAACCATGCGAAACGATCTCCTGAGCCTCGATGAGATAGGTCGGGGCGTCGACGCCAGGCGCGCCGACTATTGCGCGCTCAGCGACCGGATATGGGCCGCGCCCGAGTTGGCGTTCGAGGAACATGGCGCGGCGAACGAACAGATCGCCCTGCTTGAGGGCGAGGGCTTCCACATTCGAAAGGGCGTTGGCGGCATGCCAACGGCCTTCGTGGCCGAGCATGGAAGCGGCGGGCCGGTCGTCGGCTTTCTGGGGGAATTCGACGCGTTGCCGGCTCTTGGTCAGATGTCGGGAGAGACCGAGCGCAAGCCTTCGGGCAGGCGCGCGCCAGGGCATGGTTGCGGGCATAATCTGCTCGGCTCCGGATCCGCGCTCGCTGCCGCCGCCCTGAAGGGCGCGCTTGCGGCGGAAGGCATTGCGGGGACGGTGCGCTACTATGGCTGCCCGGCCGAGGAAAGCGGTTCGGGCAAGACCTTCATGGCGCGGGCTGGCCTGTTTGACGATCTTGATGCCGCGTTCTGCTGGCATCCCAATGTGGTCAACATCGTCCAGACGGCCTCTTCCCTTGCCTGTATCCAAGCCCGGTTCCGCTTCACCGGCGCCGCGTCCCATGCAGCGATCTCTCCCCACCTGGGACGGAGTGCTCTCGATGCGGTGGAGTTGATGAATGTGGGCGTGAACTACATGCGCGAGCACATGCCGTCCGATGCGCGCGTGCACTATGCCATCATCGACCCGGGTGGCGATGCCCCGAACGTGGTACAGGCCAGTGCGGAGAGCCTGTATCTGGTGCGCTCGCCGCATCTCAGCCAAGCCGAGCGGCTGTTCGAGCGTGTCAGGAAGATCGCCGGGGGCGCGGCGCTGATGACCGAGACCGCGGTCGAGATGCGGGTCGTGGACGCGAACTCCAACGTTCTGCCCAACAAGGTGCTGCAGGAGGCGATGTACGAGAACATGAAGCGCCTGCGCGGGCCGGGCTTCGACGAGATGGACCATGCCTTTGCCGGGAAGCTCCGGAAGGCTGCGCTGACCGAAGAGGAAATGCTGGCAAGCGTTTCCGCTCACGATCCCTCCCTGGCGACTCAGGCGCTGCATGACGGCCTGATTGCCATTCCTGCGACCGAGAGCCTGGTGATGGGCAGCACCGATGTCGGCGACGTGAGCTGGGTCGTGCCGACGGTTCAATGCAACACGGCCTGCTTCGCCATCGGGACGCAGTTCCACACCTGGCAACTCGTCACGCAGGGAAATCTTCCGGCGGCTCACAAGGGAATGCTGCTTGCGGCGAAAGCCATGGCCAGCACGGCGGCGGATTGCTTCCGCGATCCCGGTCTCATATCGCGGGCCAGGGCCGAATTGAACGAACGCACCGGAGGGCGCGCCTATGTCTGCCCGATCCCGCCCGAGATCTCTCCCGGCGACCTGCGTTTTCCGGATAGTTCCGTAGGCTAGCGGGCATCCATCTTCCCGCCGTTTTGCCAGCGCTCCGTCGATCTTCTGACCACATCCACGAATGTCTGCACGATGTTCGACTGCCGCGAGAACCGGCCGCTCTCCCGTCGCCAGAACACTACGTACTGGTATTTGGCCGCGGGCTGAAAGGGGATGATCCTCAGGTCGAACATGTCGTACTGGCGCGCGATGAACTCGTTATCAATCGCGACGCCTATGCCGTGCGCCACGAAAGAAGCATCCAGGCCGATCGTATCGGAATGGACCTTCGGCCTCAGCGGGAACTCCCTGTGCCCATATGAGGCCAAGCCCAGCTTGTTGGAGGTGTAGTCCCGTTCCAGCACGATGAGCGGCTCGCTGGCGATGTCGTCCACCGTGATGATGTCCTTCCGCGCCAGCGGATGGTCGGGATGCACGACGCAGACGCTGAAACTCTCGGCGATTGCCTGCCACTCGAAAAATCGCTCGTCCAGTGGCAGGCGCGAGATCCCGATATCGGCCTCTCCTGTCATCATGCTCTGCGCGATCTGGTCGTATCTCAGCGCCTTGAAATGAAACTCCGTCGACGGGTCCAGCCTGTCGAGGGCCTGAATGATCTCCGGGACAATTCTGAACGCGCATATGTGGGGCGCGGCGATCGTCAGGCTGTTCAGGTCGGTCCGGAACGATTCTGATATTTCCCGCTCGATGCTTTTCAATGTCGTGACGTATCTGTCGACGCGATTGTAGATCTCAATCGCGCGCGTCGTGGGGATAAGGCCGCGACGGTCCCTGACGAACAGGCTCTCTCCAACGGCCTCCTCGAACAGCTTGAGGTATTGGCTGACCGCCGATTGGGTGATGCCGAGTTCCCGGGCGGCGCGCCGGGTCGAGCCGTTCCTGATGATCTCGCGAAAGATTTCCGCCGACCTGAAACCCGGTTTCTTCCGGTCTGAAGCCGCATCCATCGTTGCCATCTCCTCGCGCGGCGCGACCCTGGAGGTCGTCCATATCTACCATATCAGCAAAACTAATAGGGTGTCGAAAAAACTTAATAAATTGACGGTTTTTGAGATTCTTTCCATCGTTTTTGGCATGCAGTTCCGTGACCAGATAAAGATTGATCCTACCCCGCTGGACGTGCCCGACTTGAGCCGGCAGGGCCTTCTGTCGCGTGGGAGTTGGTATGAGATCGACCTCGGCGCGATCCGGCACAATTATCGCCAGTTGCGCGCTCATCTTCCTCCGGCGGTGAAGATTTTCGCGTGCCTCAAGCGCAATGCCTACGGCTGCGGCGCGGGGCATGTCGCCCGGGCGCTCGCCACGGAGGGGGCTGACGGCTTCGCGGTTGCCGCGCTGCCGGATGCGATCGCGATCCGGCAAGCGGGTGTCGAGCACCCGATCCTGCTCTATCCCGGGCCTTTGCCGGCGTCGGCCGGGACGATCGAGGCGTTGCGCCTCACCGTCACCATCTCCAGTCTCGATGAACTCGCGCAATGGCGCGCCGTCCTGGGCATCACGAGGATTTTCGTCAAGGCGGATCTCGGCTTCCACAGAGCCGGTGCAACGCCAAAGGCGGTGGGGGAGATTCTCGCGGCCGCTCATGCTTATGGCGATGTCGACGTCCGGGGGCTCTACGCGCACCTCAGCGAGCTTCCCGCCTCGGCGCCGTCGCATGAAGGTGACCAGATCTCCCGCCTGGAGCGAATTCTCCAAGAGGCCGATGCGTCGGGGACGCGCCCGCCCATCGCGATGATGGCGAGCACGGCCGGGGTCCTGCGATGTCCCGCGATGGATTTCGACGCCGTCGATCCCGGCGCCTTGTTCATTGGGCTCTCCGAGGCGGATCAAGGCGCGCGACCTGTCACCCTGCGGCCCGCGCTGAGGGCGATTTCGGCAAGCCTCGTCTCGATCAAGCAGGTCGATGCCTCCCTCGGTCCGACGCCGGATCTTCCCGGCTTTCGCCAGGGAATGACCATCGGCGTGCTCGGCATGGGATGGGGAGACGGTATACCGCGTCATCTCCCGGCGGGAACGCCGGCGTTGGTGCGAGGCCGACGCGCCCGTCTCATTCCGCCGGTTCATCTGGAGCACCTGCGCATCGACCTGACGGACATCCCCGACGCGAAGTTCGGCGATCCGGTGCTGCTGCTCGGGCGACAGGGCGACCAGGCGATCACCCAGGATGAGGTCGCGGCGTGCTGGGAGACCGATCTGGTCGGGCTCTATGCCCAGCTCCGCGATCATATTCCGCGCGTCTATGTCTGAGATCCAGCTCCGCGGAAGCCCCGCGCGAACGCCCTCGGCACCGTTCTCGCCGACAACCCCCAACCGTCCATCATGGAAGTCACAATGACGAAGACGGCCAGTGCAATTCCCCCGCGAGCGATGTCGATGGCGGCGGAAGCGATCCATGTCGAGAACCTCCACAAGAATTTCGGCACGCTGGAAGTGCTGAAGGGAGTGTCGTTGTCCGCGCGAGACGGCGATGTGGTGGCGGTCATTGGTGGGAGCGGCTCCGGCAAGTCGACATTGCTGCGCTGTATCAACTGCCTGGAAAATCCGACCAGCGGCATCATCCGGGTGAATGGCGAGGAGATACGGCTCAGGGCCGACGGCTACGGCAACACCGTTCCCGCCGACAGCAAGCAGATCGAGCGCATCCGCTCCAGGCTAGGCATGGTCTTTCAGAGCTTCAATCTCTGGAGCCACATGACCTTGATCGAAAACGTGATCGAAGTGCCCGTTCACGTGCTTGGCCTCAAAAGGGAACAGGCGATCGCCGAGGCGGAAAAGCTGCTCGCCAGGGTGGGGCTGCTGGAGAAACGGGACACCTACCCGGCATTCCTATCCGGCGGACAGCAGCAGCGTGGCGCCATCGCCCGGGCGCTGGCGGTTCAGCCGCGCGTCATGCTCTTCGATGAGCCGACATCGGCGCTCGACCCTGAACTTGTCGGCGAGGTGCTGGGCGTCATCGGCGACCTGGCGCGCGAGGGCCGCACGATGATCCTGGTCACGCACGAGATGAAGTTCGCCCGCGACGTCGCCACCCACGTGGTCTTTCTCCATGAGGGTCGCCTCGAGGAGGAGGGGCCGCCCGAGGCCATTTTCAGATCACCAAGATCGGAACGACTTCAGCAATTCATCCGCCGGGTAAGCTAGCGGACGGAAACGACGAAATAATAGGAAAACAAGGGGAAAACGAACATGAAAGCAATCTTCAAGGCAGCGGTGGCGGCGGCCGTCTTGGGCGCATCGGTCATGGCGGCGCAAGCCGAGCAGGTAAGGGTTGGAATAAGCGCCGAGCCATACCCGCCTTTCTCTTCGATGGATTCGTCGGGAAAATGGGTCGGCTGGGAGATCGAGATCATCGATGCCGTCTGCGCCGAGGCGAAATTCGATTGTGTTCTGACCCCGGTCGCCTGGGACGGCATCATTCCGTCCCTGACGTCGAAGAAAATCGACGTGATCATGAGCTCGATGTCGATCACCAAGGAACGCAAGAAGACCATCGACTTCTCCGACAAGTACTATAGCGACAGCGGCTACACTGTGGCAGGTCCGAAAGGGGTCGCGATGGAGCCCACGGCCGAAGGCCTCAAGGGCAAGATCCTCGGCGTTCAGGTGTCCACGAATGCCCAAGTCTACGCCAGCAAGCATTTCCGCGACAGCGCGGCCGAGATCAAGACATACCAGACAGAGGACGAGGCCGATCAGGACCTTGTCGCGGGTCGCCTCGACGCCGTCCTGGCCAGCAGGATTACCATCGGCGAGTTCCTCAAAAGCGATCAGGGCAAGGCGTGCTGCGAGATCAAGGGCACCGTCGCCAACGATCCCGACATCATGGCGCGAGGCGTCGGCGCCGGACTGCGCAAGGGAGACGACGAGATCAAGCAGAAGATCAACGCGGCGATCAAAGCAATCCGCGCCAACGGAAAATACGCCGAGATTTCAAGCAAGTACTTCGGCTTTGACATCTATGGCGAATGAGTTGGGCCGGCAGCGGCTACCCGAGCGGCCCCACGGAGGCATTCAGTCTTGACCGCGCATTTTTCCTTACCGCTGTCGCAGGCAGGGCTTTTTGACTTGCTTGCGCTCAGCCCGCCGGGCTGGGGCGGAAATCTGCTTCGCGGATTTGTCCGCTCCATCGAGATCGGTGCCGGTGCATTTGCCCTGGGATTGCTCGTCGGCGCCGGTGGCGCCTACGGCAAACTCTATGGCGGCCGCGTTACCGGCGACCTGCTGAAAATCTACACCACCCTCATTCGCGCGGTGCCTGAACTGGTGCTGATCCTGCTGATCTACTTCGCCGGCACGGACCTCATCAACCGGCTGATGGACGCTGCCGGATACGGACCGATCGACATCAGCGGACCGGTTGCTGGTGTCATCGCGCTCGGTTTCGTTCAAGGGGCATATGCCACGGAAGTGCTCCGTGGCGCGGTTCTCGCTGTGCCGCAGGGCCAGATCGAGGCCGGGAGAGCCTTCGGCATGAGCCCCGCCACGCTGATGCGGCGTATCACCGTGCCCGCGATGCTGCCGTTCGCGATCCCGGGCCTCGCCAATCTCTGGCTGGTCGCGGCGAAGAACACCGCGCTGCTGGCGGTTGTCGGTTTCAGCGAGCTGACGCTTGAGACGAAGCAGGCCGCAGGCGCGACAAAAGCCTACTTCACCTTCTTCATGGCTGCGGGGGTGCTGTACCTGACGCTGGCGTTGATCTCCAACGTCTTCATCGGCCGGATCGAGGCCTGGGCAAGGCGCGGCCAGCCAGCGATCGCGGAGAGGCGTCGATGACCTACGCACCGACCCTGTCCTCGAACCGCTTCACCGCCGTCTGGCTCGAACCGCACCGCATCGTATTGGCCGCGATCGCGGCGGCCCTGGTCGTCGCCGCTGCTGTCTTCATGCGTTGGGACTGGCTGCCCGACTACTACCTTCTTGCCATCCATGGCTTGTGGCAGACGATCTGGATCCTGATCGTCACCTGCGTGCTCGGCTTCGCCCTGGCTGTTCCGCTTGGCTTTGCTCAGGCTGCGGGGCCGCTGTGGCTCAGCCTCCCGTCGAAGGCGTTCTGCACCGTCATTCGGGGCACGCCGTTGCTTCTGCAGCTCTGGCTGCTGTACTACGGGCTCGGCACGCTCTTTCCGCAATTTCCGGAAATCCGGGAATCCTTTCTCTGGCCGCTCGTCCGCCAGGCGTGGCCTTATGCCGTGCTCGCGCTCACCCTTTCGTTCGCGGGTTATGAAGGCGAGGTTATGCGGGGCGCCTTCGCCGGCGTGCCGGACGGCCAGCTCGAGGCGGCGCGGGCTTTCGGCATGGGCCGCTGGAAGGTGTTCCGCCGCGTCTGGTTGCCCCAAGCGATCCACAAGGCGTTGCCGACATTGGCGGGAGAGACTGTGCTGCAGCTCAAATCGACGCCGCTCGTCGCGACGATAACGGTGCTGGATCTCTACGCCGTCGCGCTGCGCGTGCGCCAGGACACGTTTGTCATATACGAGCCCCTGTTGTTGCTGGCGCTGACATACATGATCCTCACCGGCCTGGTCGTGTGGGCTTTCGGTCGTCTGGAAAGCCGTATTCCGGTCCGACTGGGATGAAGCGCGACAGCGACGGCGGATGCTGCCGCTCCCTAGAATGCGCTGAAGTCAAGGCTCACCAGGAGCCGATCCGGTTGGCTCACCCCTCTAGGTTGGTCTGGTAAATCCATTGCATTCGTCGTTCTCTTGTCCGAATGGCGCGCCTAATGCGCTGCCGAATTTTGTTCTTCTCGTTTAGCCATTCGGATCAATATCGCGAAGGAATTCGCGGGTCACCGGGAATATCCAGCGATTTGGATCATCCGCTTTCGGGACCGATGCCGCCTGCGCGGAGCAACAGAATTGAGGCGCAAAGCTGCCATTCGACAGTCGGGGCAGCGGCAGGCCGGCTTCTTGAATCAATTTCGGCGAACTGCCTCGTAAGCTATTGGCAAAAAACGATTATGTTAGTCGCTGAAGGTCATCGTTTTCGACAGGAAATCAATACGTTAGCGGCTGGTTCGCCAGCCCATTTCCTTCGTATTATCTCGTATCGCCTGGCGAACCCAAGAACCACGAGAATGACTAGCTTTCAACGCGAGCGGTATCTTTGCTTCACCATCAAAAGAGATCGATGAACGCATGTTGGCCAGATATGAACGCGACTGGTCTGGGACCGCAAGCGGGCCGGCAGGTTTGCAGAGGGATAGTGAGGAGCAGACCGCCTGAGTTGCTCCTAATGGCATCACGACGCGATGCGCGGCCGGCCTGTGGCGGTCGCCACGACGATGGCTTCGACAAAACTGCGCTCGCCCTCGATGGTCGCCACCTTGATCTGCCGCGCGGTTTCGATCCGGGCCTGATCGGTCCCGGCGCGCTCGGCAAGACTTGCCGCCAGGACACGAACATGGGCCTCCGCGGCGGCCATCGCTTCGTCCTCGGTGTCGAAGTCGTCCAGCCGCTCGCCGGAATTCAGACGGAACAGCCCAATTTCCGGCTGGCTGACGCGAGCCTCCGCCGACATGCGCACCTGCCCTATGACCGCTCCCAGCGCATTCGCGACGTCGGCGTGCTCGGCGATATGGCAGTCGTTGCCTATTAGAGGTGGAAGGCCCGCATAGTGGAGCGACGCGGAGGCCCCGAGCCCGATCACCGGCCTGTCGAGCTCGATCGTAAGCCGCACCATTCCGCCGCGCTGTCGAACCGCCCTCTGGACCAGAGGATTGGAAACGGAGACGTCGCCCTCGAGACCATCCTCGGCGAAAACCGTTTCCAGCACGGCTTCGGCCGAACGCCGTGTGATGCAGGCGAGGACCATCTCCGAAAATGCGTCCGCGTCTTTGGCGATATGACGCCCCTGGCCGTCGCGCCTGCGCGCAAACAGCGCGGCCCCCAGCCGGGCCGCGGCAGAATCCCAGTTGGCTTGCCTGCCGACCACGTGGGCCGCATCGGATGGCGTGAAGCCGACGATGTGCACCAGACCGCGCGCAACCAGACGATTGAGCGTCGCGACTTGTGAGGTCGACATGAGCAGGTCGTCGAGCGCCGCGGGCATAGCGGAGATATTGGCATAGAGCCGCGCCTTCGTCGCCGCCAGGCCGGCTGCGAGCCGGTCTGGAACCCCCGTGCGCAACGCAAAGCGACCATCGAGCCGCCCGGTGATGGGCTTGAGCAACTGACGCTGCAGACCCTTGCGCACTGCGTCGCCATGCTCCACGGCGGCCAGCGCCAGCGGCACGAGCCGCCGCGGCCCGAGCACGATCGCCGAAGTCAGCGACCGCTCCCGAACCGAAACTTCCGAGTCGCCTCCGAGGCCGAAGGTGCGCATGGCGACAGCCTCCACCATGGTGCGCTGGCCGCCAACGGTCGCGCCTTCGGGATCGAGCCGCAGGCGGCCGCCTTCTAGCACAGCGATATCCGTGGTCGTGCCGCCGATGTCGGAAATCACCGCATCGTCGAGGTCCGTCAGATACCGGGCTCCGACCAGGCTGGCAGCGGGTCCCGAGAGAATGGTTTCGATCGGCCGGGCAAGGGCAAATTTCGTGGTGACCAACGTGCCGTCGCCGCGCACCATCATCAGCGGCGCAGCGATGCCGCGCTCTTCGAGGAAGCCTTCGGTGGCCTCGATAAGCCGGGCGATCATGGAGATGAGGCGCGCGTTGAGAAGCGTCGTCAGCGCGCGTCGCGGCCCGCCGAGCTTGGACGACAGCTCATGCGAGCAGGTTACCGGAAGTCCGCTACGCTCCTGGATGAGTTCGCGAGCCGCGATCTCGTGTTCGGGATTGCGAACCGCGAAATACGACGCGACGGCGACCCCGGAAACAGTGTCGGCAAGCCCCGGCAAAGCTTTCTCCAGAGCGTCGAGCTCGAGGGCACGCGGTTCGCCGTGGACGTCATGCCCGCCTTCGCAGAAGACAACGGGATCCAACCCAAGCGCCTCCGACAGACCGCCCCTGGCAAGGTCGGCTTCGGCGAAGCCGACCATCACCAGGGCAACCCGGCCGCCCTGCCCTTCGATCAGCGCGTTGGTGGCAAGCGTCGTCGACATCGACACCAGCTTGATCGCGGCGGGAGCGATGGCCGCCCTGCCAAGGACCGCGTCGACGGAGCCGGCGATCCCTTGGGCAAGATCGTGCCGGGTCGTCAGCGACTTGGCCTTCGCGACAATGCCGGCGGCTTCGGACCAAAGGACGGCGTCCGTGTAGGTGCCGCCTGTATCGATGCCGAGATAGAGCGGAAAGACGTGTCCAATGGCCGCGTTCATCCGTCCCCCTGCCCTGGATTAGAGGAGAAGTAGCGACGAAACTTGTCTGTTTCGCCGTCGTAGGTCTTCGCATCCGCGGGTGGATCGCGCTTGATCATTATGTTCGGCCACACCGCCGCATACTCCGCGTTCAGCATCAGCCAATCCCGAAGGTCGGGCACCGTGTCGGGAAAGATCGCCTCGGCGGGACACTCGGGCTCGCAGACGCTGCAGTCGATGCATTCGTCGGATGTATGACGAGCATGTTCTCGCCCTCGTAGAAACAGTCGACGGGGCAGACCTCCACGCAGTCCATGTATTTGCATTTGATGCAGTTGTCGGTGACCACAAACGTCATGCGGCGCCCATGGGCCACAGCTGATCCGGACGGTAGAACAAAGCTAGCTTGAGGCTTTCAGCGATACGAACGGCCTTGCGCCAGAAGAGGCTCGCCGTCTCGGCGTCCAGCAATTCGGCGCAACTTTCACCGAACAAAGTGAGCCAGCGATCGAAAAGCCCGATCTCCAATCCTTCGATGCGTTTGTGGATCACGACAGGTTGGCCCTTGTAGCGCCCTGTCGTCAGCATCACCGACGACCAGAAGTCGCACATCTTCTGCAAATGCGGTTCCCAGTCTTCCTGGATGACCCGCTCGAAGATCGGACCAAGTTGGGGGTCGGCTCGAACCTTGTCGTAAAACAGCTCCACGAGCTGACGGATTTGCTGTTCGGAAACTTGGGCAGTGTCCTTGACTCCGATGCTCAATTTCTCGGTCCTCGCCCTGCCTCAAAACGTCGCGTAGGCGAGGTCGAGTGGAACGCGGTGATCGTTCACCGCCCGAACTCCGGCGATGTTTTCAGCCAGAACGAGCGATGCCTTGCGTTCCTGTTCCGACAGATAACCGCCCCACAAGGTGACCACGCCGTTTGTCACGCTCACGTCGGCTGCTCCGATCGATGGCCATGCTTCGGACCGCAGGGCGCCGACAATTTCTCGCCTGATGCTCGCATCGTCACGGAATGAGACCGGGCGAGGCATGCTTTGCCTGGCGGACGCGAGCGCGCGCACCAGGTCTGCCCGGGCGACAACCCCCACGGCGCGTTCGCCGCTGACGACGAAGACGCGCCGGGTGCGATTTATCTCCAGTAGCCCCGCGATTTCGTCGATCGGAGTGTGTGGCGAGACGGTGATCACCTGCTTTGTCATGACGTCGGTCACATGCCGGGAGTGCGACTTCAGATAGGCGGCCGCGAGCTGCGTGTTACGGCCGAAGAGATGGAACCCCCACGAACGCCGCAGCGCGGCCGTCCCTAGTTCCGCCCTGTGGACCAGGTCCTCTTCGCTTACGGTGCCGAGCATCACTCCTCGGTCGATCACCGCGACCGCGCTTAAACCGCGCGTGACAAGGAGACTGCAGACTTCGTCCAACGTGCTGTATGGCCCGACCGCGACGACCGGTGACCTCATGATATCTCTTGCGGTCAGCGTCCGGTCTCTGTCGGGAAGCCGAACACCAGGCCACGAAAGCACCTGATGGCTATCGCTTTTGGACCTATCCATGGTCTGCGCGCCTCATCGCGCCATTCCCAAGACTTCAAACGTCCCCGATTTAAACCGTCGGCGCCGATCGCCGAATGTGGCGAAAGCTTCCTCTTTTGGTTTATGCAACTCAAACGAAATTTATTGCGGTTTTAACGCAACTTTCTTGCATTAAAATTTGTTTCCCGAGGAGTGGCATCGGCCCTTCCCTTTTGCGGACTCGATATCCATTCTGGGGAAGTTGGAGCCGCGGCGCGAGAGCTTGATGGTTTTCAGCGACGGCTCCCGAAGTGTCTGGAACGGGGATCTTACAATGATCACTGGTGCCCAATGCCGCGCCGCTCGCGCCCTGGTCGAATGGACCCGTGAAAAGCTCGCCAGCAACTCAGGTGTGGATGGGTTGGTGATCGAAGAGTTCGAGCGGCGTATCACCCTTCCGGACCAGGAAATCTGCGACACGCTCCAGACCACGCTCGAACAGGCCGGCGCTGTTTTCATTGCCGAGAACGGCGGCGGTATCGGTGTTCGCCTGAAACTCAACCGCTCCGAGGTCAAAAGGATCGGGGTCCTGGAGAATGAGGGCGGCATCGTTGGAACAGATGCCGTTCCCTAAGCTCCCACTCAGGAGGAGCGACAAATTCAGCATCACAGCCCGTCAATGCACAATTTCGAAGCCGGCCGGATGCAGCCACGGAGAGCGTCATGACGGTTAGGTGGGGTGATCTTACCGAAGAGGAGCAGACGGCGCTTAAGCGCATGAATCGCGGGCCCTACCCGGCTCTATCGAAAGAGTTGGCCGAACGCCTCGTCTTTCTCGGGCTGGCGGAAAAAAGACCGCACGGAACCGGTATAAACAGGGCTGGAAGAGAATTGGTGATAAACACGCTACTAGGCGCTCGCCAGGAATAGCTCGAAACTGAACCGTCGAGAAGGTTGCCTTGACTTCCGTAATTGCTTCCCCAACTATGTGCTTATGAACGCCGCCGCTAAAATTCTTTGCGATTTTCTTTTCCGGGTTTGCCCCATCGCGGGATCTTAACCCCCGGCTCGGCTGCCATGTGCCCCGAGCCGAGGGGCCAACTTTCATCGACATGATCCGCAGGGTGCACGTCTCCGCGCGTCGCCGCCCTGAATAACAATCTCCCGAATTGGCCAGTTTTCCGTCACCGTGATGCCGGCTGGCTGTTAGAGCCATGAGAAGAATTCGAAATGCTGCACAACACAAGAACCCCGCGTAAGCCGAAAATCCGGATCTCCCAGTCCGACCATGCACGTTTGTCAGCGCTGGCAAGCACGTTTGCCACGCGCAACCCGGAAGCGTCTGACGAGCTCCTTGCCGAACTCGAGCGTGCGCGCGTCGTTGCCGATGGCTGGGTCTCTTCCGGCACTGTCCGGATGGGCTCGACCGTGACGTTCAAGCCCGACTCCGGCGATCGGAAAACGGTCACGCTGGTTTATCCGGGTGAAGCGGATATTTCTGCAGGCAAGGTTTCAATCCTGACGCCGATCGGCACGGCCCTGATCGGCCTATCGGCCGGACAGTCGATCATGTGGACCGCCCGGGACGGGCGCAGGCATGAACTGCTGGTGCTTGGTGTAAGCAAGCCCAGCGCGGAGGAAGTCGATGGCGCCCAAAGCCTCGCCCCTCCGCCTCCAGCGGTCGTGGCGAGCCACTAGACATGGGCGCCTCCTTCCGTCTCCTCAATCACGCAGGCAGTCTGATCGCGGGAGTCTGACCCCTGGGCCGGCCCGGTCCGGCGCAGGGGATCTTTCCACACCACCCGATCAATTTCTTGTTGCCGGATCGCCTTTCACTGGCCCGGCTGGAGACATTTCATGTCCACTACCGATAACTGCCAACTGACCACCAAAGACTACACCATTCTTGAGGTGGTAAGGGACCGCCACCCAATGCGCGATGAAGCGTTCTGGGCTATTCTCCAACGAAAGATTTCGAGCGCTGTCGTCATGTTTAGGGACGACATCCCGGCAAACGTCGTGACCCTCAACAGCCGCGTGGCCTATCGGGTGAACGACGGCCCTGCCGAAACCCGCATCATCGCACATGACCAGATGCGCGGCCTGGTTGGTATGCTGTTGCCCATTACCAATCTGCGCGGCCTGGCGATGCTCGGTTTAGCCGAGGGGCAGTCGATCTCCATTCCGACTGCGCACGGTCATCTGGAGACACTAACCGTGCATGAGGTGGTCTATCAACCGGAAGCCGCAAGGCGCGAGAGGCTGAAGCTCGCGGGAGTTGTTGCGTCGGAACCGCGGCGGCCGAGCGAGCCGGGCCTGCGAGTTGTCCATCGTTCCGATGAACAGCGCGACAAACCTCGCAACGAGGTTGCGGCGGCCTTCGACGTCGGGTTCGACGACCGGGGTCCGTCGGCTGCCTGAGAATTCGACTAGCCGGAAAGCTATGAAGGCTGATGAAAAAGCGCTTCCGTCAGCCCTCGCCTGTACCAAGTGCAAACGAAAACTAGGAATTCGATATGAATGATTTCGACAACCAGAAAGGTGCCAAGCCAGAAGATGTGCGAGCCGCATTGAGAGGTTGGGCATTCTTCGCCGTTCTAATGACCGCCGTCTTTGGCTTGGCCTACGCCTTGGTCGAAATGTAGATGACCGACGAAGCTGACCAACTGTTATTGCAATCTCGCAATCGTTCCAAGTAGCGTGAAACCATGGCTTCCCGCCGGGAGCAGCGATCATTTCACAACTTGCTTCAGGCCGCGTAGCGCCTCCTGGATGTCGGTTCGCGTCTCGTTTGCTTCCGGGTAGACAGCATAGGCCGGATAGGTGAATTCCGGAGCGCCCTCCACGATCTCCAATTCTCCCGAGTCGATATGGAGTGCTGCGGCGCCCCGGCGGAAATAGCCCATGCCGCCAGCACGCAGTATGTAGCTCAGACCCAACGGCCCCAGGCCAACCAGCAATCCAGGTTCTCCGAAAGCGGTCGAACTTGCGTCGTGCTGCGCGGCGAACAGCGGTCCCCAATCGACATAGACATAGTCTTTGGCGCCAGCTGGCTCTTCGTTCTTGGTCCTAACGAGAACGAGCTGCTCTTCGACCAGCAGTTCCACCTTGAAGCCTGGCAACAGCTTCGGCGCATAGAGGACCGCGATATCCAGAACGCCAGTCCTGAGCTGCTCGAGGAGCTGGTCCGGCACGCCGACCTGGGCTTGGATGGCGATTTCCGGCCTGGCCTTCTTCATCCAGACCAGCCAGTCGAGCAGCAGCGGGTTCCACAGACTGAGCTCTCCGCCCAGGGCAACGACGCTTGTCCGTCCCGATGGGATGGCGAGCTGGTGGCGTGCTCGTTCCCAGATTTGCACGAATGATTGCGCGAACCGCTCGAACTCCCGGCCCGCCTGCGTCAACTGCGCACCATTGCGGTTGCGGACAAAGAGCTGACGTCCGAGCTCTTCCTCCAGCGTGCGTATCCGCGCGCTGACAGTGGTCTGGGTGACGTGGAGTCGGTCGGCAGCTCTCAGAAAGCTGCCGGAATGGACGATTTCCAAAAACGTGCGCGCGCGGTCGATGTCCATGCTGGTTCCCGGATTAGTGCAATAATTTTGCACTCATACAACATTTAATTCCGTTTGCCTTCCTGTTTGGTGCGGAGCACGCTGCCGCGAACGTGCGGGGTGCACGAAAGTGGAGCTGGCGATGGCCGAAGAAATCGACCCCGACCTTGAAATCAACGAATATGCGTCCCCGCCCTGCTACGCGCACGAGCTTTCATCCGAATATGGCGGACAAGCGGAGCCGGAAGATTCCTGGAGCTGCGTCCTGCGTTGGCGCAAGGCGGAACGGCAGAGGCTGATCGAGGAGCGCCTCGCCATCGCCGCGGAGGAGAGGAGCGTTAGATCAAGCCGCATCGCATCGCGTCTCGATCTTGCCATCGGCAAGGTCAGCGGGCGCATCGTAAGCGGCTATTGGCCCTTCCGCGGCGAACCCGACCTCCGCAACTGGGCGATCACGATCATCGAGCGCGGCGGCAGGATCGCGCTTCCCGTCGTCATCAGGAAGGGCTGGCCTCTGGAATTCCGCATATGGAGCCCGGGCGACCCGCTCGAGCGTGGCGTGTGGAACATCCTGGTTCCGTCGCGCGGGCCATCGGTCATCCCAGATGTCGTGATCGCGCCGGTGGTCGGTTTCGACAGAGCGAATTACCGCCTGGGATATGGCGGCGGCTTCTTCGACCGGACGCTCGCGGCGATGCAACGGCGGCCGCTGGCCATCGGCGTGGGTTACGCCGGAAGCCGGCTCGAAACGATCCGTCCGCAGCCCCACGACATTGCGATGGACGCGATCGTCACGGACTGAAAACACGAAGCAGACAGCGCCTGGTTTCCCGGTCGCGGCGGCTACGGCCTTCATCGCGAACCATCAGGCTTGCCTGCGCATGAAAGGCAGGTAGAACACCATGTCGACCTCAGCGGTATCCACCGAAGACCACAAGCCCCGGTTTCTCGTCCGATGGCTGTTCTCGACCAATCACAAGGATATCGGGACGCTTTACCTGCTGTTC
The DNA here is from genome assembly GCF_020164675.1 of Mesorhizobium sp. ESP-6-2. Taxonomy (NCBI): domain Bacteria; kingdom Pseudomonadati; phylum Pseudomonadota; class Alphaproteobacteria; order Hyphomicrobiales; family Phyllobacteriaceae; genus Mesorhizobium; species Mesorhizobium sp. ESP-6-2. Next base: position 272,215 of record NZ_JAIUGT010000011.1, read on the forward strand.
TC
>NZ_JAIUGT010000012.1:0-229661 GCF_020164675.1 Mesorhizobium sp. ESP-6-2
GACAGCAGGCTGGCAATGTCGTCCTCATCGATCGTCACCGGTGCGGCATGGCCGCTCAGGACCTTCGGCCCGTCATCCTCGAAGACGACGGTCTGAGAGATGTCGGCGCTCTGTGTGACGTGGTCGCCGTCGCCATCGGTCGCCGTCACGGTGACCGAGACCGAGCCGGCGCCGAGCGCGATGCCCTCGTCGTTGCTGCTGGTGTCGGGATGCTGGAGCGAGACGTATTGCGCCACCGCGACCTGGCCGGTGGCGGCATCGATATGCAGGGCGATGGCGACCTTGTCGGTGGCGGTGATGCCGTTGTTGTCGGCATCATAGACGCCGATCACGCGGCCGCTGCCGTCGGTGAACAGCGAGATGGCGTGGCCGTCGGTGGTCTTCAGGCCGGAATCCACGCCCGTATTGCTGGCAAGGGTGAGCGCATAGACAAGCGAATTGCTCGTTGCCGGGCCATCGGCGCCGAACAGCCCCGTGGCGTTCACGACGCCGCCGCTGCCTTGCGCATATTGATGCAGCGGCATGTCGGAATCGGCTCCGGCATTGACGCCGGCAAACAGGGCCGCCACGGCCGGATCGGTGGTGTCGTCGGAATCAGCATCGACACCTGCGGTCTCGTCGATGACGATGATGTCGCCGACCTTGATGTTGGCCAGGAAGGTGCCGGTGTTGTCGCCCGCTTCGCCGATCTCACGGAAGGTCAGTGAGTTGTCGCCGGCCGTCGCCGTGACGTCGATGGCGATGGTCTGCATGACGCCCGACGTAGGATCGTAGGTTCCGACCGAGACGCCGTTCCACAGCACTTCGAGCTTGGCGCTGTTGGCAATGCCCGGATCGTTGGCGGCGCCGATCTCGAAGGAGATGCGGTATTCGCCGGCGCTGAGGCCATGCAGCGTCTGCGAGATCTGGATGTTGCCAGGGCTGGCCTCGAGGTCGACCATAACGCTGTCGGTCGGGCTGTCGACGCCGCGATAGCCGTCACCGACCTTCTGCAATTCGATGCTGCTGGCGCCTTCGTAGGGCGAAGCCGTGACAGTCCAGGCGCCGGCGGGACCGGTCGTGGTGCCGCTGCCCGCGCCCCAGGCGTCGCCATTGGGAACGAAGCCGTCCAGGAACAGGCCGTTCAAGGCACCGTTCGGCTGCGAGATGGTCAGGCTCGGACCATCGTCGTCGAAGCTGATCTGGCCCGAGACGTCGGCGCTGGCGCTTGCGGTGTCGCCGTCGCCATCGGTGACGGTCACGCTCACCGCGACCGAATGCGAGGCCAGCACCACCGTGTCGTCGGGATTGCCGGTGTCGGAATGATGAAGCGACAGATACTGCTCGACGGTCACCTTGCCGGTGGCCGGATCGATCGACAGCGCGAACGCCGCATCGCCATCGAACGTGCCGCCCTGGACGACGCCGACGACGACGCCGTTGCCCAGCAGCTGCAGTTGGATCGCGGAGCCGTCGGTGACGGCAAGGCCCGAGACCGCATTGGTGACGCTCAGCGCATAGACGGTGTGGCCGGAGATCGCCGGACCATCGGCACCGAACAGCGCCGTGATGTTGACGAAGGCACTGTTGCTGGTGCCGTGCGCGATCGCGCCGCTGCCGCCGACATCGGGATCCTCGCCCCTGGCGATGCCGGGCGTGGCGATCAAGGCCGCATCGCTCGTGGTCGCCGTCTCGTCAAGCGCTACCGTAACGCCGGTGGCGGCGACAGCCGTCACCTTCGGCCCGTCATCGTCGAAACTGATCTGGCCCGAGACGTCGGCGCTGGCACTAGCGGTGTCGCCATCGCTATCCGTGACCGTGACCTTCACGGCCAGCGAGCCGGCGGTGAGTGCAACCGTGTCGTCGGGATTGCCGGTGTCGGAATGGTGGAGCGACAGATATTGCTCGACGGTCACCTTGCCGGTGGCCGGATCGATCGATAGCGCGAACGCCGCCTCGCCATTGAACGCGCCGCCCTGCACGACTCCGACAACGACTCCGCTCGCAAGCGTCTGCAAGGTGATCGTCGAGCCGTCGGTGACGGTCAGGCCGGAAACGGCGTTGATTACGCTCAGCTGATAGACAGTGGTGCTGCTCGCCGCCGGGCCGTCGCCGCCGAACAGCGCCATCACGTCGACCAGGGCGCCGCTGCTGGCGCCGGAGGTGATCGCCCCGGTACCGCCGATATCGGGATCCTCGCCCTTGACGATGGTTCCAGTGTCGATCGCAGCCGCCATGCTCAAGCCCTGCGTCTCGTCGAGTGAGACCACGGCGCCGGCGTCGGCGACGACTGTCACCAAAGGTCCATCGTCGTGGAACTGGATCGCGCCGCCGATCTGGGCGCCGCCGAATGCGCTGTCGCCATCGAAGTCGGTGACGGTCACCGAGGCTGTGACCTTGCCCGAGAGGGTCAGCACGTCGTCATGGGCGGCAGCGCTCGATCCATCGACAGCGTGCTCCAGCGGAGCGTATTGGGTGACCGTAAGCGTGCCGTTGCCGTTGATGACGATGGTAAAGGCGGTGTGGGTGCCGCCGTTCTGATAGGTGCCGGTGACCGTCGTCGCATTGGTCTGCAGCAGCGTGATCGCAAAATCGCCAATGGCCGTCTTCAAGCCCGAATCGAGCGATGCGGCATTGCCGGTCAGGCCCAACGCATAGGCGATGCCGCCGCCAGCGGCGGCGCCGTCGGCACCGAAATTGGATGCAATGGAAATAATCGGGTTGGTGCTCGTCACGTCGATCGGAAAGCCGGCCGGCGAACCGGCATTGGTTTCATCGAGCACCGCGGAACTGGCTGCCGTGTTGCCCACAGTCAGGGCAGGGCTGTCGTCCTCGACGACTACGGTCATGTTGGCAGTTGCCGAGCCGCCGAACGGATCCTGCACGGTAACCGGGACGACGATGGAGAGGTTATCCTCGAAGCCGGCCAGCGGGTGGTCGAGGGGGCCGAGCAGGGCGATCTGGAAGGTTCCCGCGCTCGCATCCGTGATGGTGACACTGATCACGACGTCCGATCCGACCCTGCCGACGAGATGCGTCGAATCGACCAGTTCCCAGACGACGTCGGTGCCGTGCGAGGTGAGCGTCGTGGCAGGCACGCCGAGGCCGTAGGTCAGCGGATCGCCATTGGGATCCGTAGCGCCGAAGCTGCCGTTGATCACCGAAAGATTCGATTCGTCGAAGGGTGAGCCGGGATCGCTGTCCGGGTTTGCGCCTGAAAGCCCTTCTTCCGACACGCGGACGGTGAGATCGCCAAATTGCGGGTTCGCATTGGGAAGGAACAGCTCCCGCCTCTCGGCCTGCCCGAACTGCAGATCGGTCGGCGGCAAGAGCGCCGAAAGATCAAATCCATCGCCGATGCCGCCGGGAGGAATTTCAAAATTTCCACCGGCGCTCGAGGTCGAACCTCCAGGGCCAGCCGACATCGAGCCATCGGCGCCGAAGGCGACATCCACATGGCTTGCCTCGAGCGCGGCGATCAAGGCGACGCGCGGCACCTCGACATCGCCAAGGACGAAGGTCGGCACGTTGAGCGCGCCGTCCTTGATTACGATGACCGAGCCATCGGCCTGTTCGAGCACGAGATTGTGGCCGTCGACCTTGATGTTGTCGATCGAGACGTTCGCCGGAAGCTTCACGACGTTGCTGGCGTCGGCCACGTATTCGTGCGGCGCGGCTGCCGCCGGAGCCTTAGCCTCCGCTGGTGCTTCCGCAGGCGCACCGCTGCCCACATCGACCGGCACTGGTTCGGCCGCTGCCGGCGCGGCCTGCTGCGTCGAAGCCGCTTGGGCGACCTGGAACTCTGCCGGCGAGGTCTGGTCGTGACGTTCACTGGCCATGGAATGCTCGTCCCACGAACCCGAAACGGCGTCCAATTCGTTATTGATGGTCATTGCTTGTACCCCTCCGGCATTTTCCGGAAAGAGACAGCGGCAACCATTACTTTGCAACAGTTCGTCAATCTGCTTTATATACTATTATATGCGTACAAAGGCATTTTTTACGCGTGGTAAACTGGGAGCATATATTCTGTTATATAAGTCGATATCCGTCGGTGCGGATGAGGGGCTCGCCTCCTGCCGCATGGTAAATAGAAGTATAAATTCTAATAAAATTTTACGAAAAATGGGAGAGGTAAGTTTCGTCGCCATTATCTACCTTCATTGCCAATAATTTGAGACAAGATTGGTACCGTCCACAGTCAAAAGGTGGGCGTTATGAAAAAAGAAAAAACCGCGCCGGGAACAGCCGGCCTCAAGCTACTCTTGCTGACGATCAGCCTTGCGGGCCTGCCGCAGCCATCGCTCGCGAGCGTCCCTTTAGACGACACCGCTTCGGTCGGCGGGCTTGTTGAAGACGTGCGGATGCCGTTCAGCCTGGGCGGCGTTTCCCTGGAAAGATCCCAGCCTTGGCAGCCGGCGGCAGGATACCAGCCCGGCGTGGTTTCCATGAGTTACACGCTCGACGATGCCCAAACCGGCGTTGCGTCGGGGCCTGCCGATGTCGGAATTGATCCCGTCAAAACGGCGGCGATCATCCCCGGCGTGTTCGGCTCCGTCGCGTTGTCCATGCATAACTTTCCCGTCGCCGCGCGGTGGGCGCCGGTCTACCAGGCAATTGTCGGCTGCTCGGCGGGGAGTGCCTGCGAACAGAAGAGCGCGGCATTTGCAAGGCTGATCTCGTCGGCACAGGGCAAAGGATTCAGCGAGAAACTGTCCTTCGTCAACAGCGGCATCAATCACCTGATCGCCTACAGGAAGGACAGCGTCGTCTATGGCAAGCTCGATTATTGGGCAAAGCCCGCGGAGGTGCTTGATAAGCGCGCCGGCGACTGCGAGGATTTCGTCATACTGAAGATGACGGCGCTGCTGAGGGCCGGCATCCCCGCGCAAAGCATGGCGTTGGTTGTTCTCCAGGATCGCAGGCGGGGATTCTTCCATGCGGTCCTGTCGGTAAGCACGGCAAGTGGCGTGTTCATTCTCGACAGCCTCAACAACACCGTGCTGCGCGACAGCGATCTCCCCGACTATGTTCCGCTGTATTCCTTCAGCACGGACCGAGCCTGGATCCATGGCTCGAGGTCGGGCAGCGCGCAGGTCGCGGAGATCAAGGGCGGTTTCGCAGGCGTCGCGCCCGGCGAGGGATTGCAGCCCGACATGGCTTCAGGAGCGCTTGCCCGTCGGTGAGCAACCGCGGTTCGCCGTTTCTATGCAACGCCGAACCGCTCTATCTCTCTGTTTTTTTCACAATTCCCAAGGGCGCTACGCGCTTTTCCCGGGGAAAGCGTTTCGCACCTGGAATTGCTTCTAGCCGCTGACGAATGCCATTAGCAGGTCCTGCCCGACCAGCGGTGCTCGCACGGCATTCAATTGGCCACGATATCGGCGCTCGCCGGCGCCGATGACGAACCCACTCGCGACCGGAATCTCGCCATTGGCATCCAGCCGCGCGAAGATGTCCGCGACGTTGAGATCGAGAGCCAGCCTGAGATCCTGACGGCCGTCATCGCTCGGCGCCGTCGGCAATTGGCGCTTTACCAATTGTTGGAATGGAGCGTTGAAGGTCAGGATCTTTTTCGACGATGAAAGGGCGAAGGCGGGCGAGGGGCAGGCGACCAGTATCGCGGTGATCGTCCTGATTGATGCAAGCCTCTTCAACGTCAGGTTTTCTTCCGTCAAGTCACGAATGCAGGCAACCCTGATCGCCGATGTCAGGTTGCCAGCGGGAGACTGGCTCTCGGCGATCTCATCGACAAGCATGCCGATCGTGCATTTGCGGCTTTCCGCCATCTGCTTGAGTGACGTCCAGAACGTCCGCTCCAGGCGGATGCCGCGGCGGATGCCGCGGCGCGCGACAACCCGGAACTCCATGCCGAGATCTTCCGTGGCCATCGGCACGAGCAACCGCTCGAGGACAGCGGGAGGCGTGGCGCTATCGTTCACTCATCGCCTCCTCTCGTGCCTTGTTGATGGGTTTCAGCAGGTAGGTCAGGATCGTCTTGCGGCCGGTCTTGATGTCGACGGAGCAGATCATGCCCGGGATGATCGAATAGGTCTTGCCATCCCGCGTCAGCGTCGACCTGTCGGTCGCGACGCGCACCTGATAATAGGGCTCGCCTGTCTTCTGGTCGACGAGACTATCGGCGGTGATGTTCGAGACCTTGCCTTCGATGCCGCCGAAGATCGAGAAATCATAGGCGGTGACCTTGATCAGCGCCTCCTGGTCCGGCCGGATGAAGGCAACGTCGCGGGGCGAAACCCGCGCTTCGACCAGCAAGGTCTCCGAAGTCGGAACGATGCCGGCCACGACCGCGCCGGGCTGCACGAAGGCGCCAACCGTATTGATGTCAAGCGTGTTGACGATACCGTCGACTGGAGAACGGATGTCGGTGCGGGCCACCTTGTCGGTCGCGCCGCGTATGGTTTCATCGACCACCGAGAGATCGGCCAGCGCCTGCGTCAGGTCGCTCAGCGCTTCCTGTTGCAGCTGCAGACCGAGCTCATCGACCTGAAGCTGGGCCTCGGTGATGGCCGATTTGGCTTTCTTGGTGGTTTCTCCAGCAAGCGTCAGCTGCCCGTTGAGCTCTGTCTGCTCGCGTTCGACCCGGAGTTGCTCGGTTCGCGCCATCAGGCCTTTCTTGACCATCGCTTCGACCAGCTTTGCCTCCTGGTCGCTGACGACCAGATTCTTCGTAAGGCGATCGGAATTGGCGGTCGCCTCGTCCAATTCCTTCTCGCGCTGATCGAGGCGCGACTTGAGAACCGACAGCTTGACTTCGAAGTTGTCGCGGCGGGCGACGAGCAGCTTCTGCTCGTTGTCGCAGATTTCCGGGGCGACCTTCTGGATTTCGGCCGGACACGGAAATTCCCCTTGCAGATCGCCGCTCTGCTCGAACTTCAGCCGTGCAATGCGGGTCTGTAATGCCCGTGCCTTGGCCTGTTGCTCGCCAAGGCTGGAGGTGTTGAACGTATTGTCGAGGCGGATGATGAGGTCGTTCTTCTTCACCACCTGCCCGATCTTGACGGCAATTTCCTGGACGACGCCCGGCTCGCTGGCCTGGATGATCTGCGTTTTGGAAGCAGGTATGACCTTGCCGTCGCCGCGTGCGATTTCATCCACCTCGGCAAAGGACGCCCAAGCAACGGAAGACACGAAGAGTGCACCTATGATGAATATGGACGCCGACGCAAAGAGCGGCGGCCGGTCTTCCCTTGCAAGCATTTCCCACGGCCCCAACGCATTGAATACTTTGATAGTTTTTGTTCTTCAGGTGCTTTTTTTCTGCAGCGCCTGTATCACTTGGTCCTTTGGTCCATCGGCAACGATCCTGCCTTGCTCGATGACGATAAGCCGGTCGGCAAGTTCGAGCATGCTGAAGCGGTGCGTCGAGACGATCAACGTCGTATTTCGATCGAAAGCCACTTTGAGCTGCTTGATCAGTTGCCGCTCGGAAGCCAGATCCATCGAGCCGGACGGCTCGTCCAGGAAGACGACTTTCGGTTTGGTCAGCAACAGCCGGGCGATCGCCATCGTCTGTCTCTGGCCGCCCGAGAGATTGGTGCCGCGTTCGCCGACATTCATGTCATAGCCACGCGGGTGGCGAGAGACGAAATCATCGACGCCGGCGGCCTTGGCCGCTTCGACGATCTGCTCATCGGTCGCCTCCGGACAGGCCATCAAAAGATTTTCCTTGATGGTGCCTGAAAACAGATCGTTCGCCTGCGCGACGATGCCGACGGCGGCGCGAACCTCGGAGGGGTGGTATTGGCGGATGTCGATGCCATCCAGCAGCAGTTCGCCGGAACTCGGCAAGAAAAGCCTGCCGATCAATCGGCCCATCGTCGTCTTTCCCGATCCTATGCGGCCGATGATGCCGATCCGCTCGCCCGGCTTCACGGAGAAATTCAGGCCGGTCAGGACCTCGTTCTCGGAGCCGGGATAGGTAAAGCCGACGTTCCTGAACACCATGGCGCCGTTGCGGATGGGCCGGTTGACGAAGCCCACGGTGTCCGGGCGATCCTCCGGCTGAGCCATGATCGAATTCACCATCCGCAAAGAGAGCATGGCCTGGCGCAATCTGGACAAGGTGATGGCGATCTGACCGAGCGGGGCGACAGCCCGGCTGGCCAGCATGACGGTGCCGATGATGGCTCCGGTGGAGACATGTCCTTCGGAGAAGGCGTAGGCGCCGGCTACCACCAGCGCGACCGTGACCATCTGCTGGATGGCCTGCGTTATATTGCCGGCGGCGGCCGAAAGCTGCTTAATCTTCTCGGAGGTGTTGGAGGCATTTTTGGAATGCTCTCCCCATTTTCGCAACAGGTAGGCCTCGGCGCGCAGCGACTTGATCGTTTCCAGCGTGGAGATGGATTCGACCAGCAGGGCCTGCCGTTGCGAGGCCTCGTTCATGGACGCCGCCACACGCTTGCCGATGCGCCGCTGCGTGACCAGTCCGACGATCACCGACGCGACGAAGGCCAGTGCGGGTATCATGACCAGCCAGCCGCCTATCGCATAGATGACGAGGAGAAAAACAAACACGAAAGCCGTGTCGATGAACACGCTGATGGTGTTGGACGTGAAGAATTCGCGCACGAATTCATATTGAGTCACGCGATTTGCGTATTCGCCCGTTGAGCCCGGCCGTGCCGCCAGAGACGAGTTCAGCACCTTCTCGAACAGCATATATGAAATGCGCAGATCCGCCTTGCGCCCGGCATAGTCGATGAGCGATGCCCTTGAGGTCTTCAGCAGCAGGTCGAACAGGATGACCGCGCTGATGCCGATGGCCAGCACCCAGAGCGTCGATATCGCCTTGTTCGGCAGGATCCTGTCGTACACGTTCATGGTGAAGATCGGCGAGGCGATGGCGAGCAGATTGATGAACACCGCCGACAGGATAACCTTCGAATAGGTGCGCCAGAACGGCCCCATCGTTCCCGTCAGCCAATGTCGTCGCTCGATCTTCGGCGCCGAGCCGACGCTCATCGCCTCCGTTGCGTTGGCATAGGTGATCGAGAAGGACGCACCGCCGCTGATATAGCTGTTGGCCAGTTCCGACCGGCTGATCGTGGTGCGCCCGTCCTCCTGGGGAGCGGTGAAATATTCGCCGGCTTCACCATCGGCCAGCAGCGCGACCGGCAGCTGGCTGACGCGAAAGACGATCGCGGGGAGGTCGATGCGCCCCCGAACAAAGTCGCGATGGCCGAACTCTGTGATTTCAAGGCCGACGCGTTCGGCAAGATGCCGGATCGCGTCGATATCGATGCGCGTTTCGGCCAGCGGCACGCCGGCAAAGAGCACGGTTTCGGCACTGGGGCGGCCGAGATACGCGGCTACGGCCGAAAAGCAGGCCTTGAAAGCCTCTTTCGGTGACAGGATGTTGGGTTGCTGGTTCACGATCCGCCCGCGGGGACTCTCGATCGATCCTTGGGCTCGCCTATTTTTTCCTGACCGGCGCCAGAATATCGAACGGCACGTCGTTCTTCTGTTCCGAGGGCGTGCGCGCATAGGTTTCGGTGTCGGCCGTTTCCGGCGCGGCGAACTCGGTCCGCGCATATGCCGTAGCCTGTTTTGGCGGGTGGATGTCCATCGTTTTCAGCAACTGCCCAGTCGCCGCCAGAAGCCGATATTGCGCGAAAAGGGATGCATAGGACGCGGTGTCGGCCAGTGTCGCGGTGTTGAACCGCGTATTCTGCGCATCGAGCACGTCGAGCAGCGAGCGCTGCCCGACCTTGAACTGTTCGCGATAGGACGCGACCAGCTTTTCGTTGGAGGCGGCTTGCAGCTTCAGGGTCTTGGCCAGATCGGCCTGCCGGAAGCGACGATCCCATGACGTGCGAACGGCTTCCTCGATCTCTCGGAGAACCTGGTGCATCGCGAGCCGCTGCTCGCTGGTGCGGCGGATCTGCTCCTGCTCATTGGCCTTGTCGATGCCGCCCCGATAGAGATTCCAGCGCAACACCAGACGTGCCTGCAGATCGGATGCGTCTCCATTGTCGCCGTCAATGTCGTAGCCCGCCCGGGCAGAGCCTTCGGCAATGATCGAAGGACCGTATTTCGCCCGCGCCGCGTCCACCAGCGAGGCCGCCGCGGCAATATCGCTGTTGGCCATGTGGACGCGCGGGTTGCTCTCGCGCGCAAGGCCCAGCGCATCGTCCAGCGACCTTGGCAGCGTGCCGGATACGTCGGCCGGCCTCGCTGCATTGGTCAGCGGCTTGCCGACAGTTTTGAAAAACCGTATCCGCGCGGCCTCCAGTTCCTCCGATGCTTCCTGCATGCGGGCCTTGGCCGCGAACAGCCGCTCCTCGGCCTGTTGTCGGTCGGCTTCGTTCAACCCGCCGCCGGCAATGCCTTCCTGGATATCGTGGAGGATTGCTTGATGGAAGCCCAGGTTTTTCTTTGCCTCGGCAACAATCGAAGCCTGGAGCATGTATTCGAGGTAGTCTTGGACAACAGAGAGGCCGATGAATTCCGACCGTTCCAGCACCCGAAACGACGCGCCATCGACGCGGGAGGCCTGGCGGTTCAATTCTGCGCGCCTTGCGCCGCTGTCATAGAGCGTCTGCGAAACGGTCAGGTCGGTTTCTGCCGGATAAAGCGCGTCGTCCTCTATCGAGAGTGCGCGCCGTGACGAATTGTCGAGACGGCGAGCGCCAGCCGACGCCTGCAGGTCGACGCTGGGCAAATAGAGGCCCTTTGCCTGACGCAATTCGAACTCGATCGCTTCGCGATTTTCTATCGCCTGACCGATCTCCGGATTGGATTCGACTGCTACCGCCACGGCCTCCTTGAGCGTGAGGGCGTTCGCCCCCCCGCAAGTCAGCATCGTAGCCGCCATCAAAAGACCAAGGCGCTTGCCTATGGCCGACATGCCAGTTCTGTTCATTTAGCCCACCCGTTTCCCCAACGCCTTCCTCAAGGCGCTTAAGCGGGCCAACCCCAGGCCCACCATTGCCGAATTACCCGATATATTCAGAAAATACGTGAGCGAATATTAATTTAGATGACTCTAAATGGGTTTTCCCCGTCATGAGCAGTGACATGTAGCAAAAATAACACATAGCAGCGGGGTCGATCGGGGCGGGAGAATGCCGATCGGCTGCGACGAAAAATGCCTTGGTTGGAGCGGTGAGGGCACTTTTTGAAAAAGCCGCGCAATGGTTCCCAATAGTTGGAGGCGCTTGCCCGGGCCGAGACGTGGCGCTGTTGCCGAACGGGGACACCGGGCGCGGACTATAAAACGGATGTAGCCTCCGATAAGTGCCGATAACGCGTCAATGGAGTGCTGCCCATCCAGTCACAAGAATAAGGGCAAGCGTAACCAGCGCTCCCGAAACGTACAGAACTGTCCTGACGCTACCTCCCTTTGCGGCGTTTCCGCCACGTAGGTAGATTCCCAGATGAATCAGGCGTATCGCCAGGTGCAGCCCTACAAGGGTCGCCAAAGTGGTCGGTCCAACACCAACCATCATCGCCAGCACCGCGGGCACGACAAAGGGCGCCAGCGCCTCAACCGAGTTCATGTGGACGCGGTCGATCCTGTAGAGCGGGTTGTGGTCGTCCGCCGGGACTACCGGTCCTGAAAGTACCCCTGCAAATCCCTTGGACGAACCGGAATAGACTGCCAACACCACTGACAGCAAACAAAGCGTAAGCACGCCGAGGATGCTTAACCAATAGGCTTCCATGTTGTCTCTGCTCCTGGAATCTCAGTGGGCGATAAGGTGCTTGCGAGTCATACCCCATGAACTGCAACGCGATTTTCAGGCTGCCCGATGGTTGAACAGCCCGTGGAACCGTTGCAGGTAGAGCGGCCAGCCCTGATCGCTATCAACTGCACCCCTCACGCCCTCCCAGCCTTCCCCATGGCGCTCGAAATGCCGGTGCTCGATCTCAACCCGGGTTCTGTTCTCGGTCTCGGCCGTGAACCGGACCTCCCATTCGCTCGTCTTGTTCGGGTCGGTCTCGATCTGCCACCGAGGGCTGATGTCCCAGCTCAGAACCAGCCGGCTGGGCGGATCGTAAGCCAACACACGAGCCCAGCGGCACTCGCTGCCATCCACACCTCGGTCGTAAACGTGCCCTCCGACCCGGGGGTCGAAGATCGTTTCTGCGATCGGAACGGCAAGAAGATTGTGCTCTGGAGGTTTGAATCTCCCGAAATCCTCGGTGAAAACCTTGAAGGCACGCGCAATGGATGCCTCGACGACGACGAAATGCCTTACGGGCGCGAGTGCAGGATCCTTACTCATGCTTGGTCCTTTTTTGGATACTCGACGGCTGATTTGTAGCCCGCCAGGGTCTTGCTCCAGAACTGGTCCATTTCCGCGCGCAGGCCTGCCAGCCCATCCTGATCGATACGGTATATGCGTTCCTTGCCCGAGCGCGTGTCGGCCACAAGCCCGGCAGCCTTGAGTATCTTCAAGTGTTGAGAGACAGCCGGCCGGGTTACAGGCAGGGCACGAGCAAGTCCGCTGACCGAACAGGGCTGTTCGACCAACAGTTCGAAGATCGTGCGCCTTGTCGGATCTCCGAGCGCTGTCCAGTAGTTCGCGTTAGTCACCACTAACGCGAACTTAATTCGATGGTCGCGACCTGTCAATATCGGGAGTCAATGATGCGTCGTCCAAGGCCCCATCCGGCTCCGCGGGATTAAAGGGAAACCATTCAGCGACCTGCGCTCTCTCGTGGCATGAATCATGCGGCCGTCGCAGGGAGTGTCAGTTGCGCTTTGACGGTATCGGCATAGCCAATTGCATTTTTTGAATTGGCCTCTGCCGACCTGCCTTGGCATTTATCGAAGCAGTCGGTTGATGCTGGGATCGAGGATGGCCAAAGTGGCGCAAGTCTATTGCAATCGGCGTTACATGCCCGAAGACGAGGCGCGCATCGGTTTCTTCGATCGGGGATTCCTCTTTGCAGACGCGGTCTACGAGGTGACCGCCGTGATAGGCGGCAGGCTGATAGACAATGATTTCCATCTCAATCGTCTCCAGCGGTCGCTTGCCGAGATCTGTATTCCCATGCCCGTGACGCTGCCTGAGATAGAAGCCATTCAATTGGAACTGATCTCGCTCAACGGATTGGATGAAGGAACGGTCTATCTCCAGATTTCGCGCGGCGAAGCCAAGCGCAATTTCCTGTTTCCCGATGATCTTGAGCCTACCATGGTCGCCTTCACAAGCGCCCGCAAACTCGTAGGAACCAAGGCTCAGACCGAAGGCGTCGCCGTCGACCTAGCGCCTGACCCGCGCTGGGCACGGCGCGACATAAAGACCGTCATGCTGCTGGGGCAGGTTCTGGCAAAGCATGCTGCAAGCGAGAAAGGCTTCGATGATGTCTGGTTTGTCGAGGGTGGACAGGTGACCGAGGGCGCGTCGGCGACGGCTTTCATCGTTACGCACGACGGCCGTGTCATCACTCGCGCCAATTCTCAAGCCATCCTGCCCGGCTGTACGCGGCGAGCAGTGGCGCGTCTGTGTGAAGACCAGGGCATTTTGTTTGAAGAGCGTGCGTTCTCGCCAGAGGAGGCGTTTTCGGCGGCGGAAGCGTTCCTTACCTCTGCCTCGAGCCTGGTCACCCCCGTCATCCGTATTGCCGGCCACAGGATCGGAAACGGCCAACCTGGTCCATTGACACGTCGCCTGCAGGAAATTTACGTCCAGACAGCTTTTGCAGAGATGAACGGGCATGCGGCCGGACGAGCGGCCCTTGCTTGATGAGCGGGATGTGAGCATGGGTGCCGCACGGCGTTTAGGCCTTGGCATGGGGCGGCTGCCGCCCGGCCCGAACAATGCGATCACGGACGTGCCGGGTGTCCTGGTCGGCCACAAGACGATCATCGCCAACGGACTGGCGACAGGCGTCACCGCGGTCTTGCCCCATGGCGGCGACCTGTTCAGATCCAAGGTCAGGGCCGCGGTCGATATCATCAACGGTTTCGGCAAGTCTGTCGGGCTCATGCAATTGGCCGAACTGTGCACGATCGAAACGCCGATCCTTCTGACCAACACGTTTTCGGTCGCGCCATGTGCAGAGGCGCTGATCAAGCGTGCCATTGCCGCCAACCCGGAGATCGGCCGCAAGACCAGCACGGTCAACCCCGTCGTTTGCGAATGCAACGACGGCGGCATCAATGATATTCAGGCAATGGCGGTCAGCCGGCATGACGCCGAAGCGGCGCTGGATGCCGCGAGCGCCGGTCCGGTCGAACAGGGCAGCATCGGCGCCGGCACCGGAATGACGTCGTTTGGGTTCAAGGCGGGTATCGGCAGCGCATCCAGGTCTGTCGAGATCGGGTCTCGCGCCTTCACGCTTGGCGCTCTGGTGTTGTCCAACTTCGGCAGGGCAGGGGATCTTGTCCTCCCGGATGGCCGCAGAGCCGATCCCAAAGGGCTCGGCGAGCCTGAAAGCGGGTCGATCATCATCATTCTCGGCACGGATATTCCTCTTGACGACCGGCAATTGAACCGTGCCGCCAGCCGGGCCGGCGCCGGCATTGCCCGTCTCGGTTCGTATTGGGGACACGGCAGTGGCGATATCGCCATCGCCTTCACGACCGCCGATCCTCTGCCGCACGTCTCCCCTTCACCGTTCAGTTCGATTTCGCGTGTCGATGACAGATACATCGACCTCGTTTTCGAAGCGGTTGTGGAAACCACGGTCGAGGCCGTTCTGAATGCCCTGTGCGCCGCGCAAAGCGTGGTTGGACGAAATGGACGCAGGATTCCGGCGTTGACCGAATGGCTGAAGGAGCCCCTTTGAGCATGAAGATTTTCATTTCGGCCGATATCGAAGGCACCGCGGGCATTCAATCCTGGGACGAGGCGGAAAGAACGCATGCCGACCATAGGGAATTCCGCGAACTGATGACCGGGGAGGTCCTGGCCGCCTGCGAAGGAGCGCGAGCCGCTGGCGCAACTGAAATCATGATCAAGGATGCGCATGACAGCGGGCGCAACCTTATTCTCGAACGCATGCCGCCCTTTGCGCGCATAGTGAGGGGCTGGTCGGGACATCCGGACGCAATGATGTTCGGGATCGATGAAAGCTTCGATGCCGCGCTCTATACCGGCTACCATTCCAAGGCCGGCGTCGAGGACAACCCGCTCGCACACACATCGACATTGCGCATATCGCGGCTGATCCTGAATGGCGAAACAGCGTCCGAATTCACATTGAATGCGTTGTGCGCCGCGCGCTATGGCGTGCGCTCGGTATTTCTTTCCGGCGACGAAGGCATTTGCGCGGACGCCAGAGCCCTCGTCCCGGGGATAGCCACTGTCGAAACCCTCAAAGGCGCCGGCGCGGCCACCATCTCCCTGGCGCCTGCGGCGGCGCGCGGCGCAATATGCGAGGGCGTTGAAAGGGCGTTGCGCGACACGGCGCGGCAGGCTTTGCCGCCAATGCCGGAAAGGGTCGAGATCATCATCGAATTCAGCAACCCCGTCGATGCCTATCGCGCCTCCTGGTATCCCGGAGTGCGCCGGCACGGGCCACGTGCCGTCGCCTTTGCATCGAACGACTATTTCGAGGTGCTGCGCGCCTTCCGTTTCATGAAGAGCTGAAGGTCGCTGTGCCCGCGGGCTTCAACGTTTGCGCCAGCGCCTTGGAGGATTGCCAAAGAGCCTCCACCATGGTGCTTCGAGTCTTCTCCGAGCTGCGATACAATCGTATCTCGAGATCGAGCGTCCATGTGCTGTCATTCGAACAGATGACAAGGGCTCCATTGGAGATGTCGTTCTCGACGAGGCTTTCTGGCAGCCAGCAGATGCCCGCGCCGGTCAGGGCAAGTTCCTTGAGCCCGGCGCTTATTGTGCTTTCATGCACTGTTTGACGCCGGAACGGCGAGTGCTTCGAGAAGAGTTTTCCGAGGGCAACGCCAAAGAAAGAGCTGTAACCGTAGCCGAGATAAGGCAGAGCGAGCTTTGCCGTTTCCGGACTGTCCAGAATGCCCGCCGCGGGCACGGTCGACTTGTCGAAGCGCAGTTCCGGCGCCGCGACCGGGATGAGCCGATCCGATCCGATAGCCAGATGAGAAAACTTGTCGCGATCCAGGTGAAACGGCACTTCACGGTGCGCATAGGTCAGGAAGAAGTCGGTTTCGCCATCGGTCAGTGCGGCCAGGTTCGCCTCGATGCCACCTCTGTCAGCCATGAAGGACGTGCCGAAGGTGCGAGTGTTCCGCTGCACCTCCCGCAGCCAAACCGGAAAGAACGTGATGGTCAATGTGTGAAGGGCCGCAAAGCGGACAAGCCCCTGTTCCGCAGGCGGGCGTAGAGACTCGCGCACCGAATAGAACATCCTGATGGCGTCCTGCGCCATTGGAAGAAAATTGCGCCCGGCCGATGTCAGTTCGGCCGGCATGGTGGCACGACTGATGAGCGGTGCTCCGAGCCACGTCTCAAGTTGCTTGATGCGCCGACTGAAGGCCGATTGGGTGACATTGCGGATTTCGGCTGCCCGCGAAAAGCTCGATGTTTCTGCAAGCGTCACGAAATCTTCGAGCCATTTGATTTCCACGCGGCCTCTCCTCCACTGCGTTCGAGCACTGATCGAACCGCAATGGGGAACATATTTCATTATAATTGCTATGTTATGCAAATTTTGCATGCTCGATTGCGAAAACCGAATTGGCCTTGTGATCGCTGACGCCCCAACGTCCGCAAAACGAAAAAGCTGGCAACTGGGGCCGGTGGCAGGGGAAACGTGAAGTCGAGCGCGGGAGAAGAATCTGACCGTGCGCGAAACGGAATGCCACTCAAGTTAAATCTATGTCGGCGGCGGCCGTGAACGCCGGAGAGAAGAAAAGGCAGCATGAATTCGCAGAACCAAGCCGATCTCGTTTTGCATGGCGGCAAGATTTGGACCGGTTACGGAAATCCGATCGCGGAGGCGATTGCGGTCTTGGGCAACCAGGTCGTGGCCAGTGGCTCCAACGCCGCTATCAAGCCCCTGATCGGAAAGGGCACGAGCGTCGTGGATCTGGCCGGGCGCTTCGCAATGCCCGGTCTGAACGATGCGCACCTGCATCTGATCTCGACGGGACTCCTGCGTGGCAAGGTCGATGCGACGCCCGATGCCGCGCCGACCCGCGGCGCGCTGATGGCTGCGTTGCAGGCGCGGGCCGCCGAAACGCCCAAAGGCGCATGGGTGACCGCGCGCGGTTTTGACCAGACCCGCTATCCCGACGGTTTGATGCCCACCGCGAAGGAGCTGGATGCAGCCCTGCCCGATCACCCGGTTTCCGTCACGCGCGCCTGCGGCCATATCACTGTCGCGAATTCGCGGGCGCTGGCGCTGGCGGGGATCGACATCGACACGCCCGATCCGGATGGCGGCCTCATCGGCCGCGAAGCCGGACAACTGACCGGATTGCTGGCGGAGAACGCCCAGAACCTCGTCTACGATGTCCAGCCCACGCCCTCGCTTCCCGAGATCATCGACGCCATCGAGGCGGGCGGCCGGCACTTGCTACAATTCGGCATAACCTCCTGCATGGACGCGGCTGTCGGCCAGATCGACGGAATGACCGAGATCGAAGCGTATCGGCAGGCCGAGCGCGGCGGCCGGCTGCCGGTCCGGGTCTGGGCGACGCTCCTGGGCGATCCCGGTTCGTCCATCGTCGAGCCCTGTCATGCCGAGGGTCTCGTCACCGGTGTCGGCAGCGACATGTTCCGCATCGGAGGCGTGAAGGTGTTCACGGACGGTTCGGCCGGCGGACGCACGGCCTGGATGCGCCAGCCATATATTGGCCAGCCCGACAATTTCGGTGTCCGGATGCTGCCGGACACCCGCTTGTTTGAACTGGTCGACCGCTATACGGCAATGGGCTACACCATGGTCTGTCATGGCATTGGCGACGCCGCCATCGACCAGCTCGTGCGCGCTTATGAACGTGTGCGCGCCGCCAGGCCGGATCACAAGCACCTGCACCGGATCGAGCATTGCGGCTATGTCGATGACGCCATCAATCAGCGGATGTTGAAAGCAGGCATCTTGCCCGCACCGCAGCAGGCTTTCATCTACGATTTCGGCGACGCCTATGTCTCGGTTCTTGGGCCGGAGCGCGGCTTGCGCTCTTATCCGATCGGAACCTGGGATCGTCTGGGCATGAAGCCATCCACCGGCAGCGACTCGCCGGTTTGTTCGCCCAATCCCTTCCCCGATCTCTACGCCATGCTGACGCGCAAGACGCACAAGGGCACGGTAATGGACGCTTCCGAGATACTGACGCCCGAACAGGCGTTGCGCGCCTACACCGAACATGGTGCTTACTCCCAGGGCGCGGAAACGGTGAAAGGCCGGCTGGAGCCTGGAATGCTCGCGGACATCGCCGTCTTCTCCAATGACCTCCTGGCGGCCGCACCGGAGACAATCCTGCGTGAAACGCGCTGTGAGATGACAATTCTGGACGGGCGCATCGTCTATGAAGGAAACTGAGGCGGGATGCCGGTTGGGCCCGCCTCTGACAGGAAATCAACAACGAACCACAGGGAGGAATTGAGGGATGTTGAACAGACTTGGCTTGATCGCGGCGCTTGCGCTTGGAACGGCGACCGCCGCGCTGGCGCAGGACGCCACACCGAAGGATGGGGGGAAATTGGTGTTTACCGCACCTTATGGCAACTCCATCACATCGCTGGACATCACGGCGACACCGCATACGCAAGACGAGATCGTGGCCAAAGCGATCAACCGCTCCCTCTACAAATGGAACCCGGAAAGCGGCAAGCCTGAGCTCGACCTCGCCGAAACGGTAGAGAAGTCGGCCGACGGCAAGACCTATACCTACAAGCTCCGGGAAGCGACCTTTCACAATGGCGACAAGCTCGACGCCGATGACGTGATCTGGTCCTACAACCGTCTGGCCGATCCCAAGAAGGCGCTGCCGGGCGCCGAGCAGATGCTGCAGATCGCCGGCGTCGCCGAATTTCAGGCAGGCAAGGCCGATCATATTTCCGGGTTGAAGAAGATCGACGACAGGACCATCGAAATCACTTTCATCAACCTGGCCGATCCGGGCTGGAACCTGATGTCGAACTATGCGCCGATCTACTCCAAGGACTATCCGGAAGATCAGCTCGCCTCCAAGCCGAACGGCCTTGGCCCGTTCAAGCTCGCCAATTACGTCGCGGGCTCGAAGGTCGAACTGGAGAAGTTCGACGGCTATTATGAGAAGGGCAAGCCGCATCTCGACAAGCTCGACATCATGCTGATGGGCGAAGCTTCGGCTCGCGACGTCGCCTTCCGCAACGCGGAGATCGATACCAACGTTCTCGGCCCTGTGCAGTATGAGGCCTACAGCCAGGATCCGGCGCTGAAGGATCACATCCTTGAGGTGGCCGAAGTCTACACCCGCAATATCGGCTTCAATCCGAAGGTCGAGGCATTCAAGGACAAGCGCGTCCGGCAGGCGATCAATTATGCGATCAACAAGGACCTGATTGTCGAGAAGCTCTTGAAGAACAAGGCTTATCCCGCGGTCTCCTGGCTGCCGATTTCATCGCCGGCCTTCGACAAGGACGCCAAGCCCTATGCCTATGATCCGGAAAAGGCCAAGGAACTGCTGAAGGAGGCAGGGTTCGAGGCCGGCCTGAAGTTCTCGGTCACCGCGACCTCGAACGAAAGCTGGGGCCTGCCGATCGTCGAGGCGATCATCCCGATGCTGGCCAAGGTGGGCGTCACCGTGACGACCGACCCGGTGGAAAGCTCGGTCCTGTCCGACAAGATCCTGTCCGACAATTTTGATGCCTTTATCTGGTCGAACTCGTCGGGCCCGGATCCGCTGAAATATCTGAATTGCTTCTATTCGAAGACGTCGCAAACCGCCTGCAACTACGTCAAGTTCAACAACGCCGACTTCGACAAGCTGATCGAGCAGGCAGGCAACGAAACCGATCCGGCCAAGCAGAACGATCTGCTGAGGCAAGCCAACAACCTGCTGCAGGACGAGGCTCCGGTCTGGTTCTTCAATTACAACAAGGCCGTCATGGCCTACCAGCCATGGGTCCACGGGCTGAAGCCGAACGGCGCGGAACTGGCGATCCAGGATTACGAGGACATCTGGATCGACGACAGCGCACCCGCATCACGCAAGTAGCGCGATGGCATGGCTGGCGGGCGGGACCGGTTTGTACGGCCCCGCCCGCCGCATGGCGCCCACTCCCGCCCGGCGCATGGCGCCCAGTTGTTGAAAGGCAGGATTCGCGGATGTCGCGCTTCATCTTTCGTCGCACGCTGCAGATGATCCCGACCCTGCTGGCGGTCGTGCTGATCATTTTCGTGATCTTCAGCGTCGTCCCCGGCAGCTTCATATCGAGCCTGATGTCGGAGGGGCGCAACGCCACGAATGCCGATGTGATGGCGCATCTGAACGAGCAGTTCGGGCTGGACAAGCCTCTGCCGGTCCGCCTGTGGGACTATCTGTGGGGGCTGGCGCATTTCGACCTTGGAATTTCCTACCGCACCCGCGAACCGGTGTGGAACGTGATCGAGCCGCGGCTCTGGCCTTCGATCAAACTGGCGCTGGCGGCGATGGGCTTTGCCGCGGCAGTCGGTATTCCTCTGGGATTTCTGGCCGCGCTGAAGCCCGGCAGCGTGTTGGACACCGGCACGATGATGCTGGCGGTTTCCGGCCTGTCGGTTCCCGAATTCTGGCTAGGCTTGCTGCTAATGTACGTCTTTGCGCTGCAGCTCGGCCTGCTGCCGAGCTTCGGCTACCAGCCCGGCGGCATCCGCTACATCATATTGCCTGCCATCGCCCTCGGCGTATCGCCGATGGCGCTCTTGGCGCGAACCACCCGCGCGGGCGTTCTGGACGTGATGAACGCGGATTTCGTGCGCACGGCGCGAGCCAAAGGGTTGACCGAACCGCGTCTGGTGCGCAGTCACGTTACCCGCAACGTGCTGGTGTTGATCCTGACCACGCTTGGCCTTCAGATCGGTTCGCTCATGGGGCAGGCGATCGTGATCGAGAAACTGTTTTCCTGGCCAGGGATCGGGTCGCTTCTGGTAGACAGCGTGTCGGCACGCGACATTCCCGTGGTTCAAGGCACGGTCATCGTGATCGTGTTGTGGTTCCTTGTCATCAACATGCTGGTCGATATCGCCTATGCCATGATCGACCCGCGCATCAAGGTGGCCTGATCCATGCGGTTGCGTTTCAATTTCGCCCTTGGGCTGGCGCTGGCGTTGCTCGTGGTCGCCGCAGCCGTCAGCGCCGGCTGGATTGCCCCGTACAACCCGATATTCGACGCCGACCTGATGAATTCTGAAATGCCACCAAGCTGGGACCATCTTTTGGGCACGGACGGGCAGGGTCGCGACGTCTTTTCCCGTATCCTCTACGGCGCCAGGGTGTCGCTGACCGTCGGCCTCGTTTCGCAGTTGATCAACTCGTGCATCGGTATGGCGCTCGGGGTTTCGGCCGGTTATTTCGGAGGCTGGTGGGACGATCTGGTGAACGGGCTGACCAACGTCATGCTGGCGATCCCGTCCCTGGTGTTCGCGCTCGCCATCATGGCGGTGTTGGGACCCGGCTTGCCAAGCCTCCTGATCGCATTGGGCCTGACCAACTGGTCCTGGACCTGCCGCATCGCCCGCAGCTCCACCTTGTCGCTCAAGAATCAGGGCTTCGTGCAGGCCGCCAGGGCGGCCGGCTTCAGCGACGCCAACATCATGCGCACGCAGATACTGCCGAATATCGTCGGTCCGGTGCTGGTCATCGCGACACTTGGCATCGGCGGCGCGGTTCTGGCGGAAGCTGCACTGTCTTTCCTCGGCGTCGGCATCCGGCCGCCGCAGCCGAGCTGGGGCAACATGCTGACCGATGCGCGCGAACTGATCCGCACCGCCCCCTGGGCCTCGCTGTTCCCCGGCATCGCAATCTTCGCCACGGTCCTTGGCTTCAACCTGCTCGGTGACGGGCTGCGCGACATGCTGGATCCGCATATGAGGATCAGGCAGGCATGAGCGGCATTCTTCCCGACCCTGTTCTGTCCGTCCGCGACCTGCGCATCGGCGTCGGCAAGCGGAACGAAATCCTTCACGGCGTGTCTTTCGATATCCTGCCTGGGGAAACTTACGGACTTGTCGGCGAATCCGGCTCGGGCAAAAGCATCACCGGCCTTTCGGTGATGGGGTTGCTTAAGCGTCCGCTGGAGGTGACCGGCGGCTCGATCTTCTTCCGGAGCCAGGACGTGTTGAAGCTTGGCAGCCGCGCCAGGCGCCGTCTGCGCGGCGACCGTATGGCGATGGTGTTTCAAGAGCCCATGACGGCGCTCAATCCGCTGATGGCAATTGGTCGGCAGATCGCGGAAATGTTCGTCGTCCACAGGGGCTTCGGATGGTCGGATGCGCGCAGGAAAGCCGTCGAGGCGCTGGAAAGCGTTCGGGTGCCGGCGCCCGAGGAACGCGCCCTGTCCTATCCCCATCAACTGTCGGGAGGGATGCGTCAGCGCGTCATGGTTGCCATTGCGCTGGCCTGCCGTCCCGACCTGCTGATTGCGGACGAGCCGACCACCGCACTTGATGTGACGGTCCAGGCAGGCGTCCTGGAATTGCTTGCCGAACTTTGCACGGCTGAAGGAACGGCCGTGCTGCTGGTCAGTCACGATCTGGGCGTGATCGCCAATATGTGCCGGCGCGTCGGGGTCATGGACCGGGGGCGGCTCGTCGAGGAACAGGACACCAAGGCTCTGTTCGAAAATCCGCTGCATCCCTATACCCGCGGCCTGCTCGCGGCGCGCCCCCGCCTGGGGTCGCGAACGCTGGTTGGACGCGCCCGCCTGACCGAACTGGACCAGGTCGTGACCAGCGAGGAGCGTGGACATGACGCACCGACGCTGACCACGCCGCGCGGCTTTGGTCAAGAGGCGACCGCATGAACCAGCCTCTTCTGGAAATCCGCGACCTCAACGTCCATTTCCCGCTGCCGCGGCGCTCACCGTTGGGCCCAAAGCGGACGCTTCGTGCCGTTCAGGGCGTGAACCTGACCCTGAACGAGGGAGAGTGCCTGTCCATCGTCGGTGAATCCGGCTGCGGAAAATCCACCACCGCGCTGACCGTGATGGGCCTGCAGGAGCCCACTTCGGGAAAAATCCTGTTCCAGGGCAAGCCGTTGGCAGGCCCTGGCGCTCCCGCCCGCAAGGAGCGCGCGCGCATCGCTCAGATGGTGTTTCAGGACCCGTATGCGTCGCTGAATCCGCGTCAGACCATCGGCCGCATGCTGTCCTCGCAGCTTGCCCTGCATGGAATCGCCAAGGGAAGCGAGGCCAGCCACCGCGTCGCCGAGATGCTGACCCGCGTCGGCCTGACACCCGATCACGCCAACCGTTATCCGCATGAATTCTCCGGTGGGCAACGCCAGCGGATCGGCATCGCGCGGGCGTTGATGCTCGATCCGAAGATCCTGGTGCTGGACGAGCCGGTGTCGGCGTTGGACGTGTCCATCCAGGCGCAGATCATCAACCTGCTGATGGACCTGCAGGAAACGCTGGGCTTGAGCTACATCATGATCTCCCATGATCTGAGCGTGGTCGAGCATGTCAGCGACCGGGTTGCCGTCATGTATTTCGGCCGCGTGGTGGAAGAGGGTGACTGGCATTCGATTTTCAGCCGCCCGACGCATCCCTACACGCG
The DNA here is from genome assembly GCF_020164675.1 of Mesorhizobium sp. ESP-6-2. Taxonomy (NCBI): domain Bacteria; kingdom Pseudomonadati; phylum Pseudomonadota; class Alphaproteobacteria; order Hyphomicrobiales; family Phyllobacteriaceae; genus Mesorhizobium; species Mesorhizobium sp. ESP-6-2. The sequence continues at coordinate 23,623 of NZ_JAIUGT010000012.1, forward strand.
TCGCCTGATCGGTTCGGTTCCCGATCCCGATGCGATCCTGACCGGGGCACGCACCTTGCCGGATGCCGCCTTCGTTCCAGACGCCGCCCGCTTTTCGCCCGACATTTCGCGCCGTCCGGACCCCGACGAAGAACCCGAGCCAAGCGAGCTTGTCGAGATCGACCGCGGTCATCGCGTGCGTCTAGCGCAATAGGAATTGCCCATGACCTTCAATGTCCTTACCTGCGAATTCATGCACGAGAGCAATACGTTCTCGCGCTTCCGTACCGACTTGCCGCAGTTTCAGGTGGACACGCTTCTCCTTGGCGATGACGCGATCCGCGCCCGGCGCAACGCCAATACCGAACTTGCCGGATTCATGGATGTGGCGGAACCGGCGGGCTGGAATGTGATCCACGCGATTTCGGCACATGCCGTGCCCGGGGGGCGCGTGACGAAAGCCGCCTATGACCACATCGCCGGTATTATCCTGGAAGCAGCGCGTTCGAACAAGAGCCGACTCGACGGAGTGCTGCTTGGACTTCATGGCTCGATGGTGCCTGAGTTTTGCCCGGACGGGGAAGGACATCTGCTAGGCCTTCTGCGGGCCGAACTTGGAGCGGACATTCCTGTCGCGGTAACGCTCGATCTTCATGCGATGGTGTCGGAAGACATGGTCCGGGACGCGCAGATCCTTGTCTCCTACAAGACCTATCCGCATGTGGATATGCGCGAAATCGGCGCGCATGCCGCCCGTATCCTGGATCGCGCAATGAGGGGTGAAATCGCGCCCCGGACTGTCAGGGCGCATGTGCCGATGCTGGACGAAGCGAATTCCGGCCGCACCGACATTCCCGAGACGCTGGCCCTTTATGACCGCGCCCGCGAGGCCGAGGCCGAGGGCTTGCTCGCGGTTTCCGTCAATGCAGCCTTCACGGGCGCCGACGTGTCCTGCGTCGGTCCCACCGTGCTCGCAACCTATGACAGCCGTGATCCCGGCGCGAAGGCAGCCGCCATGCGTGTGACAGAGGAACTTGCGGACAGGATCTGGCAGGGCCGGACCAAGAAGCGCAATGTTTTCATCGAGGTCGACCAGGCTGCTGCCGAGGCGCATGCCTGGCGCGGCGACAAGCCACTGGTCATTGCCGATTATGCCGACAATCCCGGCGCCGGTTCCTACGGCGACTCGACCGCGCTGTTGACGGGCCTGCTCGATGCGGGAGTGAGGGGTGCGGTACTCGCGCCGATGATCGATCCTCAAGCGGCAAATGAATTGCACCGTCACCGGCAAGGCGAAACCGTGACGGTGACGATTGGCGGCAAGGGCGACGCCAACTTCGGCGGCGGCCCGCTGACGGTGACGGGTGTGCTGACCAGGCTTTCGGACGGCACCTATGTCGGCGACGGACCGATTCAGGGCGGGCTCACCCATAGCTTCGGGCCCAGCGCCGTACTCGATGTCGACGGGATCGAAGTCCTGGTCGTTTCAGAAGCGCAGCAGATGGTCGACCTTCAGCAATTGCGGGCTTTCGGGATAGAACCGACGGCCCGCCGCGTGCTGGTCCTGAAATCGATGCAGCATTTCCGGGCGGCATTCGAGCCGATAGCGGGCAAGGTCATCGTCTGCGATGCGGGCGCGCTGGCAACGCCGCGGGCAGAACGGCGCCCCTATATCCACGCGCCGCGCCCGCTCTGGCCGCTCGACAAGGATTTCGAGCGCTTCGTTCGTCCCTTGGCCGACATACTCTAAACTACCAAAGCGGGCCAGTGCGGACGGCCCCTTCGATCTCCTCGCTGTATTTGTCGTCCATCTGCGCCACTTGGCGCCAGAACGCCTCCTTACCCTCCTCGGTAAGCCAGGGCTGGAGATAAAGCCGCATCTCTTCTTCGCGCAATTCGTGCTTCACAGCGGCACCGATATACGCGCGCAGGACTGCTTCATGGATATAGGCCGGTAGACCGGCAAAAACGTCTTGGTGCGTCTTGGCCGCCTGCACCAGCGCGGGAGGCCGGTCGATCCGCCAGTGATGGGAATGACGGCTTCATGATCCTGCTCCTCAGATGACCCCGCCATTCGCGCGGACGATCTGGCCGTTGATCCAGCCGCTGTCCGGCCCGACCAGCAGGGAGACGACGCGCGCGATGTCGTCGACCTCGCCCAGACGGCCGAGCGGGTTCATCTGTTTGATGCGGTCGAGCGTAGCCTGATCTTTGCCTTCGAGAAAAAGCTCGGTGGCCACCGGCCCCGGCGCAACCGCGTTGACCGTGATGGCGCGGGATCCCAACTCCTTCGCCAGGATGTGGGTGAGCGCTTCGACCGCGGCCTTGGTGGCCGCGTAAACGCCGTAGGTCGGCTGGTAGAGTCCGACGACGCTGGTCGAGAAGTTCACGATGCGGCCGCCGTCGCGCAGGCGCCTCGCCGCCTCGCGAAGGCCGTTGAACGTGCCCTTGAGGTTGATCGCGATGGTCTGATCGAAGGTCGCATCATCAAATTGAGCGACCGGCGCGAGCTTCATGATGCCGGCATTGTTCACCAGCACGTCGACGCCGCCATGGGCCGCTTCGGCGGAATCGAACATCCGTCTCACAGCTTGCGGGTCGCTGACATCGGCCTGGAAGGAGGTGGCTCGACCACCAGCCTTTTCGATTTCATCCACCAGCTTGGCGGCCGCGTCGGGGCTGCCTGCATAGTTGACGACGACCGTGAGGCCGTCGCTCGCCAGCCGGCGGGCGATGGCCGCTCCAATGCCGCGAGACGCTCCGGTGACGATCGCAACTTTGTTCGTTGAGGTGATCATTGTCGTTGTTCCTTTGACGTGTTGCTGCCATCAATCTTTCGCTCGATATTCCTGCGGGATCACGAAGACCTCGTCGGCGCGGGCGTAACCGCCGTCCTTGACCTCCTCGATCAGGACCATGGTGTGCCGCCGAGCGGCCTCGGAGAAATATTCCACGAGCATCGCCGTGGCCCGATGGACGATCTCTTCTTTCTGGGCCCGGTTCAGCGCCGCTTCGGGGACCTTGAAATTGACGAAGGGCATGATCTTCACTCCTGTCGATCTGATGACTTGAATGGTGTGAAGGTAGCTGTTTTTAAAACAAGCACTAGAAAGCCGATTTTAACATCACCATTTCAAAATCCATAACAATCGACTACGAGATGGTTATGGATCGCATCGACATCATGCGGCTCTTCGTCAGGATCGTCGAGCGCGGGAGCTTTGCTCAGGCCGCGCGGGACCTGCGGGTTCCGCGCCCAACCGCCACGCATGCGATCCAGCGTCTGGAAGCGGATCTCGGCGTTCGGCTCCTCGAACGGACAACCCGAAATGTGAGGCCGACGCTCGATGGCGCACGCTACCATGAGCGCTGCATCCGGCTCCTTGCGGACCTGGATGAGGTGGAGAGCGTCTTCAGGAATGCCGAACCCAAGGGTCCGCTTCGTGTGGATATGCAGGGGACCATCGCGCGGTTTTTCGTCATGCCCGTCTTGCCCGAGTTCATCACGCGCTATCCCGGCATCTCGCTCAGCCTCAGCGAAGGCGACCGGATGGTCGACCTCATCACTGAAGGCGTCGATTGCGTCGTGCGAGCCGGCGAACTGTCCGACTCGTCTCTGATCGGTCGCCGCATCACCGCATTCGAGCAACTCACCTTGGCGAGCCCAGCCTATCTCGAACGTCACGGCGTCCCTTCGACACCAGATGATCTCGGCGGCCATCGAATGGTTGCCTATACCGCCTCCGCGACAGGGCAGCCATACCCGCTGGAGTTCGAGAAGGACGGTGTGGCAAGTGAGGTTCCACTACCCTACGATATCGTCGTCCGAGGCGCCGAAATCTACACGGCCTCCGGCGTTGCCGGGCTCGGATTGATACAGGTCCCGCGCTATCGCGTGGAACATCAGATCGCCGCCGGACAGTTGGTTCCGATACTGGAAACCTTTCCACCCCCGGCGATACCCGTATCCGTGCTCTATCCCCAGAGCCGCCATCTGTCTTCGCGGATCAGGGTGTTCATCGATTGGCTGGCGGACGTCTTTCGCGCCCCTCGCGGCGCTGCCGGGCGTTCCTCTCAGAAGGGCTCGGTCGAGATATCAAGCTGAGGCAGTTCATCGTTGCACGGAAAGGCGGAACAGGTACGCCACGCTTCGGCACACCGTCTCATGGCCCGTCTCTATGCATGAATGTGAGATGCCTCTGGTGCATTCTCAGGCGAAGGCGTCTGGCGAGCAGAAGCGCCAGACCAAGCGCAAATACGATGCCGCCCGCCACCAGCGCCTGGGCCGCCAGAACCAGCACCGTCTGCTCTGTCGTCGAGCCTGCCCGCATCTGGCGCACATCGGCTGCCGTGACGCTGACTTGCGGGTTTCCGAAGCGCGCGGTCACATAGTTTGCAAGGGCCGCCACCTGGCCGTCGTCCAGCCAGCCGTCAAAGGCCGCCATCGATTTGCGGCCCGCGACGCCGCCTGCCTTGACGCCTTCAAGGATGGTCATGACGACATTCTCAGGCGAGGTTACGCCGAGAGTGCTGTTGTTGGTCAGTGATGGATAGGTGCCATCCGCCGATCCGTCTCCATTCAGGCCATGGCATCCCGAGCAGAGCGACCGGTAGAGATCGTCGCCCACCGCGACCCCGCTGCCCTCCACGCTGGTTTTCGTCCCGGCATCGCGGGCGGCTGCGGGCGGATTGGCCCACGCGAAGCGCGGCCGCGTCTCGTCTCCCGATTGGGCGGGCACGGTCCTGAGATAGGCGACGATGGCACGAATATCGTCGTCCGAAAGATATTGCAGACTGTTCATGACGGTTTCCGCCATCGGACCGCCCGCATACGCCTTTCCAGGCACGGCGCCGGTCTTGAGAAACCGAAACAGCTCCTCATCGCTCCAGCCCCCTATGCCCGCGATCTTGTCGCTGCTGATGTTGAACGCCTGCCAGATGCCGGCGCTGCCGCCGGCAAGCTTGCGGTCTTCATCCATGCCGAAAGTCGTATTCCTCGGCGTGTGGCAGGCGCCACAGTGGCCGAGCACCTCCACCAGGTAGGCGCCCCTGTTCCACGCGGCGGTTCTGCTTGGATTTGGCCCGAAGCCGCCGGCGTGGAAGTTGGCAAGTTTCCACAACCGGAGCGTCCAGCGCTGGTTGAATGGAAAGGGCAGGATGTTTGGCGGCCGCGGCTGAGAAATCGGCGCCTTCGTGAGGAGGTACGCTCGAATCGCGAGCACGTCCTCGCGGTTCATCCCGGCGAAGCTGTCATATGGCATGGCGGGATAGAGATCGGCCCCGTCGCGTCTGACGCCTTTCTGCACGGCTCGCACGAATTCGTCGGCGGAATAGCGCCCGATGCCTGTGTCGGGGTCCGGTGTGATGTTGGTGGAATAGACATCGCCGAACGGCGTTGGCACCCGATAGCCTCCGGCGAAAGGCCGGCTCGGATTGGACGTGTGGCAGCCGACGCAATCGGCGGCTCGGGCAAGATATTCGCCTTTCTGGATCTCGTTCGCCCGCAGCGGCGTGCCAGGCGCCAGCGACGCCATGACGGTCGCGACTACACGTAGGAGAACGGCGAGGAACGGAACGCTCGCAGCAGGCCACCGCAAACGCTGCCCATGGCGGATGACCGCTCGTCGGCTCCGCTGCACAGTCACAGTTCGCATCCGCTGAAGATCAATCCGGCCGCCATTTGCGCCAGCATGACGAGCGTGAACAGGGCCCCGATACCTACCGAAGTCCTGGCCAGAAACGCGCGCGTGCGCGCCTTTAGGGGCGGGCTCGTGCCGTGCCTTGGATCACGAACGGCGCGCCATGACCACAGGACGCCCAGCGCCGCGACGGCGGCGCCTGTCAGCGAGAACAGAACAGTGGGCCGAAACCCGGCGCTGCATTGCCAGTATGCGATTGAATAGTCGAGCTGCAGCGATACCGCCCACGCTGTTGGTCCGGTGACCAGGCCTGCCCAGGAAACGCCCGTGCGGATCGCCTGCATGTTACATCCTCGGGACCCAGTAGATTACGAGATAGAGCACGACCCATGAGACGACCACGAAGTCCCAGTAGAAGGCATTGTCCGACACGTCGCTGAAGTGGCGTCCGGTGTTGCCTTTCTTGGTGAACATGAGAACGGCGAGCACGATCGTGTCCCCGACATCGGTGAGGAGGTGTGTCGTGTGCAGGCCGAGCAGGAACCAGACGATCGACCCGTAGGCATTCTGGTCCCAGGAGATCCGGAGCGCAGGAAATTCCCAGATGCGCACGATCAGGGGAAGAATTCCGGCGATCGACATGACCACGATGCCGATGCGCACCTTCACAAGGTCCTGCCGCCGCGCCCAAAGATCGATCAGACGGTTGGGAACGGCGCTGGCAAGCAGAATGACCAATATTGCCGTGCCCGGCAGGAGATCGGGTGCTGGCGCTCCGATCGGCCAATGCCGCGCCTGCACAGCCAGGTAGAAATAGGTGCCGATCGCCAGGGCAAAACCGGTCGCTTCAAGGGCGATGAAGGCCACCGTTCCCCACCAGATCGGGCTCGCCGATCCAAAATCATAGGTGGGCAGGCGGCTGACGTCGACGGTTGGCCGGTGTCTCATTCTTCGTCCTCCGGCTCGCCTTTCGGCCAGAACCAGCAGATAAAGCCGATCGAGACCGGTATCGCGCCCCAGACCACCGCCCATGGCGTGTATATCGAGCCCAGAAACGCGCCGCCCACGGCAATGGCCGAGAGCAGCGGCCAGATCGAATTGTCGGCCGATGGCACCCGCAGCTGCGGCACCGCATCGGCGACCGTGCCGGCAAGCACCTCGCGCGCGTCGACGCGCAGGCCCTCGACGACCGGGAGTATGTCTGCTTCGGCCCAGAGCGGCTCGCGATGGGTCACCACCGGCAGGCGCGAAAAATCGTAGGAAGGCGGCGGCGACGTCGTTGCCCATTCCAGTGTGCTCGCCCCCCAGGGATTGTCTCCCGCGATGCGACCGTTGCGAAGGCTGAGCAGCACGTTCAGGACAAAAAGCGCGAAGCCGGCGAACACCACCAGCGACGAGATGCTGATGAACAGGTTCGTGCCGCCCCAGCCGCTCGCCGGCGGATAGGTGTAGACGCGCCGCGGCATGCCTTGCAGGCCAAGGATGTGCATCGGGAAGAAGGTGAGATTGAAGCCGATGAAGACAAGCCAGAAATTCCAGCGGCCGAGCCTCTCGGACAGCATGCGGCCAGTGATCTTGGGAAACCAGTAATAGACGGCGCCGAGCAGGGGGAATACGGCGCCCCCGACCAGCACATAGTGGAAATGCGCTACGACGAAATAGGTATCGTGCACCTGCAGGTCGAGCGGCACCGAGGCGACCATGACCCCGGTCAGCCCGCCGATCACGAAGGTGAAGATGAAGCCGAGCACGAAAAGCAGCGGCGTGGCAAAAATCGGCCGGCCGCCCCAGATCGTCGCGGTCCAGCAGAAGATCTGGATGCCGCTCGGAATGGCGATCATCATCGAGGAGGCGGTGAAGAAGCTCTCGCCGAGCTGCGGCAGGCCCGTGGCGAACATATGATGCACCCACAGACCGAAGGAAAGAAAGCCGATCGCAATCAGCGACAGCACGATGCCGAGATAGCCGAAGACCGGACGGCGCACGAAGGTCGGCAGGATTGCCGAGACGAAGCCGGTCGCGGGAATGAAGATGATATAGACCTCCGGGTGGCCGAAGAACCAGAACAGGTGCTGCCAGAGCAGTGCATCGCCCCCGGCCGCCGGATCAAAGAACCTGGTGCCGACCAGCCGGTCGAGGATCAGCATCGTGCTCGACACCATCACGGCGGGCATGGCGAACAATATGATGAAAGCCATGACAAGGACCGACCAGACATAGAGCGGGATGCGATCGAGCGACATGCCAGGGGCGCGCTGCTTGAACACAGTCGCGATGATCTCGACGGCGACCGCGAGTGCGGACACTTCGGTGTAGGTCACCATCTGCGCCCAGAAATCGGGACGCTTGCCGATCCCATATTCAGGTCCGGCGAGCGGCACGTAGGAAAACCAGCCGGCATCCGCGCCCGTGTCGAAAGCGAAGGCGATCCAGATCATCAAACCGCCTGAGAGATAGACCCAGTAGCTGAAGGCGTTGAGCCGCGGGAAGGCGACGTTTCGGGTGCCGATCATCAGCGGCACCAGGTAGATGGCGAACGCTTCCATGACCGGTACGGCGAACAGGAACATCATCGTCGTGCCATGCATGGTGAAGAGCTGGTTGTAGAGATCGGGGCCGATATGGCGTGCCTCCGGCGTGGCAAGCTGGAACCGCATGGCAAGTGCCGACAGGCCGGCAAGGGCGAGGAACAGGAAGGCCGTCACCATATAGCGCCGTCCGATCAGCTTGTGGTCGACCGTGACCAGCCAGCCATAGAGGCCTTTCGGCGTCCGCCAGGCATGCGCCAGACACTCGTGCAGTCTTGCCTCGTCGAGGCCGATGTCGCGGATGCCTTTCAGGGCCGCTTCCTGTCTTTGCCCGGCCGTCTTCCCGGCAACGCCACTCATTCAAGGCTTCCAAGATAGGCGACGACCGCATGAAGATCGTCGGCGCTGAGAGCAATGCGCGGCATCTTCGCGCCGGGCTTTAGAGATTGCGGATCGGCGATCCACGCGGCAAGTGCGCCGGGCGCCATGGCCAGCGTGTCGGCGGCCAATGCACGCCGGTTTGCGAGATGGGTAAGGTCGGGCCCGACCGTTCCCTTGGCCGGCGTGCCCCTGATCGTGTGGCAGAGCGCGCAACCGGTGGAAAGAAAAGCCTGCTGGCCGCGGCGTTCCTCCTCGCTGGCAGGCGCGATGGCGGCGGCGTCTTGCCTGGACCGCCATGCCTCGAACGCTTCGCGGCTTTCCGCGACGACGATGATGGCCATGTGGGCATGCTGGTAGCCGCAGAACTCGGCGCACTGGCCGCGATAGATACCGGGCCTGTCGGCAATGAGGGTGATCTCGCTTGGCCGGCCCGGAATGAGGTCCCGTTTGCCGGCGAGACTTGGCACCCAGAAGCTGTGAATGACATCGATCGAATCGAGCTCGACCTTGACTGGCTCGCCGACGGGAACGTGGATTTCGTTCGCCGTGACAATCGTCCGCGACCGATCATCGTTGGGATAGCGTATCTCCCACCACCATTGATGCCCTGTGATGCGGACGGTGAGCGTCTCCTTTCCGCCCAGCGAGGCAATGGATTTGCCTGCGAAGAAGCTCGTTATCGTCAGCGCGGAGAGAACCAGCACGGTCGCCGCGACGGCGCTTCCGACCGCGCGGCCAAACCTGTGCTCCTGATGGCTGTCGATGACCAGCGGCGGGGGTGCTGCTTGTGCCCGGCGCTGATGGAAGAGCGCCATTGCCAGGGCCAGCATGACGAGCAGCCAGGTGATGGTCGCCACCGCGCCAAAGGACCAGATGAGATCGAGAATCGCACGGGCATTCGCACCATGTGCGTGGAGCGCGGATTGCCAGCCGCTGCACCCGCTCAGGACCGTCGACACCAATGTAGACGCGGGGCCGGCCCGTTTCAGGATGCCTAGGAAGACGATTGCCGGACGCGGTTCGAGCTGGACGTGCAAAGGCGGACGCAACCGATGATCGCCGCCGTTGCCGGGAGCGGATGACGGGCCCGTGCATCTTGCCATGTAAAATCCACCATCGATGAAGGCGATAACGCGGATCGCTGTAAAAGGATGCTTGGCAACGGTGGCCGGCTTTTCTGCGCTGCGATTGGCGCCGGGCCGAGGCTTGCGCGCCGGGAGCGCAACCAAATGGCGGATATGCCCGTTTCTTCAGGCAAAGGCGCGGGACGCGCATCGGACGGGTCCGCGCCGCGAAAGTTTAGGAACTAGCCATGAGCAACACAGACAAAACGGCCGGCGGACATCGAAGCGTCGCAGGCAAGGACAATCGCAGCCAGGACGCGACGCGCAACGACCGCCGAGGCAGGGAAGAGACGCGGCAGGAACAGGCTACGGACAGCCATCCGGAAGAGGATCCGGCGGAGGGTTCTCGCCAAACGGTCGAGCGCGAGTTGGACAGGCTGGATCGGTCGGGGCGTAGCGCCTCGCAATCCACCGACCAGGCCCAGGTGGAACGCGCGCGTGAGAAACTGCGGGAGCAGGTCAGCGAACAGACGCAATTGCCTGGACGAGGCTCGGCCTGACAGCACCAGTAGATCGCCCAGGGTCGACTTTCTGTTTTTCTCGGCTATCAGACGGCACGCAGGTCGTGCCGCGCCTGCCGCTTTCCGCTTTCCCGAATCCAGAGAGCCGCCATGAGCAGCGCGGCCCCACCATAGACGGCGCCCACGCCATGGCGCCACGATCCCCGCGAGCGGTAAGGTGATGGAAGAGCCAGCGTCCAACCAGCGGCAGGGGCGCCATTGCCATAGCAGATGGAGGTCGAAAAGAGCGCGGTGAGGCTCATCGCCGGCACCTTCCGCGAACGTCGCTCTCCTCGTCGGCCCCGGGGCATATCATGTCGATGTTCAAGCCGATGCGGCTTCAGCGGCATCAACGGGCAAGCCGGGCGCTACGTTCCATTAGGCGGTTGGCTTCCACAGGAACAAAAAGCCTGAACGGGGGTTCCAGCCTCAATCTCAGAAACGGCACTTGGTCGGAACAATCGACATGAATTTCTCCTGTGTGGCCTCGTTGGACACGCCTCTCCAATGAGTGGACCAGCTGACAATGCCGACCAAAGCGAGAGGCAGCGAAAAAACGGCGGCATCACCCGGGCGCTCGGGCTCGGACTGATCACCGGGGCGGCCGACGACGACTGCTCGGCCATTGGCACCTATGCGAGTGCCGGAGCCCGGTTCGGGCCCGACCTTTTGTGGACGGCTCCCGTCACTCTCCCGATGATGTACATCGTCGTCTATCTCTCGTCCAAACTTGGCCAAGTCTCGGGCCGCGGTCTTTTCAAGGTCATTTCCGATTTCTATCCGCGTTGGCTGCTGTGGTCCGTGCTGGTGGGCGTGCTGATCGGCAACACGATCGAGGCAGCCGCCGATCTTGGCGCGATGTCGGCGGCTGTCGTGCTGTTCGTTCCGCTGCCTTCGAACTTGGTCGTCATTGTTGTTGCGATGATCATTTTTGCCTTGCAGGTGTTCGGATCCTACAAGCTGATCCGCAACATATTCCGATGGTTGGCGCTGGCCCTGCTTGCCTACGTGGTCTCCGCCGTGCTCGCCAAGCCGGACGTGGTCTCTGTGCTGCGCGGCACCTTGCTGCCGAAAATCGAGTTCAGCCGCGAATATCTGTCCATCATCGTCGCCATCGTCGGCACGACGCTGTCCGCCTATCTCTACACCTGGCAGTCCAACCAGGAGGTGGAGGAGGAGATCGCCAAGGGCAGAACGAGCCTCGAAGAGCGCAAGGGAGCCACCGAGGGTGAACTCCGCCGGTCCCGGCGCGATATCCTGATCGGCATGATCTTTTCCAATCTGATCATGTATTTCATCATCCTTTCTACCGGATCGACGCTGTACGAGGCAGGGCAGACCCAGATCGAAACGGCGGCGCAGGCGGCCGAAGCGCTGCGGCCGCTTGCCGGTGACGCGGCGGGAATTCTCTTTGCGGCCGGGGTGATCGGCGTCGGCTTCCTGGCGGTGCCGGTCATGACGGCGGGCGCCGCTTTCGATTTCGCGCAGGCCATGGGATGGAAGAATGGCTTGAACGCCAAGCCCCGACACGCGCCCAAATTCTACATCGCCACGGGAGTGATCACCCTGGTGGCGGTGGGTCTCAATTTCTTTGGCTTCAACCCGATGAAAGCCTTGGTCTGGTCCGGCATCGTGCAGGGTTTTTCAACGCCACCTCTGCTGCTTCTCATGCTCATCATGACCAACAATCGCAAGATCATGGGCGACAAGGTCAACAGCAGGGCCACCAACATTCTGGGCGGCGTGACGACCATAGCGGTCTTTGCGGCGTCCGCGGGACTGGTGGCGACCTGGTTCATGTAGTTCGCCGGCGCGGAAAGGACGTTCAGGCCCAGTGGAACATCCACGGTCAACTCTCGTTGAAGTTCGTATGAGAGAAAGGGCTGTCCATGTCAAAGTTCCAAGCCGCCACTCAAGAGCATTTAGAGCAACTGAGACTCGAGGCTTCGGCTCGTTTCGCCCCGATGATGCTGCATGAGGCATTGTTGCGTCTTTCCCGGGCCTGCGGGGATGATAGCCTTGCCCGGTTCGAGAAAGCCATGGTCGATCAGATCGAGGCGACCAAGGACGATCGGGCCGATTTCGAGGCGATCAAGGAATTCGCGATCGAACAGCTTTATGGCTGGATCAGGGACGTGAACGAATCGCCGGATAAGAAGCAACCGCTGGAAAAGATAGAGGACCGCAGAACCCCCGGCCGCTCGGAAGAGCCGCAAACGCTGGAGGATCAGCTGCAGGCCGGTCTGGAAGATTCCTTTCCCGCAAGCGACCCGCCAGCGGTGGTGTCCACCTCCATTCCAGGCGGAGCCAAGAAGCTGGTCGGAACCGACGAAGTGCTGAGAAAACAGCGGGAGGCCAAGGAGCAACACCGCCCATAACCCGCACCACTGGAATCCGGCTGGCCGAACCGCCGCTCACGGACGGGGAATCCGTGTGGGGTCGATCGCGTCACAGCTTGACGGCCGCTTCCCGGGCCCACAGTCGCAGCTTGCGGCAAGCCTGCACGAATGCCTTGGCGGAGGCTGCGGAGTCCAGCCGCATCAATCCCTCATCGGCATCGGCGGCGACGCCTGCCTTGGCCAGCAGCGGCTCGGCTCCCGGTGTGAAGCCGATGAACTTGCAATGTGCGAAGGCATCCGACACGAAGTCCTTCGCGGCTGCCTCCTTCACCAGCAACTCGGCGTCCGGTTCGGACAGGAGCAGTACCACGGCGTCGAACAGGACCGATGGACCGCCGTCGATCATGTGCCTGGCTTCGATGTGGGTGCCGTCGGCGGCCTCGACGCCGCCTACCTTGGGTGCGATTACCTCCATGACCGCGCCTTCCGTTTCGATGGCCGAGCGGATTTGTTCGAAAAGCGCCGTGTCGGCCCCGTCGCTCAGCAACACGCCGACCTTGCGGCCTTTGAAACTGTCGGGGCCGTTCTCGATAATGCTGAGAGCCGGAGACGGCGGCAGGTCGTCGCGCGGCGGGACGGCGGCCTCGGCGGGGTCGGGCATGTTTCGAATGCCAAGCTTGTCGGCGACTTGAGTCGCCAGCGTTTCGTCTATGTTCAGCAGATGCGCCACCATGCGTTCGCGGATCGCCGGTGCCTGCACCTTGCTCAATTCGAATGTCAGCGCCATGGCGATATGGCGTTGCTCCGGCGCTGTCTGGCTGTTGAAGAATTGCCGCGCCTGGCTGTAGTGGTCGGCGAAGCTCTCCGCCCGCAGGCGCACCTTCTGCCCCTCTTCGGCGTCGGCAAAAGAGCGGAAGCCGCGTTGCGGATCCTCGCGGGGACCCGATCCCCACGAATTCGGCTCATAGTTGGCGCGGCCGACCGGGTTGTGCATGGCCATGTGCCCGTCCTGCTGAAAATGTGCGAAGGGGCATTTCGGAGCGTTGATCGGAATATGGGTGAAGTTCGGGCTGCCCAGCCGCTTCAACTGGGTGTCGAGATAGGAGAAGTTGCGGCCCTGCAGAAGCGGGTCGTTGGAGAAGTCGATCCCGGGCGGCACGTTCTGGGTCATGAATGCGACCTGCTCGGTCTCGGCGAAGAAATTGTCCGGCATGCGGTCGAGCACCAGCCGCCCGACCGGGATTGGCTCGATGATCTCTTCAGGGATGATCTTCGTGGCGTCCAAGATGTCGAAGTCGAAGCTGTCGGCAAAATCCTGGTCGAACAATTGCACCGTCAGCTCCCATTCCGGGAAGTTTCCTGATTGGATCGCTTCCCACAGGTCGCGGCGGTGGAAGTCGGGATCGGCACCATTGATCTTGACCGCTTCGTTCCAGATCACCGACTGCATGCCGAGTTTCGGCTTCCAGATGAATTTGACGAATGTGGATTCGTCGTCGGCATTGACGAGGCGGAACGTATGGACGCCAAAGCCTTGCATGAAACGGAAGGAGCGCGGTATCGCTCGATCCGACATGATCCACATGACCATGTGCATCGATTCCGGCATCAGGCTGATGAAATCCCAGAAATTGTCATGTGCGGTCTGGGCCTGCGGGAAAGCCCGGTCGGGCTCCTGCTTGGCGGCATGGATGAGGTCCGGAAATTTGATGGCGTCCTGGATGAAGAAGACGGGAATGTTGTTGCCGACGAGGTCCCAATTGCCTTCCTTGGTGTAGAGCTTGACGGCAAAGCCGCGTACGTCTCGGGCGAGATCGAACGAGCCCTTGTTGCCGGCAACGGTCGAGAACCGCACGAAGGCTGGCGTCTTTTCGCCAGCGCGCTGGAAAATGTCTGCACGCGTGTATTTGGCCAGCGATTCATAGGTCTCGAAATAGCCATGAGCGCCGTAACCGCGGGCATGCACCACCCTTTCCGGGATGCGTTCGTGATCGAAGTGGAAGATCTTGTCCCGAAAGTGGGAGTCCTCGATCAAAGACGGTCCGCGCTCGCCGATCCGCAATGTGTTCTGGTCGTCGGAGACAGGAGTTCCCAGGGAGGTCGTAAGAGCAGGCGTTTCGGCTCCCGCGATCTGGTGCAATTCGCCGCCATTTCCCCGCGCGGCATTCTGATCGTGCACGCTCGCCGATTTGGGAGCTGAACGGTGTGCGGATTTGGCCATGATTTTTCCTCGATTGACGCCCGCGGGCTGACTTGGCTCAAGGCGCCGAACTGCTGGCGCAGGGCTTTGTTCCCGCACAAACGGCGCGCCGCCCTACCCGAAGCCAGCGCGGGCACGCCGGTGCACGCGCGCCAGGGGGCGCAGGCACAGCAGGATCGTTCGGCCGGCATCCTGGCAGTGCAGAATTTTCTGGAGAGTTATCTTCAACGCCCGGAACGATACAAACGTCCATGCATTTAGCTGGGGTCTGCATTCATACTTCTTTCTGGGAGCTGGACCATTGTCAGGCGAAGGCTATGTTTTGGCCGACCAGGAAACCCATGAAGTTTCCATCGTTGACCTGATACCCGCGCTGCGGGCTTTCGCGCGCACCTTCTGCCGCATCCCCGACGATGCCGACGATCTGGTGCAGGAGACGCTGACGAAGGGGCTCGCCAACATCGACAAGTTCGAACCCGGCACGCGCATGAAGTCGTGGCTCTTCACCATCATGCGCAACACCTACTACACTCGCATCAAGGTCGCTGCCAGGGAAGCGCCTGGCCTGCTCGACT
Source organism: Mesorhizobium sp. ESP-6-2 (assembly GCF_020164675.1). Lineage (NCBI taxonomy): Bacteria > Pseudomonadati > Pseudomonadota > Alphaproteobacteria > Hyphomicrobiales > Phyllobacteriaceae > Mesorhizobium > Mesorhizobium sp. ESP-6-2. Next base: position 38,888 of record NZ_JAIUGT010000012.1, read on the forward strand.
GCGCGTCCTCGAGGCCGATTTCGGAAGCCACCCAGGAATGGACAGTTCAGAGCAAGGAAGTTCACGGCGCCATCCAGAGGCTCCCTGAGCACCAACGCGAGGTGCTGATGCTGATCGGCGTTCTTGGTGTCAGCTATGAGGAAACGGCCGAGATATGTGGTTGTGCGGTGGGGACGGTCAAAAGCCGGCTCAATCGTGCCCGCGCCGCCGTCCTTGAGTTCCTGGGGGAGAGTTCGCTGCAGACGCTGGTGGAAAGACGAAATCATCTGTCGAATGGACAGTTCGATATCGATGCCGACAGCCGCAGATAGTCAGTTCTTTACGTCGCGCCGGCGTTTCGCGACGAGCGCGTTTTGCAGTTCGATCGCCAGTCTGGTCAGGCGATCGGGAACCTTTTCCTGTTCGATGGCGATCAGCAGAGAGGCAATCTCCTGATCCATCGCCATGCCTGCGCGCGGGTCCATGGTATCATCGCTCGAACGGGACATCGTATTCTCTGGATGGATGGCAGTCCTTCATCCTACTGTGATGACAAGCGCCGGGCATTACAAGCAGATGGCCGGCGCAGAGACCGTTGCCAGGTAGCCCTTGCACAGGTTTTTTCTTCTATTCTCGATTGCCGAGAGTCGCGGATGCAGCGCGGCGCCTTTCAGTCCTTCGGCAATCGATTTGCGGCGTGATCCTGATATTGATCGGACTTGATCTGATTGCCATCCAGGCCGCGTTCCTCGCTGTGCTGCTTCTTGTCCCTGTTCGACAAAACCGCGTTTTCTTCGATCTTGTCCTTGGCCAGTTCGGTCATTGCTCCGGAGTCGGCACCTTTGTCGTGGCTGCCGCTGCCGACATGTTTCTTGCTGCCGGATGCCATGCTGTCCTCCATTGAATTGGCGGCGCTCTTCAGCGTCTCTGTGTTCGAGGCCCGAACTGGCATTGGCTGGTAATGTTCCGTCACGCCGGCAAGCAGGAAGGCGTCGCCGTCCCACAGCCGAAACGGCTTTTCGCTATCGATGACGATCCGCAATCCGTGACGTTGCGCCAGGCGATGGATATCGGCGCGGTCCAAAAACATTGATTCGCGATATGAGTAATTCAGCAAGGCCAGCCTGCCCGGTCTTTTGAGGACGCGCGCGATTTCGCCGAAATGCCGCTCTGCCACGCCGGCCAGCACCAGATAGGGGAAACTGTCGACCGCCAGAACGCAGTCGAAACTCGCGTCACCGAACTCCGCCAGATCGAGGCCCGAGGTTCGCCGCAGCTCTACATTGCCAAGCGCTGCGCATTGCTCACGGGCGATGGAGATCATCCTCGACGATATGTCTATGCCGACGACCCGGCCACAGGATGCCGACAGGGCGCGCTCGAAACGCCCGATGCCGCAACCGATGTCCAGAATCTTTCGTCCAGCTCCGGTGAAGTCTTGCGCTTCCAACCATGCGACTATTTCGTCGGTCGTGGCGGCTAGCCTTTCCTCATCGCCGAGAGAAGCCAGCTGGACACTCGCCACCCGGGAAATCGCTGCCGCGGCGTCAAAGCCCGAGGCCAGCCGCGTGACGACATCTGCATCCGTCTCGTCGTCGTCGCGTTCGTGACGAACGGCGGAACCCGTTTTCTGCAACGTGGCAAAAACCTCCGATCCGCGGCGAAGCAGCCCGGCTATCTGCTGGAGCCTTTCCCTGTCTCGGGAATCGACCGAATCGATCTCCGCCACGATCTCCGCCAATTCGACTGCCCCGATGCCTGGCTGGAGATGCAGCGCCAGCCTGGCGATCACGGCCTCGGCGCTGACAGCGTCCGCCATACAGTCCTCGACCGCCAGCCTGACCGCTATCCGGCGGCGCACGGATGTTGGTACCATCGAACCCATGGGCTCATTTCCGCGTCCAAGTCCTTCGCATCGTCCACCTGTCGCCAGCGCCCCAGCCATATTTGTAAGGCTCCCGGCCGCGCAGGAAGTCGAACTCGCGCGCACTTTCGCGGATCGATTCGGCAATTGCGTGGCCAACCAGGATCGCGCCTGGACTTTCCTCCGCATAGGCAGGATCAAAGCCGCCAAGATAGGCATAGGCACGGCCGCGATGGTGAAATCCGTAATAGGCGCCGATTGGCTTGCCGTCGATCGCGAGCAACCAGCAGCGGGTCAGATCGCGGGCGTCGAGCAGGGGAAGTGAGCGCCTGTGGAATCGCTCCACCGCCGGGTCGGCCAGCACACCGCCTCCGTTTCCAGCCCAGCGCGCGCCGTGCAGGCCTATCAGGTGATCGAGGAACAGCTGAGGATCATCCCTTGCCGGCGACAACACGACCCGGCCGCGCCTAAATGCGGCGCGCCGCGCCCGGCGTAACTGGCGTCTGCGCCGGGCGGGGACGCAGCCCGCCAGCGTTTCGTCGCCGTCGGTGGTGAGCACGGGACAAACGGCATGCCCGACCGGTCCAGCGGCCTCCAATTCGGGATGTTCGATCGCGAGACCGGCACTGCCCTGCGGCAGATCCGGCAGGATCCACTGCGACCACTCGATCGAGAGTATCTTCTCGGCAAGGGCAGCGGCGACCTGGGCTTCGCTGCCGGGCACACAAAGCACGTCCAGATAGTCGCTGAGTGAAATGCCGATCGGAAGCAGTTTCGACCCTGCCGTGCCATGTTCGAGATAGAGCGGTGCCAGGCCCACCAGATCGTCGCAGCGCCAGATGGCGACCGTCGCCAGTTCCCCCGGAGCGAATGTGTGCCACCACGGCAGCAGCCAGGCGGGACATTGAAAGGGCGTCGCCGACGAACTCTGCTCCCACAGTTTCCACCAATGCGGCATCAGCGCATGCAATTGCTCTGGCTCGCCGATGATCTCGCTGCGCAGCATCGGCTCGTTCACCGTGCCGCGGCGAAGCGCCTGCGGTCGGCGCCGAGCCGGGCCAGCGCCAGATAGGCGCTCATGTAGGATGAGACCATGCGCTCCAGCGAAAACCGCCGACGCGCCTCGCTTCGGCACGTCTCGGCATCGAGGCCGGGTGCCGCGAGAATTGCTTGCGCCATCTCGTCGACATTGTTGACGATAAAGCCGGTCTTGCCGTGCTCGACCACATCGGGAAGCGCACCGCTTGGAAGGGCGATCACCGGTGTGCCGCACGCGAGTGCTTCCATCGCGACCAGCGAACTGGTCTCGGCGGCGAGGCTCGGAACGACCAGGCAGCGTGCTGCATTGAGCAGGCGCCGCTTGGCGGTGAAGCCGAGCGGGCCGAGGAAGCGGCGCCGGCGATCAAGGCGAGGTTCGACTTCATCGCGAAAGTATTGGATATGCGTTTCGTACGGATAGACCCGCCCGCCGATGACCAGCGGCACATCAGCCCGCTTAGCCGCATCCAATGCCAGGTGTATGCCCTTTTCCGGGCAGATGCGGCTGAGCACGAGGGCGAAGCCGCCCCTGGGCCGCGGCTGGTTCAGCGCGTCGATATCGACACCATTCGGGATCGGGGTAATCAAGCTTGCATCCGGCGGCGCGGTTCTCTGCTGGGCCGACGAGACGGCGTGAAGCCAGAGGTCGTCGCGTGTCGGGCGCAGTACCCCGGCCGGGTACCAGTCGAGCGGCAGGTGAAGGGTCACCAGGGTCGGACCGTCGGCAGGCAGGTAGGCGTCGAAGTCGATGCCATGGAGATGAACCAGGTCGATCGGCCATCGGGTGCGGGCGGCGGCGATCGCGGCGCGATGGGACTGCTGCGCCCGGTTTTTCGCCGCCTGGTCGAGCACGCCGGCTTCGGCGGGCGTTTCCACCAAAATGCCGCTTGCACTGGAACCCTGGCAGCCGATGACAATGGACCGATGGCCGGCGTGGGTCAGCGCCTGATCGAGCATTGACAGCACCTGCTCGGCGCCGCCAACGGCGTTCGGTCCCACCGGCGCGAGAGGATAGGCAACATTGAGCACTGTGAGCGTCATGGCTGGTCGAGCCGGAGCGCCTCGTGAGCACGGGCGCTCGCATGCAGCCAGGTGCCGGGCTCGAAACCCAGCGGCAGCGATTCATAGTAGAGCCTGCCATCGTTGGGCAGCTTCAGGAAATCATAGGTCGGCGCCAGTCGGAAGCGCTCGGTGCGGGTGGAAAACGGCGCCAGCGTTCGCTGCTGCGTCAGGTGGCTGGCCAGCATGCGCTGCTTTTGCTGAAAGGCCGCTTCGGTCAGGCAGACCTCTATGCAATCACTGCCGGTGCCGCTGGCGAAATCCTGAAATACCGGGCCGTCCGGGCCAGCCGAATAAAAGGCCATTTCGATGATGGTGGGCACGGGCCGGCGGTCACGGCGCAGAAGATGGCAGGCCGCGTGAACGGCAAAAGCGGTCGCGTCGTGGTCGGGATGGCCTCCCTCGAAAGGATGTGTGCAGACGAAGCGGATGTCGGGTTCGCAAACAAGGCAGGCGAGTTCCTGCGCGAGCGCCACGAGATTCGCCGCAGCCTCCTTGTCGGGATAGCCAAGGGCGGTCAGGCCCGATGGCGATATGCCGGCCGCGGTCAAGGCTTCCGTCAGTTCCGCACGGCGCGCATCGGCATAGCCCTGCCATGTCTCGAAACCATGCGCTTGCGCGTCGGCAAGATCGCGTGGTGCTCCGTCTGTGACATGGACGATGCGGCATGACCGCAGTCCGGCAAGATGCCCGCCGATGCCGATCGTCTCGTCGTCCGGATGCGCGACGACGACCATGATGGCGGAGCCATGTGCTGCGTCACTGCCCGTCAACAGGGCCGCGAATTCGCCCAGGGTTGCCGACGGTTGATGCATGGGAGCCTCACGCTGCCGAGGCCCGCCGCCTCGACGTGGAAGCCACGCCGGGCGCGTAGCGGCGGATCATGGTTGCACAGAATTCGGCGAATTCCTCCGGCACCAGCGGCGGACTGGTGTGGTGAGGCATCATCCCGCGATGCTCCGGCGTGAAGCAGAAGGTGACGGTCACGTCGAAATCGGCGAGCGCTTCCATTTGTCGATCGAACCAGTTCAATGCATTCGGCCTGAAGCTGTCGGCCCAGGAAAGTCCGGTCCGCATATTGGTGACCCCGAGCCGCTTCATCCAGGCGACGGCGTCGTCCAGTCGCGGGTCCTCGAAATGAAACCACTGCACCAGCCCCATCTCGGGCGTACGGCGCAGGAATTCCTCCAGTGCCGGTTTTGGCGTGCCGTCCTGGCGCAGCAGCCCCATATGGAAATGACGATAGTAGGAGGAGCCTTCCGCTTCGCGATGGCGCGTCGTTGCTTCCCATTCGCGCGGGAGATCATAAAGGCTGTACCACTGGATGCGCGGAGCGTTGCCGAGCAGCAGCTCAGCGGTGCGCCTGAGGCCCCAGACCTGGATCTCGTCGGCGCCGAAGGTCGATACGCCGACTTCGCTGACCCAGATCGGGAGATCGGTGACGGCCGCGATCTCACCGATCTTCTGCGGCCATTCCTGGATCTGCCACAGGTTCCAGTCGAGCGGGAAGCCATGCACGGCGACTGCGTCGACATGGTCCAGCAATCCGAATTCCTTCATGCGCGTTATGAAACCGGGGTCGATCGGCGAGATGCCGCCGAGTACCTTGGTCAGGGCCGGATTCTCGGACGCGATCGCATCTGCCGACAACATTGCCATGGCGGCGAAGCGGCTCCAATCGGGGTCGAGCTCGGGGTCCCAGTGCGATTTGTTGTTGGGCTCGTTCCAGATCATCGCGGCTTCAATCATGGAGCTGTCCTTTCGATGGGTAGACGGCGCCGCCGCCGGCCGGGTCGCCGGCGGGACGGCAGAAATAGACCTCCTGCTCGGGATGAAGAAAGATCTCGAAACCGGCGCTGCGCAGCATCGCTTCGGTGCAGGCGCGGTTGGGGATCCACCAATTGGTCGGATCGTCGGCGTAGCGATGTTCGATGAAATGAAGTTTCGGAAAATCCGGCTCGTCGAACAGGTCGTGCGTCCAGAAGTGATAGTCCTGCTCCAGCGCGGGCAGATCCTTGCTGCCGCGCTGCATCGACTGAAAAATCATCAGCTCACCCGCGACATGCTCGCGGATCAGGTCGAGCGCGAGCAGGGGGTGGCGCAGGTGGTAGAGCACACCCATGAAAAGCACGATGTCGAATGTCTCGCGCAGGGCACCGACGTCGTAGACTGAAAGCTTCTGGAACTCGATGTCGCAGTCCGCGATCTCGGCGGCAAAGCGCGCCTGTGCCAGATAGGCCTCGTCGAAATCGATGCCGAGGACACGACCGGCGCCGCGCCGTTTCATTTCGATGGAGTAGAAACCGGCATTGCAGCCGATATCGAGCACGGACTTGCCGGCCAGGTCGGCGGGGATGGCGTCGGCGAACTTGCGCCACTTGACCAGCGGGTAATTGCCGAGAAAGTGGTCGGGAGCGGTTTCGACGCCTGCCAGCTCCATATTGTGGAACCATGGGCCAAGGGCATCGATACGGCGTCGAATTTCAGCATGGGAATGCAGCATGGCTAGGCTCCTTCGCCCGGAACGGCAGGCACATGCGAATGTGCCTTGGACGCGATCATGGTGGGCCGGTGCTGTTTGGACGCGGCATCTTCGTCGAGCAGCCGAAGGGCCGCGCGATAGCCGTTGAAGGTCCCGACGTCGACATAGGCGGCCCCTGCCTTGACACCATAGGCCTGACCGCCCGCTGCCAGATGGGCGTTGATCAACGTGCCGATATATTCGTCATGGCAATCCCGCTCGCGCCAGAGTGCCGCTAGCCGGTGCAGGACATGGCCCGGCATCTTGAAGGCGCCCCATATCCAGTTCGTGGCGGCGTCCTCTCGCTTGACCTGGATTTCCCGCACCCGGCCGTCCTCGCCGAGAACCACGGCATCGAAGAATTCCGGCCGCTCCACCGGGAAGAGCAGGAATGACAGCTGGTCGTCCGGCAGACGGCAGAAGCCGTCCTCGGGAAACCAGATCGTATCGGGAAGGCCGATCAACACCGTCTCGTCCGGTGCGACGAGGGGTGCCGCTCGGAAGATCGCGTCGCAAAGGCCGACAGGTGTGGGCTGTACCACGAACAGAGCGGTCGCCGCGCCGTAGCCCGCGGCATAATATTCGAGGATATCGGATTTGCCCGATCCGATGATGAAACAGATCTTGTCGACGCCGGCGCGCACCATCCGCCGCACCAGATATTCGCTTACGGCGCAGGGGCGCTCCGTCTGTCCATCGATCCGGCTCCCGACCGGCAGCAGTTCCTTCGAGAAGCCGAGCGGTTGAATGCGGCTGCCGCGTCCGGCAGCGGGCACGATGCCCAACATCAGACTGCTTCCTTCATCGGTTCGCCGGCCGACCTTTGCAAGGCTTCGTTCAGGATGCGATCCAGCTCCGCCGCGCGCCGTGCGGACGTGTGTTCGTCCAGTACCCGTTCACGCGCACGGCTTCGGATGGCATCGAGCTCGTGCGCTGGCAGTTTGAGCGCTGCGACCACGTCGTCCGTGTCGTGCGCCAGCAGAATCTCGCTGCCGGGTTTGAAGAAGCTGCTGAGGCCCGGCCAGGTGTCGGTGATGATCGGTACGCCGCATGCCGCCGCTTCGAACAGCCGGCCCGACGGACACCAACCCTTCTGTGCCATCGCCTCGCGCGTCACATTCAGCGTCAGGCGGGACGATGAAAAGAAGGCCGGATGGTCGGCCGGCGGAAGGTGCCTGACGAAGAAGATGTTGTCGCTCCACGGGAATTCCTGCGGATATTGCGCACCGCCGATGATGAAGCGGTGGTCAGGCAGGCGCGCGGCCGGGCGGACCAACAGCTTTTCTACGCCGGCCTGGCGATCCGCCGCATAGGTGCCGAGATAGGACAGATCGCCCGCAAATTCCGGCCTAGGTACTGCCGGCCGGTGCTGGTCGGGATCGACATGGCCATAGAGCGGCACCACGTGGCGTGCACCGAGGACCGTCTTGAGCGCGTCGATCGCCGAGCCGCCCGTGTAACTCAGGACGAGATCGAAATCGGCAAGGCCCTCGGGCCCGAAATAGGGTGGGCGTTCACCTTGATCGACGCGCGCCAGCGTGACCGGAGTGTCCAAGTCGTAAAAAACACGCAGCCCGCGGCATGCCTGCCGCGCCAGGCGTGAAGCGTCCACGGCGTCGGGGCAGTAGGAGGTAATGATGACGACGTCCGATTGCTTGATCGTCTGCTCCGCGACCCTTCGGATATCCTCCCAGTCCGGGTAGAGCACGACGTTGCCGCCGTCCAACTGATCGAGGTCCCTCGCACCGGCATAGTAAGGGGTGTCGCGCTCGAAAAAGGTGATGGACCAGCCGTGCCGGGCCAGCGCCCGGATCAGCCCGCGCCACAAGGTGGCGTGACCGTTTCCCCATGAGGACGTGACGGTGAGACCGAAAATGACCATCTGCATCCGGCAAGTCCTCGTCAGGCAAGTTCGTTCAGGCGGAGGAGCTTTGCTCCCCAGTCTCCAGATACGATCGTGGTGATGGAGGCGGGGTCGATATCGAAGCGAAAACTGTTGCCGACGGGCAGGCCGAGCACATTGCAGATCGCTGCCTTGATCACGTCGGCATGGCTGACCAGCGCGACGCATTGGTTCTGATGCCGCTCTCGAGCCTTGTCCATGAGCGAGACGATACGCTGTTGGACGTCCAGCATGGTTTCGCCGCTTGGGGTGCTTGCTTCCTGCCGCCGACTGTTCCACGCCTGCCAGCCGGCATCGCCGTTTAGCTCCTCGAACGTCTTTCCCGACCAGATGCCGAAGTCGATCTCGTCGAGTTCGGCGCAGATCGCGATTTCGCCGACATTACAGGCAGCCGCGATCGGCTTCGCGGTTTCCAGCGTGCGCTCGCGTGGGCTGCACCAGATAGCGGCAATCGACTCGCGGCCCATGCGGCGGCCAAGATGCGCCGCCTGGTCCCTGCCGGATTCGCCAAGGCGAACTCCGCCCATCCGTCCGGCCAGATAGGAGCCGACATTGTCGTGTGCCGCGTGCCGGATCAGGAAGAAGGTCGTCGTCATTCCGCGGCATCGAGCATGGGCTCGTCCCTGCCGGTGATGAATGCTAGCGTGCGTTGCCGAGCTTCGGCATCGGTGAACTGCTCAGGCGGAGACTTCATGAAATAGCTGCACGGACCGGTCAGCGCGCCCGCGATGCCGCGGTCAAGCGCCAGCTTGGCGCAGCGCACGGCGTCGATGACCACGCCGGCCGAATTGGGCGAATCCCAGACTTCCAGCTTGAGTTCGGCGTTGAGCGGCACTCCACCGAAGGTCGTGCCTTCAACCCGGATGTAGGCCCATTTGCGATCGGTGAGCCATGGCACATGGTCACTGGGGCCGACATGAATGTTGCCAGGCTCCAAGGGAACATCGAACTGGCTGGTCACGGATTGCGTCTTCGAGATCTTCTTCGATTCTAGCCGCTCGCGTTCCAGCATGTTGAGGAAATCGGTGTTGCCGCCGAAATTCAACTGATAGGTGCGGTCGATGCGGACGCCGCGCTCGCGGAAGAGATTGGCCAGCAACCGATGCACGATGGTCGCGCCGACCTGGCTCTTGATGTCGTCTCCGACCAGCGGCAGCCCGCGTTCCTCGAAACGCAGGCGCCATTCGGGCCGTGACGCGATGAAAACCGGTATGCAGTTGACGAAGGCGCAGCCGGCCTCGAGGGCGCATTCGGCATAGAAGCGCGTCGCTTCCTCCGACCCCACCGGCAGGTACGAGACCAGCACATCGGCGCCGCTGTCCCGCAGGATTTCGCTGACATTGGCAACCGGCTCCGGCGCTTCCTCGATTTCCGTGCGCAGATATTTGCCGATGCCGTCCAACGTGGGGCCACGCTCGACGCGAACCCCGGTTGCAACCGCATCGGCAAAACGGAACGTGTTGTTCGGGGCGCTGTAGATCGCTTCGGCCACGTCGCGCCCGACCTTGCCCTTGGCGACGTCGAACGCACAGACGACCTCGATATCCTCGACGTGGTAGCCGCCGAGATCGGCATGCATCAGCCCGGGGATCGGCTCGTTGCCTTTTGCATCTCGGTAATAGGAAAGGCCTTGCACCAGGGAGGATGCGCAATTGCCTACGCCGACGATACCGACACGAACTTTCTTCGATCCCACGAAACTGCCGTCCTGTGCTGTCCAAGGTAAGTTCCTGGGGCCGAACCGCCAGCTTGCCGGAATGTTCCTTGGCATGTGGAAAAATTGCGCGCGGCAGGATGGATCGAAGCCGCGCAAGCGGCGTTGGCGCACGGCAGGCTTGGAATCGATCGATGATCGTCTACGGCGACCACAAACGAACGGAAGACGCGCGGCAGCTTCGCAAGGCTGCAGGCAAAATGGCGGAAAGCCTCGATCGCATGCCCTGTGGCATCCAACGCCACGCTGCCTTGGTAGGGCTGTTCGTCAAGGTCTCGGAACTGGTCCAGGCGCTGGCTGATATCGAGTTCGAGGCCGGCGGCGGGGACACCGCTTCGCCGCGGCAGCGGCAAGGCGCCAAGCTGCTGGTCGGCCTTGCGGCGGAAGTGGCGAGGTCCTGGCAAAGCGGCTTCGCGGTAAGCGGCGCCGTCGATCCCGTGCTGAGGCAAATGCTGGCGGCGCTCGACTGCCAGGGCAAGGTTCTTACCGGCACGGCCGAGGGGTACGCCCATTATGCGCTTTATCCGGAAAGCTATCTCGGCGCGGCGCGGGCATCAGGCCTCGACGCGAATACATGCGTCATCGGCATCCGCAGCATTGGCCTCGGGCTTGCCGCCCTGGTCGCCGCGGCGATCGACGCGCCGGCACCCATCAGCGTGCGCCCGATCGGCCATCCTTTCCGCAGGCATGTCAACGCCGACCCGGAATTGATCGGCGCCTGGAGGGACAAGCCGTCCGCCTGCTTCGGTGTCGTCGACGAGGGCCCCGGCCTGTCGGGCAGTTCGATGCACGCCGTCGTCGCGTGGTTGCGGCGGCTGGGCATCGGTAGGGCCCGCATCCACCTGTTCCCCAGCCATTCCGGTGGCCCGGGTGCCGAAGCCTCTGAGGAGGTTCGTGAGACATGGTCGGGTTGCCGCAAACATGTGGCGATGGCCTTCGAAAGCACCTTCCCGGGCGGCGCGCAAATGCCGACGTTACGCGATTGGGTGGCGGAGGCGACCGGCAGCCCGCAATTGGCCCTGTCCGAAATATCCGCTGGAGAGTGGCGAAACCTCCACTACGCCGAGGAGAGGCTCTGGCCGCCCAGTCAACGCGGCATCGAGCGGCGAAAATTCCTGGCGTCCGCAGGACGCGATCGGTGGCTCGTCAAATTTGCCGGCCTCGGTCAAATCGGGCAGCGCAAGATGCAAACCGCAGAGATGCTGAACGAAGCCGGTTTCGGACCGCGGATCGTCGGGCTTTGCCACGGCTTTCTGGTTGAACGGTGGGTCGACGGCAAGACAATGGATCAGGCAAGCCTATCGAAAGACAGGCTTGTCGCGAAGCTCGCACGCTATCTCGCCTGGCGTGCGGCCAATCTGGGAACTCCGGAGCCCGGTGCTCCATTGCCGGAACTCGTTGAGATGGCCATCCACAATGGCGCCGAAGCCCTTGGCGAGCAGTGCGCGGCAGAGCTGCGGAACTGGTTCTCGAAGCAAGGCCCCGCACAAGCGCTGTCACGGGTCGAGATCGACGGAAGGCTTCACCCGTGGGAGTTTCTCGTTTGTGCCGACGGGACGCTGGTCAAGACGGATGCCGTCGACCACTGCCGGGGACATGATTTGATCGGCTGCCAGCCCATAGAGTGGGATATTGCCGGCGCTCGCGTCGAATATGGATTTTCCGACAGCGAGCTAGCGACGTTGGTCCACCACATGGAAGCCGGGGAGCGGCTCAATATCGATACCGGCCTCATTGACTATCTCGAACCTTGCTACCTGGCGTTTCAACTGGGACTCTGGAACGTTGCTGCCCGATCCGAGCATGGCCCGGAGAAGCCAAGGCTGGTAGCTGCGGCAACGCGGTACAAGAATGGGCTGCTACGCTTCCTGGAGAGGTCCGGGCCCTGACGATCAGTCCAGTCTCCGCAGCATGTCCGCTTCGCGTTCGAGAATGGTGGCCACTTCCTCGCGCTGCAGATGCGTCATCATCAGGCTGACGCAGCACTCGAGATAGGTGATGGAGGCCCGTCGCAGAAAGGCAGCCGTCTCTCTTTCCGCAATCTGCTCGATATCCTTTGCGGATCGTTTGGGTTGCACGGGTCCGTTCTCCATAGCGGGGTCTCATCGTCAAACCCCGAGCTCGCCAGGATGTTCCGGGCAATCCGCAAAAGTGCGGCAGGAGGCATGACCGTGCTTGAGCGGTCATGCCGGGGGCACGTGGCTGCGGCGGCCTGGCTTCAGGCCGGAAGGTTTTGCAACCTGCCCGATCTTGCGTTTGTCGCAACAGCTGTCATCCGGCCGCCGTCGATCCCGCTGGTTTCGAGATTGGAGAAGTATCCGATCGTCTGCATCAGCCCTTGCGTGAGTGGCACTTTCGGCGTCCAGCCGAGCAGCGCCTTTGCACGCGAGATGTCGGGCTGCCTGCGGCGGGGGTCGTCTTGCGGCAAGGGCAGGAATTTCAGATCCGACTTGGTTCCGGTCATGTCCCTCACCATGGATGCCAGTCGCATGATGGTGAATTCTCCGGGATTGCCCAGGTTGACGGGTTTCCCGGGATTGGGATCGAGATCCATCAGGCGCATCATACCGTCGATCAGATCGGAGACGTAGCAGAAGGACCTTGTCTGCAACCCATCGCCGAATATCGTCATCGAGCGCTTCTCAAGCGCCTGCATGATCAGGTTCGAGACGATGCGGCCGTCGGCGGGGTCCATCCTGGGACCGTAGGTGTTGAAGATGCGGGCCACGCGAATATCGGCTTTTGCCGCTCTCAGATAATCGAAGCAAAGCGTTTCGGCGGTACGCTTGCCTTCGTCGTAGCAGGCGCGCGGGCCGGTGAAGTTCACATGGCCAACATAGTCTTCCCGTTGCGGATGTTGTTCCGGGTCGCCATAAACTTCACTTGTCGACGCCTGTAGGAATCGTGCGTTGTTGCGGACGGCGAGTTCGAGCAGGTTGAGGGTTCCGATGACGCAGGTGCGCGTGGTGTGTATCGGATCGGCCTGGTAGCGAGGCGGCGAAGCAGCGCATGCCAGGTTGAAAATGCGATCCACCGGCTCGCTGAGGTTCAGTGGCCGGCAGATATCCTGCTCGATCAGCCGGAAGCGCGGCTGGTCCATGATAGAGACGATGTTGTCCATGCGGCCGGTAAGGAAATTGTCGACGCAGATCACACGCCAGCCGTTGCGGAACAACGTTTCGCAAAGATGCGAGCCGAGGAAACCCGCGCCGCCGGCGACAAGCACTGTCTTCGCCCTTCGCGCTTTTCTTGTTTGCCGCATCGCTGTTTTCTCCTGTCTTTCAGTCATGCTGCGGTTCCGATATCGACATCGATCATCGCCGCTCTCGGTCCTGTCAGCAGCGACACGAATTCGCGGGCCCTGGCCGCACCGGTATGTGCTCCCAGGACGACTTCGCGCGCCCGGCCGGCCATGGCGAGCCGGGCGTGCTCGGATTCCCTGAGCAGGATATCGACGATGTCATCCCCCTTGTCGGCCATGTGGATCGCCGAAGCAGGAAAGAAGCTGTCGAGACCTGGCCAGCGATCGCTGATAATCGGCGTACCGCAAGCGGCCGCTTCGAAAAGGCGCACGCTGGGGGACCATCCGGCGGCGATCATCGATCTGCGCGTGACGTTGAGCGTGTAGCGCTGGCGGCTATAGAAAGCGGCATGATCGGCCGGCGGCAAATGTTCGATGCGTTCGACATTTTCGGGCCAGACGATGTCGGGCGGATATTGCGAGCCGGCGACGACAAAACGGCGGTCCGGCATGCGCCGTGCGGGCTCGAGCAACAGCGCGTTGAGCGTTGCCTGCCGGTCGGTGCTGTAGGTGCCGAGATAACCAAGATCCCAACCGACCGGGTCGGCGGTTCGGTGATGCCGTTCCGGATCGACCGAACAGTAGAGCGGTTCGGCGCGGCGCGCACCGAAATCCTGCGCCAGTCGGCCAAGCGTCGGCCCGCCGGTGAAGGAGAAATAGACATCGAAATACGGAATCTGGCGCCCACTAAGATAGTCGCATTCATCCGTCGAAAGCTTTGCCAGGGTCACCGGCGTGTCGATGTCATAAAAGCAGAGCGCCCCCTTGCAGAGCGCCGCGGCAATGTCGATGACCGCGCGCCCCTCCGGAACGAAGGACCCGACGACCACGACATCCGCCTGTTGCAGGCATCGTGCGCAGTCCTGTTGCAACTCATGGGTGGTTTCGTAATAGCGCAGGGCGCAGAAATCGGGATCGCGCAAATCGCGATGATTGGCGTACCACGGCACGTTACGCTCAAGGAATGTCACACGATGGCCGAGTTCGTGCAGGCCCTTCAGCAGGCCTCGAAAGGTCGTGGCGTGACCGTTTCCCCAGGACGAGGAGAGGGACAGGCCGAGAAAGACGATGTTGAGCCGCTTGGTCATCACGCCGCCTCCACGGTCCCGCGCTCGAAGTGCCGCTTCAAGACCGCGTCGGTCACCGCCGCTCTCATGGCGTAGGTATGTTCGCCGCGGACGCGGCGCAGTGCGGACGCGCCGATCGCCTTTGCCCGGTTGGGGGGCAAGGTGCGCATGATTTCGGCGACATCGCCGCCGTCGCGCGCGACCAGAATCTCCTCGCCGGGTTTCAGGAACAGTTCGACACCCAGCCACGCATCCGTGATGAGGCAGGCACCGGCGCCCGCCGCCTCGAAAACGCGGGTGGCCGGCGAAAAGCCGTTTGCGGCCATGCTGTCGCGGCTGATGTTCAACACCGCCTTAGGCGTGACGTTGAAGGCGTTGTGGTCGCGGGTGCCGACGTGGCCGAGCCAACTGACATTGGCGGGAAGCGGCTTGTCGCCCCAGCCCGATCCGCCAAGCAGGAAACGCTGCTCCTGCAAACGGCTGGCCGGATCGAGAAAAAACGCCTCGACGCGCGCCTCACGGTCCGGCAGCCGGTTTCCGAGGAAGGCGAGGTCACAAGCAAAACGCGCCTGACTGGCGACTGGATGGTGCGTTTCAGGATCAAGCGCATTGTAGATCGGCACGCATTCCTTCGCTCCCATGGCGCGATAGGCCCAGACCACGGGGTCGCCGCCGCCATAGGTCAACACAAGATCGATTTGCCGTAGCGCGGCATGCAGCGGATGGTCCGGTTCATCGCGCAATTGGCCGAGCGTCGCTGGAGCATCCACGTCCCAGAACACGACGAGCGCGTCAGGACGCGCGTGATCGAGCACGGCACGCAGCAGCGCCTCATCCTCGAAACCGACGCCGCTCGCCTTGACGACGATATCCGCCTCGGCGGCTTGCGCCGCCACCTGCATCAGCGCGTGCCGGGTCGCCTCGTAGACGACGACGGCGCACCAATCCGGCGCCTCGATGTCGCGGTTGTTCCGGCGGTCATAGACGTCAGGTTCATAGAAGGTGATTTCGTAGCCGAGTTGGGAAAGCGCCTTGAGCAACCCACGGTAATAGGTAGCGGCGCCGTTCCAGTAGGACGACAACAGGCTCGATCCATAAAAAGCGATCTTCATTCAGCAGCTTCCTTTGCGGCGGTCGGATTGGTGATGTGTTGAGGTCCGCATTCGGCGAGCACGCCGAACAACTCGTCCACGCGGTGCCGGCATGTGTGCCGCAGGCGGATGGTCTCAAGACCAGACGCTGCCAAGGAGGCAGCGAAATCCGCGTCGCTGAGTACGGCCCGGAGGTGTTGCCGCATCTGGGAGCCATTGTCCGCAAACAGGAAATCGACGCCTGGTCTGAACAGTTGCTCGGTGTCGGACCAAGGGGCCGAAATCAGCGGAATGCCGCAGGCGAGCGCCTCGAACACGCGGATGGTCGGAATGCCGGGCAGGCCTTCCCGATAGGGGCGGCGCGGAACATGTACCGTGACACGATGCGCTGCGAACGCCTTCGGCACGTCGGCATTGGCGATCCAACCTTCATGGCGCAGGCCGGCGGCTGCGAGATCGGCGAGCGCCTGCCTGGGGTAGCGCACGCCATGAACGGTGGCCTCGAGGCCGAGTTCGTGCACCGGCTCGATCAGAAATTCCTTGAGTTCTGCGGTACGCTCGTCGTCGCCCCAGTTTCCGATCCAGATCAGGTCTGACGCAGGGCGGATCTCCGGGTGCGGTCTGAACAGGCGGTCGTCAGCCGCCTCGTGCCAGGTGAAGACGCGTTTGCCCCACCCGGCGCGCAGGTAGCTCTCGCGCAACGCTTCGCCAAAGGCGAGGACGCCGTCGTAATGCTCCAGCTGGAGCGCCGAGATCGCCTCGGTCGCCGACACGGCGCGGTGGTGGGTGTCGTGAAACAGGAGGATGAAATTGCCGCCCCTGGCCCTGGCGCGACCAATGCGCGCTACGAGGTCCGGCTCGGTCCATTCATGGACGACCACCACGTCCGCATCGGCGATCCAGGCCTCGTGGTCAAAGCCGGCATCGTAGGTCACCGGCATCAGCTCTGGGAAATCGTTCCTGAAGCGCTCGATGGCGAAGGAGCCCTTCTCGGCCAGCAGATTCGAGCGGCTCCAGCCGTCCGCCGGCTCCAGCGCGATCGCCTGATGCTGGCGTGCGACCAGCTCCCGCATGATGCCGCGCAGGAAATGTGCGTTGCCGTGGTTCCAGTCGGAAACGACCGAATGGGTATAGAACAGAAAGCGCATGATCAGCGCTCCGCCATCGCTAGGGCCGCTTTGTCGTAGACGTCGCGCATGGCCGCTGCCTGCCTCGCCAACGAAAACCTGCGGCTCCGGCGCAGGGCTGCCCATCCGAGCTCCCGCCTGTGCTGCGCATCCGCGGAGAGACGGTTGATGCAGGCGGCGAGATCATGCGGATCGCGCGCGTCGTAGAATAACGCGGCCCCGTCCCATAACTCGCGGTAGGTGGCGATGTCGGATAGAACCAGCGGCGTTGCCGACATGGCCGCTTCCAGCGTCGCCAGGCCGAACGGCTCGTAGAGCGATGGCGACACGAAGATTCCGGCGCGCGCCATCAGGGAGCGCATCTCATCATGCGGTAGCGCTCCGAGAGCGACGGCATGGCTGAAGCCGGCGCGCTGGCCGTCCGGACCTTGCGTGGAACCGGCTGCAAAGACGGGCCATTGCGTTATCGACGCGGCCTGGTCGATCACCGCGGCGTTCTTGGCTTCATCCCACCAGCGGGCGGCGGCGAAGACGAGCGGTTGACGCTTTTCGGCTTTCGCTACCGGGCGGGCGCCGTTGGCGACGACATTGAGACGCGCGATTTGTCCATAGCAGGTTTCGAGCACGCCGGCGTGGCTGTGGCTCGGCGCGATGACGGCGTCGGCCGTGTCGAAGCCGCGCCTGTTGCGCTGCTTCTGCCAGTCCCATGCACTGTCCACCGCCTGTCCCTTGACGGCATGGAACCATGTGACCACGCAGGAATGCGAGACCACCACGATAGGGCAGGGCGCATCGAGCCCCACTGCCTGCGTCGGCGCATTGAGATGAACAAGGTCGATGGCGTGGTCACGAATGGGCGCATGCAACTCCCCCGGCAACGCATCGAGGTCGCAGGCATTGCGGGTCATCCAGTCCGGCGGCGTGTTCAGCCAGGTCAGTGTCGCTAAGGACTGTGCTTCTTCGGCTTGTTGCGTGGATGGTTCCGGACCAAGACCGGCAAGCAAAACGCTGTCCCCGCCGTCCACGAATTCCCGGGTCAGATCGAGCGCGTACCGCCACACGCCGCCCACGGCATCGACCGTCATCAAGATGCGCCGCGAACGCGGGGTCAGTGTCCGCAACATGTCGCCTCCAGCTCCGCCAGCGGACGCGGGCGCTTCTCCTGGATGTCGCTGAATTTTTGGAACGATGCGAGATAGTGCTCATGCGCGCGCTCCCAGGCGATGTCGTCGGGCTCGCCCCAAAGCTCGCGATAGCTGGGCGAACTCGGATAGGGATAGAGCGGTACCGGCTCATTGGCCCATACGCCGTTGTCTATCAGGTGGTTTCGCCAGTGGTCGACCAGGGCAGGGTCATCTTCGACCACGCCGATCAGGTTGGCCTGGACGAAGGGAACATGGCGTCTTGCGTCGACGAGGAGCGCGGCGAGTTCCTCCGTGCCCAGCCGGCAGCGCTTGGCCAGCATGGCCCGGCCCTCTACCGTCAGGCTTTCGAGGCCCGCTTCGATGGACACGCAACCTGCCGCGCCAAGCAATTCCAGAAGCTCGGGCTTCCACAGGTCGATGCGGGTCTGTACGCCGAACTTCACCTCGCGGTCGATCAGTGCCTCCAGCAAGGCTTTCTGCGGCAGGAAGATCTCGTCGATGAAGTAGATGTAGCCGACACCTTGGGCGATCAGCCGGTCTATCTCCGTCACGACCGCCTCGTGATTTCGGCGGCGATAGGCATCGCGGAAATCCATCTTGGCGCAGAAGCTGCAATTGTAAGGGCAGCCGCGCGATGCCTCGACTTCCGCGCCGAACCCCACTTGGTGGTCGTCGAACCTGTGATGGTGGTGCGCGTGCGCGGCGATCCAGTCTGACGGCCATTCGAGCGGCGGATGGTCGACGAACGAACTGGCGTGGACGGCGCCGTTCGAGACCAGCCTTGCTTCGCTAAAGTAGGCGGTTGACGACACCGCACTCCAATCGTGGCGCCGCGCGAGGTCGGCCACGACCTCCTCGCATTCGCCGCGCACGACGATGTCGACGCCGAGCTTGCGCAGGGTTGGCGCCGGTGTCGCCGAGCCATGCGGCCCCACTGCGACGGTGCGCCCGCCGCGCCCGGCAAGGCGGTTGAGAAAATCGGCTGGCACGCGCAATTCTGGCGGTGCGCAGCGCCAGAACAGATAGGTCGGCGCAGTGGTGACGACCGTCATTGCCGGCGCGAACTCGGCCACCCGTTCGGAAAGGCTGGAATTGTCAAGCTTCTGAAGCTGTCCGTCCAGCATCAGCACCTCATGGCCGGCCCGTTCGAGCAAGGCTTTCGAGTAGCCGAGTTCCAGCGGCAGATGCGGTTGGCGGCAGCCGAAATAGATGCTGTCGTCGTAGGTCCAGAACGGATTGACCAACGCGATTTTCATGCGACGTACCTCTCGGCTTCGGCGTGGGGTTCGAGCCGGTGATGCTGCAACCATTCGGCGAGGTCGCGGATGCCTTCGCGCCACGAAACATGCGCCGCCCAGCCAAGCGTGGTTTGCATCTTCCTGGTATCGGCGACGAAGAAGGGCTGGTCGCCGGTCCGCTCTGCCTCATAGCGGACCGACAGTGCTCGATCCGTCAGGCTGCCGATCTCGCTCAACAGCATGCGCAGGCTGAGCGCATTTTCCGGTCCGCCGCCGAGATTGAACGCCTGGCCCGTGATCGTCTCGATCCGGTCGAGCACGGCCCTGTAGGCCGCAACCGCGTCGGAGACGTGCAGGATGTCGCGCACCTGCCTGCCGTCGCCGTAAATGGTTATCGGCCGCCCCGAAAGCGCGCAAAGCAGGAAATGCGCAACCCAGCCCTGGTCCTCCGTTCCGAACTGGCGTGGGCCGTAGATGCAGCTCATCCGCAGGACCGCCGTCGGCAAGCCATAGGACTTGGCGTAGTCGAGCACGTACTGGTCCGCCGCGCCTTTGGAGCAGCCATAGGGTGTGCAAAAGTCCAGGCTGCGGCCCTCGCCGATGCCCTCGGTGCGGATCGCAGGGTCGCAGGGCACATAGCGCTCGCCCTCCGGGCGAACCGCGATGTCGGGGAGGCTGCCGTACACCTTGTTGGTGCTGGCGAAGATCACCGGGATGCGTTCGCCGCTCTGTCGCGCCGCCTCCAGAACGTTGAAAGTTCCCCTAAGGTTGATGTCGAAATCCTCGCCCGGTCGAACCAGGCTGGTTGTGACGGCGGTCTGCGCGGCCAGGTGGAATATGGCTTTCGACCCCGTCAGGGCCGAAGCCAGGGCGTTGGCGTCGCGCACATCCACGGTTTCCAAGGTGAGGCGGCTTCCATGCTTGTGCGACAACCATTCAAGGTTCTGTTCGACACCGGCGCGACTGAGATTGTCGATCACCAGCACCGGCTCGCCGTCCGACAACAGGCTGTCGGCGAGATTGGACCCGATGAAGCCGCTGCCGCCGACGATGGCGACAGGTGCTTGGCGACGGTTGCGCCGACCCGGCTTCATGACACCAGCCCGCGTTCTTCGAGCTCGCGTTTCATGTCGGCGCCGCGATCGATGGCAATCGTGTTGCGCACCCAGGAAACGAAGTCGCCGAGGGAATTCTCCAACTGCCGCCCCGGCTCGAAACCCAGCAGTTCACGCGCCTTGCAAATGTCGGCGAAGCAGTTGCGAATGTCGCCGGAACGCGCTTTGCCGAGCAGCTCGGGCGAGCGGTCCGGCGTTCCCATGGCTTCGGCCAAAAGGCGCGCGACATCGCGGATCGCATAAGCCCGGCCGCTTCCAATGTTGATGACGTGGCCTTTCGCCTGGCGTTGCTCCAGCGCTAGGCGAAAGGCGCGGGCGACGTCACGTACATGAACGAAATCGCGCTTCTGCTGGCCGTCTTCGAAGATCATCGGCCGCTTGCCGTTGGCGAGACGCGAGGCGAAGTTGGCCAGCACGCCGGTATAGGGGTTTGAAAGCGCCTGTCCGGCGCCGAAAACGTTGAACAGGCGCAGCGCCACCGCATCCACGCCATAGGCTTCGCCGAAGATCAGCACGGCGCGTTCCTGGGCATATTTCGTCAATGCATAGATGGATGCGAGATCGACCGGCTTTTCTTCGTCTGTCGGCAACGGCGAGAGGGGTTGACCGTCCGCAGACAAGGGATTCCACTGTCCGCCTTTGAGATCGTTGGCCTTGCGCCGGGCGTTGCCGATGCGCCGGCCGTCGGGCGTGGCGTACAGACCTTCGCCATAGACGCTCATCGAGGACGCGACGACGATCCGCTCGACCGGGTGCTTGATCAACGCCTCGAGCAGTGTTGCGGTGCCGAGATCGTTGGCGCCGACATAGCGGGCGATCTCGTACATGGATTGGCCGACGCCGACTTCCGCGGCCAGGTGAACCACCCCGTCGACGCCGTTCAGCGCCTTGGTGACGGCTTCGCGATCGCGCACGTCGCCCTTGATCAGTTCGGCTCCAGCGGGAAGGTTGACCGCTTCGCCTGCATGCACCTGATCCAGCAATGCATCTAGGATGCAAACCGAATAACCGTGATCGGCGAATTCTTGTGCGACGTGGCGACCAATGAAACCACAGCCCCCTGTGACCAGTATACGTTTCACGACAACTCCTCGGACTGGTGACCTCGGCGCCCCCAACTTCTCGGCAAAAGCTTTGTTCCCTGCGCATCAACAAAGTTCTCCTGGCGGTTTCATTCGACAGCAGGCGCATCGCACCACGCGACGGGTGCTGGAACATTGCCTGCCGTGTGCTGTTAGGACGCTCAACAGTTGCCGCGGTGCGTGCGCGGCGAGAGAGCAGGCCGAAAGGAGATTTCGATGTCGCAATCGCAGACGACCACCAATCACGAGGAGATTCGCAAATGGGCCGAGGAGCGGAACGGCCGGCCGGCAGTGGTGCGAACCAAGGGCGAGGGTGGCATCCTGCGGATCGATTTCGGCGAGCCCGAGGAGGCATTCGAACCAGTCGAATGGGATGAGTTCTTCCGGATATTCGATGAGAACCGTCTGGCTTTTCTTTACCAGGCCAACACCGGCGGCGGGCAGACCAGCCGTTTCAACAAGTTCGTCGAGCGTGACCAAAAGGGCTGACCGAGGGCCCGGCCGTCGATCAATCGGAAGCCTGGTTCGGCTCAGTTCAGAAGCCTTGCGCCGCTGGACTTTGCCAAATCGCGCATAATGGCGTTAAGCCAGTCTTCGGTAGACTGGCCGATCCGCCTTTGGTCGATGTCACGGATCGCTCGCTCGAGCGTCCTTTCGACAAGCCGGTCGGAGGCTTCCACATCCCCCAGCAACAGACGTGCCGCAAGCCTGAGTTTGGGCAGGAGCGAAAACACGTCGTCCGGCGAACTTGGCACAAAGCCGCTCGCCGCAGCCGGACTTTGCGGCGGGAAAAGAGCATTGAATACAGCCCCGCTGCCCGAGGATTTTCGCAGGTTGCTGGCATGCCGGAGATGTTCGGGAATGGCGATATCGCTGTCACCGCTGAAAAACACGAACGGCACGCCACGGCGCATCAGTTCGTCCGCGATTGGAAAGACCCGTCGTCCGTTGAGGTTGACGTCGAGGATGGCAGCCTCGGCCGATTCGGTGTGCAATGATGCTTGTTCGACCGTCGCTGCCGGTCCCAGAATGATCGCACCCATATTGCTGAAATAACGGGCGAGATCTCCGGCTACCATCCATTCGTCTTCGACGATCAGAAGATGCACCCCTTGCAGATCGCGCACCTCGTCATCCTTTCTCGAGCAGTATCTGGTGGAAACAGTCTCCCTCGCCGAGCCTGCTGGGTGTTTCGGCACGAGCCCGGCCGAGATCGTCGAGCAATTCCACGCCGCTGACTCCATGTGCGTCGGGAGCTTTGTTTCAGATGGACGGTTGGTCATTGAACACTTGAACTCCAAATTCAACGCCATCCGTCGCGACTTGTTCCGTATCTCCGCCGCGCCTATGCTTACCTGCTGTCCAGCCTGCTTCATAAGTGATTTCGCCCACAGGTGCCGAAAGGGGAACGTCCAGTGACAGCCCAGTCGAAAAGATTTCCCATCGTTGGCGTCGGCGCGTCCGCCGGCGGGATTCCGGCGATGGAAGGGCTGTTTAAGGGTATGGCCGATCAGCCCGGCATGGCGTTCGTCGTCATCACTCATCTCAGCCCTAAGCGAGAGAGCCTGTTGCACGAGGTTGTCGGCCGCTACACCGAAATGCCGGTCGAAGTCGCGGCGGACGGCATGATCGTTCAACCGAACCACGTCTATGTCATGCCGCAGAACGTCATCCTGACCATCGACAAGGGAATGCTGCGCCTGCGCCGGCCCAACGGGTTCAGCCAGGAACGCAAACCCATAGACATCTTCTTCAGCGCATTAGCCGAAGACCAGGGCGAACATGCCGTCGGCGTCATCCTGTCGGGCGGAGATTCCGATGGAACCTTGGGCGCCAAGGCGATCAAGGAGCGTGGGGGGCTCACCGTCGCGCAGATCTCCGACGGCTACGGCCCGCGCAATCCCGATATGCCGCAGAGCGCCATCACCAGCGGACTTGTCGATATAGCCGCGCCCGCCGAGGAGATCGGCACGAAGCTGGAAGCCTTCGCCCGCGGCTTCGACGCGTTAAATGGGTTGGCGGAGGAGGATAGCGTCCGAACGGCAGGTATGGAAAAGGTTCTGTCCCAGATCTACGGCATCCTGCGCAGCCACTCAGGCCATGATTTCTCGGGCTACAAGACCAAGACGTTCCTGCGACGCATCAAGCGGCGGATGCAGATCGCGCAGATGCAATCCATTGGCGCATACGTTGAATGGCTGCAAAAGGACCCTCGCGAGGTGATGAACCTTTTTCGCGACCTGCTGATCAACGTCACCAACTTCTTTCGCGATCCCGAGGCCTTCGAACTGCTCGAGCGAAAGATCGTACCGCAACTCTTTGAAGGCAAGACCGCCAACGACATCGTCAGGGTGTGGATTCCCGGCTGCGCCACAGGCGAAGAGGTGTTCTCCATCGGTATCCTGCTGCGTGAACATGTGGAAAAGCTCCCGGTCGTTCCGCGAATCCAGATATTCGCGACCGATATCGACGAACCGGCGCTGGCGGTGGCGCGGGCAGGGCGCTATCCCGAAGCCCTGCTGCAGGGACTTTCCCCCGAACGCCGCCAGCGGTTTTTCAATGGCGACGGCGACACCTATGTCATCAGCAACGAGATACGGGAGCTGTGCATCTTTTCGCCGCACAGCGTCGTTCGCGACCCGCCTTTCTCACGCATGGACCTGGTGTCGTGCCGTAACCTGCTGATCTATTTCGGCCCAGCCATTCAGAACCGGGTCATTCCTATTTTCCATTACGCCCTGAAGCCCGGGGGATACCTTTTTCTCGGCACCTCGGAGAGCGTCGGACAGAACGACAATCTGTTCGCCACCGTCGACAAGAAACATCGTATCTTCCAGGCGCGGGAGCATGCCTCGCCGCATGTCAGGCTGCCCGCCCTGATCGGCGATAGCCGTTCGGGCGCATTCCCGTCCGAGAGCACCGGCTTGAGGAAGGGAGCCGCCGGTTATCCGTTGCGCCAGGCGGTCGAGGCGCAGGTGCTGGAGCGCTTCGCCCCCCCGCATGTGCTGGTCAATGCCGAAGGCGACGTCGTCTACTACTCAGCTCGCACCGGAAAATATCTCGAGGCGCCGCAAGGCATTCCCAGCCGGCAATTGTTGACAATGGCGCGGCGCGGGCTGCGGCTCGACCTGCGCGCCGCACTGCGGGAGGCGACGTCGACGCGCCGGACCGTCGTGCGGGAAAATCTCACGGTCGAGGAGGATGATGAGCGGATCCAGCCGATCAAGCTCACCATCGAGCCGCTGGCGGA
The DNA here is from genome assembly GCF_020164675.1 of Mesorhizobium sp. ESP-6-2. Classification (NCBI taxonomy): domain Bacteria; kingdom Pseudomonadati; phylum Pseudomonadota; class Alphaproteobacteria; order Hyphomicrobiales; family Phyllobacteriaceae; genus Mesorhizobium; species Mesorhizobium sp. ESP-6-2. The sequence continues at coordinate 63,382 of NZ_JAIUGT010000012.1, forward strand.
ACGCGACAATGGCGAGCCGCTCTATCTCGTCCTGTTCGAACCGTCGGGACCTACGCAGATCCGAACAGACGAAGGCGGCAGCCATGACACCGATAGCACCGCTGATCTCGAGCGGGAACTGCGCGATACGAGGGAGCGCCTGCAATCGACGATCGAGGAATATGAGACCGCACTGGAAGAGGTGAAATCGTCTAACGAGGAACTCGTCTCCGTCAACGAGGAAGCACAATCGACCAATGAGGAACTTGAGGCTTCGAAGGAGGAAATGCAGTCGCTCAATGAGGAGCTGAACACCATCAATGCCGAGTTGACGAACAAGATCGAGGAACTCGATCACGCCAACAGCGATCTGCGCAATCTGTTCGAAAGCACGGAGATTGCCACCATTTTCCTCGATCGCAATCTGGTGGTGCGAACCTTCACGCCCGCAGCTTCGTCCTTCTTCAGTCTGCGTCCTTCCGACGTAGGCCGGCCGCTGACGGACCTGTCGAGCCAGCTCGACTATCCCGAGTTGAAGCAGCATATCGCCGAGGTGTTCGAGACCGGCGAGACCCTGAACCACCACCTCACGCGCGACAGCGCCGGGCGGTTTCACATGGTCCATATCAATCCCTATCGGGACAAGGGCAACCGGGTTCAGGGCGTGGTCGTGACACTGGTCGACGTCACCACCCTGGCTCAGGCGGAAGAGCATCAGCAGGTTCTCATCTCTGAGCTCAACCACCGGGTCAAGAACATGCTGGCGGTGATCGTCAGCATTGCGAGCCGTACGCGGGAGAAATCCCTGTCGAAGGATGAATTCGCGGAAGCCTTGATCGGACGCTTGCATGCGATGTCGCGGGCCTATGGATTGTTGAGCCGGAAAAGCTGGAAGGAAGCTTCGGTCAGCGAACTGCTTCACCAGGAACTCGAACCGTTTGGCATTGAACGGTTCGAACTGAACGGCCACGAGATAGAACTTGGACCGCAACAGGGTCTTTCCCTCAGCATGGCCGTCCACGAACTGGCCACCAACGCGGCCAAATATGGCGCCCTGTCCAAACCTCGTGGCAAGGTGATGGTGATGTGGTCGATCGCTGACGACATCTTCACGTTTACCTGGAGCGAGAAGGACGGTCCCCCCGTCAATGAACCCGTCGGCAGCGGCTTCGGCCTCACGCTGCTGCAGGGAGAGATCGGCTACAGGCTTGGCGGCCATGTCGAAACCGCTTTTCGCAAGGAAGGCCTCAACGTTCAGATCGCATTTCCCGTTAACCGGAGGGAGGGGTCGTGAACGACGGACCGCGCGTCCTGGTTGTCGAGGACGAATGGCTGATCGCGGAAGACACCGCGTTAGTCCTGCGTGGCGCCGGTTACCAGGTGGTCGGTCCCGCGCCTTCGGTCGCCGCGGCGCTTCGTCTCGTCGGCTCGGACAAGATCGACATGGCGTTGCTGGACATTCAGTTGAACGGTGAAACGAGCCTGCCCCTCGCGGAGACATTGCAGGCGCAGGGTATTCCCTTCGCCCTCATGACGGGATTTGGCGCGCGCGACTTACCGGCATCCTTTCGCGATTGCAAATTCGTGCCCAAGCCGGCGACTGAAGCAACCATCCTGGCTGCGCTGGCCGATCTGGGGTCGCTGCGCGACGTTTCGCGTTGACGGGTCACTCCAAGGGCGCCGCAGGATCAGCCCAAGGGCTTGTCCGCCGGTCGCGGAGTCGTGCTGGCCTGACGGGGACGACCGGCATTTCGATTGGCTGTGGGATTGTCCAGGGGAGGGGCTGAAGGGTGAGATCCTCCGGCAGTCTTCGGCGTCGGCGATTTCGCCCCTGCGTCCGTATCACCGGCGTCTCGCCTCGGGTGTGGCAAACCATCGGTGTTCGGAGACCGAATAACGGGTTTCGAGCGAGAATTCTCGTTGGCCATGGTGGCGCCCTTCTTCTGAATCGAACTCAGCGGGTCAATCGCCGACACAGCAGAAGGTTCCGAACTGCCAATGCCGATCAGGCGGGCGTCCAACGATGCCGGGAATGAGATAGTTCTTGCCTCTGGAACCGCGACATCTCAACCATGCGGCCGCATAACCACCTTGATGCAACCATCCTGCTTATCGCGGAAGGTCTTGTAGAGGTCCGGCCCGGCTTCGAGCTCGGCTCTGTGGGTGATGACGAAGGACGGGTCGATCTCGCCATTCTGGACCTTGGCCAGAAGTGGTTCGTGGGTCTGGGAAGGTCAGGCCCTTGTTCATCGCGGCGCCGAACGGGATGTGATCGACCAGGCCAATATAGACTCCGGGAACCGAGATGGTGCCGCCCTTACGGCAGCAATAGATCGCCTCTCGCAGCACATGCGGCCGATCGGTGCCGAGATAGACGGCGGCCTTCATCTTGTCGAGCATGGCGTCGGCGCTGGCGCCGGGATCGCATTCAGTGCCGACGCAGTCGATGCAGCGATCCGGACCGCGGCCGTCGGTCATCGCCATCAGTGCGTCGTAGATATTGGAATTGCTGAAGTCGAGCGTCTCGGCTTTGCCGCATTCACGCGCCAGGGCCAGCCGCTCCGGCACCTTGTCGATGGCGATGACACGGCCGGCGCCGAGCATCCACGCGCTTTGGATGGCGAATTGGCCAACCGGGCCGCAACCCCATAGGCGCGGACATTGTCTTGTTGCTGCCAGCCCGGGACCAGGCGTTTTCGAATTCCAAACGGGAACAACTGGCCAGTCCGGCAGTTCGGCGTCAGCAGGAACGAGAGGAACAGATGCAATATGCCGAGGACATCGCGCTCCGGCGCGTGAAAATGCTGGTCGAGCAATATGTCCTGACCAGGAGCAGGCGGTATGATTTCGTGTCGACGGAGCAGGCTTGCAGGGCCATTCGGGAGGTGATGCGCAGCCCGATCGACGATGCAGAACTGGATCGCATGTTGGCCAGAAGCGCGGCCAGGCAGGGGCTTTCGGTTCGATTCGACCGGGAAGCAGCTTGGCAGGTTGCTCCGCCATGCCCGACCGAGGGGATATCGATATGAAAGCCGCGTTGCTGATGCTGGCGCTGATCTGTCTGACCGGATGCAACAATCCAGATCCCGACAAATCCAAGGCAGATACGAACAGCCAGCCGGTCGACAAGAACCCAACGACCGACACGAATCCCACACCGCAGACTACAACGGGCGGAGATCAGCAAGGCACCCAGCCGACCCAGCCGGCATCCCCCAAGCCGGCTGGCGGCTAGCGCGCCGCCTACCCGCCAGACTGGGGAACCGCCCTAGCGGCGCGCGGTGCTTCTCGTTTCCGTTTCCTTGGCAACAATTCTCACGGGAACCGACTTGACGGCTGGAACGTGAGCTTTCTTGGCCCGGTGCCACAGAGGAACCAGGGGATTGAGTTCCGGATAATAACCGGCGCAGTTGCCTTCAGGCACGGAGTAGGGGGTGATGCGCAAACCTCGAACCCGCCGCTCCACGCCATCGTCGGCATGGGTTTCCAGATCGATTTCCTGCCCGGCACTCAATCCGAACCGCTGAATGTCGGCCTCGTTCATCAACAGGACCATGCGTGTGCCGTGGATGCCGCGGAGTCTGTCATTGTACCCATAGACGGTGGTATTGAACTGGTCATTGGAGCGCACCGTTATCAGCGTCAGCACATTGTGACCCGAAACATCGATGTCCGGGTCTGTTTCAAGCGTCGTCGGCAGCTTGAAATTGGCTTTCTTGTTCGGCGTCTCCCAGACCCGTTTCGAGGCTTTGATGTCGCGGTGAAAGCCTCCCGGTATCAGGAACCGCTTGTTGAACTCACGAAAATGCTGCGGGTAACAACACTCGATCTCATCGCGGATAAGGGAATAATCGGCAACCCATTTATCCCACGGGATCGAACTCACCCCCGATACGGTGGCCTTGGCCAGTTCCGCCACGATCTTCGGTTCGGAAAGCAGATGCGGTGAAGCCGGCGGACGCGAACCGAAGGAGCCATGGATGCAGGCGGTGGAGTCCTCCATCGAAACGGTCTGGTCGCCGCTCGCCTGGTGGTCCTTTTCCAGCCGCGACAGGCAGGGCAGCAGATAGGTCACCGCCCCTGGCAGGAGATGGCTGCGGTTGAGCTTGGTGGCGACTTCGACATGCAGCCCAAGCCGACGCCATGCTTTCTCGATCAGGCCGGTTTCGGGAACGGCCCGAACGAAATTGCCGCCGAGTCCGATGAAACCTTTCACCGAGCCGGCGATGACGCCCTCGCAGGCCTCGACCGTGTCGAGACCCTTCTCGCGTGGCGGCTCGAAATCATAGAACCGGGCGAACTTGTCGAGCGGAACGAGCTCGGGCTTTTCGGATATGCCGACCGTGCGCTGGCCCTGGACATTGGAATGGCCGCGCAGCGGCGAAATGCCGGCGCCGGGTTTTCCCATATTGCCGCGCATCAGCAGCAGATTGCACAGCATCTGGACGTTCTCGGTACCGTGCCGGTGCTGTGTCAAACCCATGCCGTAATTGCCGATCACCGCCTTGGAGCGGCTGTAGACTTCGGCAACATGTTCGAGATCCGCCCGCGCGATTCCCGCGCGCTTGACGATGTCCTCCCACCTGGCTGCCCGCAGGTAAGCTTCGAAGTCGGCAAAACCATCCGTGTGCTCGGCAATGAAATCGACGTCGAGGACACGCGGATCCCCGCTTTCCCGTGTCGCGTCGTCGAGCGCCAGCACCGCCTTGGCGATGCCGCTCATGGCGGCGATATCGCCACCGCTGCGGACCTGGAAAAAGTCGCTGGACATCTTCGTGCCGGGGCCCGGCGACAGCATCTCAAGGGGATCTTGCGGATTCTTGAAGCGCTTCAGCCCCCTTTCCGGCAAGGGATTGAAGGTGAATACCGGCACCCCGCGCTGGCGAGCCTCTTGCAGCGGATGCAGCAGCCGCGGCGCCGTCACCCCGGTGTTGTGGCCAAAAAAGAACATCATGTCGCACTGGGAGAAGTCCTCGAGCTGCACGGTTCCAACCGGCGAGCCGATCGATTCGGGCAGCCCGACCGAGGTCGATTCGTGGCACATGTTGGAAGAATCGGGCAAGTTCGATGAGCCATAGATACGCGCAAAGAGCTGATACATGAACGAGGCCTCCAGCGAGGCCCGGCCGGATGTGTAGAAGACGACCGATTTCGGATCAAGCCGCCGAAGCTCCATGCCGATCTCGAGGAATGCGTCATCCCAGGAAACCGGTTCATAGCGGTCGGTGACGGCATTGTAGCGCAGCGGATCCGTAAGCCTGCCCTGTTTTTCGAGGTCCCGATCCGGCCAGTCGAGCAGTTCGGTGACCGTATGTCGTACGAAGAAATCCGGGCCGCAACGCAGCTTCGTCTGATCCCACATGGTCGCCTTCGCGCCATTTTCGCAGAACTCGAAGGGCCGCGGATCGGCCGGCTTGGCCCATGAACAGGAAACGCACATGTAGCCATCGGCCTTGTTCTGCTTGAGCAGCGTGCTCCATATGCCCGACATCAGCAGGCCTTCGCCGTATGCCTTGCGGACCAATGATCTCAGGGATCCCCATCCGCCCGTGGGATGGTTGTATTTTTTTGTTTCGATACGGTCGGTTACGGCAGGTTTCATCGAGATCGTCCTTGAAGAACCATACCGAACCTCGCCCGTCACCGATTGTTCCCGCGGCTCCGTGCAGTGTTGGCGTCGAACTTGCGTGTCGAAGCCGACGCGACCAAGGAGCGATCGCGGCTGGTTGTGGAACTATTTTCGTGATCAGCTGTTCGGCTTGGAAGGGAGCCTGGCAATGGTGCGACGCAATGCGGTGCTTTCGCTCGTGATAGCCGCCATCATCATCATCGGCTTTCTCATAGGCTTTCTCTACGCCGATATGGGCTGGCATACTTCGCCGCTGAGGCGGGCGCCTGAACAGAACCAGGGCGGTAACGCGCCGACGGATACTTCCCCAGCCGCGGGCGTCCGGAAAAATCCCCAGGAAAACACCGAAATGCCAGGGCAGCAATAGCCACCTCGAACGGGGCCACTCGCGAAACGATGTCATGCTGTCAGACCCCACCGTGCTGATTTTGATGTATGTCCTGCTGCCGGTCTGGTTGGCCGCCGGATTTGCCGATTGGCTCTGCCATCGCGCCTCTCACATCGAATCGACGACGGGCGCCAAGGAATCCTTGATCCACCTTCTGATGTTCGCCGAGGTCGGAATACCTTTGCTGGCCGCCATGTTTCTTGACGTGAATGCCTTGATCATCCTCATCATGATCATCACCTTCTTCGTCCACGAGGCGACGGCGATGTGGGACGTCAGCTACGCCACCACCGCCCGCACCGTCACGCCGATCGAGCAGCACGTTCACAGCTTCCTGGAGATGATCCCGCTGATGGGGCTGGTCAGCGTCATTTCCCTCCACTGGGGACAGTTCCTTACCTTGTTCGGGGCAGGGACGGAAACCGCGCGCTTCGAACTTGTCTGGAATCGCAGCAGCTGCCGGTGACCTACATTGCCTGCGTGATGGCCGTGATCCTGCTCTTCGAACTGCTTCCCTATCTGGAAGAGCTCGTCAGGGGATTGCGGGCCAATGCCGGCAGGCTGATCCCGTCAAAAGCCAGGCGAGGGAATCCGGGCCAGACGACATTGCGTTGACGTGATCGCGCGGCGACACTCCTCCGGCCACTGGCATCGGGTATTCAGCCGGTCTGCAATGCCAGCATCGTTGTACGGAACATTTCTGCCGGGCCGGCCATTGAGCGAGCGGGCATGGCAGTGATGGGGAGTGCGATGATGGGATTTCTATCCGACCTCGACAAGAAACTGGCGGACAATGTCTACGAACACGGCAGTCAGCTCACCGATTCCGCCGCGGATCTCCCGCAGACGGTCGGCGAACTTGTCGAACGGCTGATGCCTTTCGTCCAACCTGAGGCGCGCGAGACGGTCAAGGCTCAGATCCTAGGCCTGATCCACGAGTACAAAGTCGAGCGGAGCGGGGCCGAGCAGGATCATCCAGACTGAACTACCCGTTCTGGTCTATCGCATGAGGCGCGGGTTGGCTGCCGCCCCCGCTGCCCGATGTATCGCGCCCGAACCATATCCAAGCCGCAACAAGCACAATCACCACGATGGCTATCCAGGCAATGAGACGGGGCATTGAGGGGTCCTTTCCCTGCCAGTTGACCATTCTCGCGGCACGAACGATCAGGGCGGAAGTCGAACCGCCCAGCCGCCTCCTCGTTAATCCGGCTATCGAGGCTTTGTTCCGCTCGAGTCGGTTCCTGCCGCGGCCGCTTGGCACCTGTCAGGGCCGACATGGCTTGCACTCCGTTGCTCGATCGGTGGCCTCGGTTGACGGGCCGGGCGGGCGCGCTAGATCAAATTACGCCGAACATGGTTTCGTCGGCGGGGGAGGTCATTCGTGTGGCGGATCCAACGCCGGCTCTAATCCTTAGCGGCTATCGCCTTGGCCGCGACAGCGCGTGCCTGCTGTTGCTCATGGCCATGTCGGCCGCATGCTCGTCGTCCGACCAGATCGAGCAGCAATCCCGAACTGCCGCCTCCACGGCGCGGACCGTATCGATGACGCTTGACGCCTGGTCGGCGGGAACGGCCCCCTCCGCATACGCTTCTGACACGCTGCACTCGGCCAGCACGACGCTGGCCGACATCGACACGAAGATCCGATCGGCCACTACGGTTGAACCTGCCAAGCAGGCTGCGCTGGCGGCGGCGGTCAAGGAGCTGTCGATCGCGGTGGACCGCGCCCGTGCGGGAGTGCAAGCGGACCGCTGCCCGCAAGTGCAGGAGGCTCAAGAAGATATTCGGACGGCCACGCGCTCCCTGGCCGCCGCTTACTTCAGATATTTCGCGCCGAAGCCATGAAGAAGCTCTTGGAAATATCGCTGGGCATCGTCACCAGTGTTGGCGGCTTCCTGGAAGTCGGATCGATGGCGACGGCAGCCCAGGCAGGTGCGACCTTTGGGTTTCAGCTGATCTGGGCGGTGGTTCTCGGCACCATTTGCATCATTTTTCTGGTCGAGATGGCCGGCCGGTTTGCCGCCGTGAGCCATCACACCATCTCCGACGGGATCCGGGAACGATTTGGCTTTAACGTTTCACTATGGCCATTGCTTGCCGCCCTGCTGGTCAATTTCATGGTGCTGTCCGCCGAGATCGGTGGTGTTGCCATCGCGCTCGAACTTGCCACTGGCATTGGCTTCCAATGGTGGGCTTTACCCGTGGCTTTGATGGCATGGCTGTTGCTGTGGAAAGGCACGTTCGGGCTGATCGAGAAAGGCGTGTCGATACTCGGCCTTGTGACGCTGTGCTTCGTGGTCGCAGCGGTAATGCTGAAGCCCGATTGGACAGCTGTCACGTCCGGCGCGGTGCCCACGCTGCCGGCCCACGACGCGGCGAACTACTGGTTCATGGCGGTCAGCATTCTCGGCGCTTCGATATCGCCTTACCTGTTCATGTTCTATTCCTCGGGGGCGATCGAGGACAAGTGGGACAAAAGCTATCTCGGAACCAATCGGGCCATCGCCGGACTGGGCATGGCCTTCGGCGGCACCATTTCGATCGGCGTCTTGATGGTGGCCGCGCTCGTGCTTGCAACGCACGGCATCGATCAGGTCGACGACTATCATCAATTGCCGTTGATGTTGATTCCGATATTCGGCTTCTGGGGGTTCGTCCTGTTCGTTGCCTCACTCGCCATTGCCTGCTTCGGTGCCGCTCTCGAGGTTGGGCTGCAACAGGCTTATCTGGTGGCGCAAGGTTTCGGATGGAATTGGGGTGAAGACCTTAAGCCGCGCGACGATCCCGGCTTCAGCGCCGTCTACACGGTGTCACTATTTCTGGCCGCCATTCCTATCATGCTTGGCCTCGATCCGCTGAAGCTCACCATTTTTTCCATGGCGCTGACCGCGGCCAGCCTGCCGTTGACGGTCGTTCCTTTCCTTTTTCTGCTGAACGACAAGCGCTATGTCGGCGAGCACCGCAACGGCATCGTCTCGAATGCCGCGGTGATCTTTATCATCGCGCTCGGTTTCGTGCTCGCCGTGGTGACCATTCCCCTGCAGATATTCGGAGGCACGTGATGGATTTGCTGCGCGACATCCTGGACAAGCAGATCGTCGACCGCGAGCAGGTCAAGATCGGCAAGATCGACGGGCTGGTGGCCGAGTTGCGGCGGGGCAAGCCGCCGAGGATCGTCGCGGTCGAACTCGGCTCCGTCACCCTTGCGCGTCGCCTCGGCGTGCGGCCCGGGCGTTGGATGACGCGGCTTGCGGCAGCCTGGGGCGGTAAACGCCGTGGCAAGCCGCACCGGATCGCCTGGACCAAGGTTCAGGACATAGGCGTCGACATCCAGTTCGATATCGATGTGCGCCAGACGTCGATCTTCGCCTGGCAGGACTGGCTGCGCGACCATATCATCGGACGCATTCCGGGAGCTTGATGATGTCCACCGTCAACCTCGAACATCTGGCCGGCCGACGCGTTCTCTCGCAGGAGGGCAAAAGTATCGGCTATATCGAGGAGATACGTGCCGAACCGGCCGGCGACGACTTCGTCGTTATCGAATTCCATGTCGGTATCTACGCCGCTTTCGAGCGTCTCTCGGCCTCGACCATCGGTGCGGCAGTGCTGGACCTCTTCCGGCTGCGTCGCGACGGCCTGTACCGTATTCCCTGGGACAAGCTCGACATCTCCGATCCCGCACGGCCGCGGCTGCTATGCTCGACAACCGAGCTTTCCGGCATGAAGGGCGCACCCGAACCCCATCGGCGCGGAAAGCAGGATCGATGATGACCCGGCCGACGGCCACGCGAAAAGTGCTCGATCTCAGCCAAGGGTTGTCCCACGCTGTCTGCACTCAGGATGATGCGCCTTACCGCAGCATGCTGGCTGCCAGGAACACCGCGGCCGCTATCAGTACGACGGCCGCAATCACCATTAGCGGCCAGTTGCTGCGGGGCTGCAACTCGGGCTCGTTCTCCACCGGCCGCATCGCGTTGGCGAAGCTGGCATCGTTTTCGAATTTTGGCCGGGGAGAACGTTGCGGACCTGCGTCAGTGACGGGATTCTGCGTGTCCGCCGCCTCGGCGTCGGTCTCGAATGGGGCAATGGCAGGATCGAATCCGGGCGTTTTGTCCCGCGTGGCTCCGGCCTGAACTTCGCCCCTGGCTGCGGCAGGCGTGGGATTTGAAACCTTGGCCATGATCTCTCTCCTTGAAATCAAATCCGGCAGGCTCGCTGTTGTTCCGCGCCGCGGGTGCCGATGTTGAAAGTTTTGTTGGTCCGGGTACCTGTGGAGGGCCTTCGCTCGGGGTGGCAGCGCATCGCCCGGCGCCGGAACAAAGCACATCTTGGCTTGTTGGGACGCATCGTAATATCGCGCATCGACAAGGACAAAGCCTATGAAACCGCGACACCTTCTTGCCTCGCTCGCCGCTGCTTCCATGCTTATCGCAATGCCTGCTTTGGCTGCCGACAGCGCCCAGGATTTCGTCGACAAGGCCGCTATTGGCGGCAAGTTCGAAGTCGATTCGAGCAAGATCGCCCAGGACAAGGCTCAGGACCAAAGCATCAAGAATTTCGCGCAGACGATGATCCGGGACCATGGCGCGGCAAACGCCAAGCTGGAAACAATTACCGGCGAACAGAAGTTGAAGGTGCCGACGGCGCTCGACGCGCAGCATCAAGGTGATCTGGACAAGCTCCAGAACGCACAGCCGCCAATCGATCCGGCCTATGTGGACATGCAGCGCAAGGCGCACGCCGATGCCGTCGATCTGTTTGAAAGCTACGCCCGCGACGGCGATAATGCGGCCCTCAAGACGTTCGCCCAGCAGACGGTCGATACCTTGAAGATGCATCGGCAGATGATCGAAAAGATCGCCGCTGCCCAGGACTCCATCACGGGAGCGACAACGCCCGCTGTGAAAACCACGAACACGCCCAATGCCGCGGCCCTGGTGCCCGGCGCAAACAGTTTCACCGAGACGCAGGCAAAGAGCCGCATCGAGGATGCAGGCTATTCCAATGTGTCGAAGCTTGCCAAGGACGATCAAGGCATCTGGCGCGGGCAGGCGACCAAGTCAGGCCAAAGTGTCGCCGTCGGGCTCGACTATCAGGGCAACGTCGTCGCCGACAGCAAGTGAGCACGATCAGGAGATATCAAAATGAAAACCGTAACCGCACTGTTCGACAACTATGACGACGCAGCCGACGCGGTCGGCGAACTGGAAGCGTCCGGAGTGCCACATTCCAATATCAGCATCATCGCCAACAACTCGGATGGCTGGTACGAGAGAGATCGTTCCGAAGCCGCTGAAGATGCCGCGAGCGGCGCAGGGATAGGGGCCGTGGTCGGTGGCGCCGGCGGTTTGCTGACAGGGCTGGGCGTCATGGCCGTTCCGGGCGTCGGACCTGTGGTTGCGGCGGGATGGCTTGCCGCTACCGCCGCCGGCGCGGTTGCCGGCGCGGTGGCTGGTGGCGCGGCAGGCGGTATCATTGGCGCTCTGACGGATTCCGGCGTTTCCGAAAACGATGCAAATGTCTATGCAGAGGGCGTACGTCGCGGCGGTACGCTGTTGACGGCCAAGGTGGACGATGAGCTTGTTCCGGAAGCCGAGGACATTCTGGGTCAGTCCAGCTCGGTTGATGTGATGGAACGCCGCAGGGCATACGAGGCGGATGGCTGGACCGGCTTTGACGTCAGCGCGGGCGACTATGTCCCTGAGCGCGACGGCGGCAGGGCAGTAAACCGGCCCTGAAGGACAAACCCGCCAGGGCAGCGGGCACTTGCCGTCCTATCTTGGCTTCGGGTGGCTTGCCCGAAATCTCCGTGATATGTGCAAGGGTATTCGGTCTGCTGATGGAGTTTGCTTCGGGCCATGGTAGCCGCGGTCAGTCCTTGTCCTGACGATAAAGCCGATCGGTGGCGCGGTCGCTTTCCCTGCGTTCTGCGGGGCCACGGCGACGGCGAGTGACGACGACATACGCTAGCAATGCGACCAATAACAATGGCCCGCCGGCGACGACGATCAGCCACATGACACTTTCAAACATGGGACGTCTCCTTTCCCCTCACAAACCGGTGGAGAGAAGAACCGTTCCGCTTGTCGACCACGGTACCTGGACCAGTCTGCCTTCAATCACCGGGCGCGTTCGTAGGTTCCGACGAGCTCTGCCTGCTCGATCAAGTGTTTCTGCGCCTCCTGCCAGATACGCTCCACGCCCGTGCTCGCGGGGATGGCAAGGTTCGGCGTGTCGAGCGCGGCCAGCCGGAAGTGGTAGTGGTGGATACCGTGTCCGACAGGCGGGTCAGGGCCGTCGTAATAGGCGTTGCCGAAATCGTTCCGCGCTTGCCTGAGGGCCTGTGGACCCGGTCTGCCGCTTTCCGCCTCGGGCAACTCCTGAACCTCCGGCGAAATGTTGAACACCGCCCAATGGCTGAACGTTCCGTTCGGCGCATCGGGATCCTGGACGACAAGGACGAGGCTCTTTGTGCCGTCCGGTACCCCGGACCACTTTAGCGGCGGAGATACGTTCTTGCCGCCACGAGTGTAGCTTTCGGGGATCTCTCCGCATTCGGCAAAGGCGGGACTGCTGAGCGTCAGGGGCATGGTTCGCACTCCTTCGGGGGAAGCATCGATCGCATCACGGCGGCGATCACGACGCCCCAGGTGATGAGCTGTCCGGCACCGCGTTGCTCTTCCTCGCGAGCAGGTCTTCCGGCATTGCGCGGATCTTCCTGTAAAGTTCGATGATTTAGCAACGTGTCTTGTCGAGGCGGGTTCCCGGCAGCCAAATCCAGAGCGAGACGCGCAATTCAACTCGAACGCATCCCGCTCTGGACGGGAAGGCTGCCGGGCGCTTAGCGCCGCGCCGCGCCGCGGCTAAGCGGCTTTCTCAAGAGCGCGCTCATTGACCCCGCCTTCGCCCAAGCCTGTAAGCGCTTCATCGGTTGCCATTTCCTCTTTGAGCGTCTCGTTGAGGAGCTTGACCGCGTCGCTCTTGCCAAGCTGTTCGGCCCACGCGATCAACGTGCCGTAGCGCGCGATTTCATAGTGCTCGACCGCCTGTGCCGCTCCGACCAGTCCTGCATCCAATGCTGGGTCCCCCTTATAGTCGTCGAGAATCTCCGACCCCTCTTCGAGAATGCCGTCGATCGCCGGACAGGTCTTGCCGCGGGCCGGCTTGTCCATCAGCTCGAACACCTGTTCGAGGCGGTCGACCTGGCCTTCGGTTTCCACGCGATGTTTCTCGAACGCCGCCGCGACCTCCTCGGACTCGGCGCCCTTGGCCATTTTGGGCAGCGCCTTGAGTATTTTCTTTTCGGCGTAATAGATGTCCTTCAGCCCGTCGAGGAACAGGGCTTCCAGCCCTTTCGTCGCCGCCTTCTTCGCAGTCGCCATGTTTTCGTCTCCCTAAGGTTGTCGTGAAAGCTCCACCACCGGTGCAGCTTTTCCATAACCTTGAACACGGGCCGTTGTTCCCGCCGGATCGAGACAAACAAGGACGGCCGCATCTCACACGATCACACTGTGCCAGCCGCCATAGTGCGCATCGCTTGAGGCTGGCTGCGGTCCAGCTACCTGTCACCAGCCGGCTGGAGAGAGTGCGTGGCGGGTCTTCGACCTCTAGCTTCGGCCGGTACGCGTGCTGGCGGCCTTCTGCGCTGCTTTCTTTCTGCCGGCAGCACCCTGGTGCGGACCGCCTTGCGTGCGGCGGACCGGCCGGCAGCGCCCTTCGTCTCAGAGGCCTTCTTGGCTGCGGCCGAGCGCTCCTCGGCCCTCCGGCGCGACGCCGCCTGTTTGGTCTGTCTTGAGAGCGCCTCATGGGATGCCGTGCTCTTGGGTTCGTGCTCGAGAACCTCGGAAACGGCCTTCGAGACCTTGGGGCGGCGTTTTGGCTTACGTTCGCCCTGGCCAACTTCATAGGCGTATTCGGCGCTCTTGCGGGTGCTCTCCTTGACGCTTCGTTTCTTGGGCGGAGGCAGGTCGACGCCGGCGCGCCGCGCCTCCGAAAGGCCGATGGCGATCGCCTGCTTGGTGGAGCGCGCGCCGTGCTTGCCGCGACGGATCTTCTCGATCTCTTCATGCACGAACTCGCCGGCCTGCGTGGTGGGCGACTTACCTTCGCGCCTGTCTTTTTGCGCCTTCTCGATGGTTTTCTTATCCGGCATCGCTTTCTCCTTGTTGGATACAGCGGGACTGGTGGCGGTGCGACATCGGGACCAGAAAACCTAACGCGTCGATGGCGCAAATGATCCGGAGGAAAGAGACTTGCTCCGGCGAAGATCTACGGACCGGCCGGACGCCACGAGAGCGCCGACATCGTCGTGAGACAGAGCGCTGCGAATACGATCGCGGTGTTTGCCGCATGAGAATATTCCCATTGCCGCCTGAGCGCTTCCCAGTTTGCAGGAACTGTCGTCCAGTTCTGCGTCGCCTGGTTGGCAGGGAGCGTCCAGACAACGAAGATCGCAAGCATGATCGCGAAACAGAGCGCCGCGAGCAGGGCGAGCCAAAACGGCCAGGCCTGTGAGCGCGCGGAGATCGCCAGCAATGCGTTCATGATCAGCGCGGTCGGCCAGAGCAACCCGAGGATCGCCCATCCGTAATAGATGCCCTGGACGGTGAAATATTCCGGCTGCGGCAGAGATATCTTGTTGGGAAGAGCGGCGAGATGAGCCCCTGCCGGGATGAGAGCGAGGGCCGAAATGACAATGGCGAGAAATTGCAGATACCTGACTGTCATGAAACCTTCTCCGCGGAATGATTTTTAGCACGCCGACGACCCAATCGATCTGGCTCTCTGATGAGGCGATGGCGTTGGCGCCGGCGTAGCGCGATCACCTGCGTGTCTGCGCCACCGACCACGAGCAGCGTTGGTGCCCGGACGCGGGGCAGGGCAGGTGCCGCAAGATCCGGACGCCCGCCGCGCGAGACGACGGCGGCCGCTCGATCCGGGCGCTCTGCCGCGGCAGCCCCTGTGCTCGCGCCGAAATAACCGACGCGCAGCGCCGACCTTTCGTCGGACATGTGCAGCCAGTCGGTAACCTGAACCAGTCGATCGGCGAGCAAGCGGATGTCGAACCGCAACTCGGCGGTAATCTGGTCGATACGCTCCTCTTCGGTCGTCTAGGTCGATGAGCAACGTGGCGAGTTCCGCTTCGTTCAACCGTTCGGCCACATAGCGGTTGCGCGGGCTGTGCCGGCTGCTGCGGCTGCCGTGAGCGAAGAGGACGAGCCCACGGGCTTCCCGCGGCAGCGACAGGTTGCCTGCGAGCATTGCGCCGCCGGCGGGGACCTGCACGGCCTTCTCGTTTGTCTTCGGGACTGAGACCATGGCGATCTCCAACTCAATTGGATCGGTCCCTAAACCCCGAACGGATAGGTCTCCGCGAGCTCGCCGGCGTCCCATTGGGAGCTGCGCTCCAGCGGCTCGACCGCCCGTGTCTCGTCGAAATGCAGCAGCATGTCGAATTGCGCGGCAAGGTCGGCATGGAAGTAGTGGCTGGCCCGTTCGGTCTCAGGCCGGTAGATGACGCCGATCGCGCGCTCCAGGAGCCGTCGCGGCAGGGCTTCGCCGTCGCCGCGCAGATCGAGCTGGAAGCGATCAGCCGGGACTGCATGCAGCAGCGCCTCATAGCTGCGCGCCAAGGCAGGCCGGACAGCCTTGCGCTCCGCCGGGCCGTCCCAGTTCGATGCCGCCGTCACCGTTCCCTCATACGTCGTGAAACCGACGAGGAAGGCCTCGCGCTCATGCTTTTCGCGAATGAGCTGTCCGAGGTTGATTTCGCCATGCAGGCTCCTGTCCGTCGCCCTGGCGTCGCCGAGATGGGAGTTATGCGCCCAAACCACGATCTTCGGCGATCGCCCGAGCCGGCCGAGATGAGCGGCGAGGGCTTCGAACGTCTCGGCCATGTGCCGGTCGCGCAGGTTCCAGGTCGATTCGGGCGCCAGGAACATGGCGCGATAATAGGCCTCCGCATTCTTCACCAGGCGGGCGTTTTGCTGCGCCGCGAAGAGTTCGTCCGCGATGGCGCCTTCGCGCGGCTCGGCTTTCGCCGGGCGCTGCTTCAGCATCTCGACCAGCTGCGCGACCACAGCCTCCTGGCAAGATTTGTCGACCTCCTTGCCGGCTATGAAGCCATAAGCCTGCGGGTCAGGGCCGAAATGGTCGAAACAGGCATAGCGGCGACGCGCGATCTCCGCCGCGGCCGGGTCGGCCCTTTCGAGGTAGCGCAGCACCGCCTTCATCGCACCGTGCAGGGCATAGAGGTCGAGCCCGTAGAACCCGGCTTTCGGATTGCCCTTGCCGGGCGCTTCATTGTGCCGGCGCAGCCATTCGACAAAATCGACGACGACCCTGTTCCGCCACATCCAGGTCGGGAAGCGCCGGAAATCCGCGAGCGCCTCTCCGGCGTCGATATCCTCGCCCGTTCCCTGAACATAGCGGTTGACCCGGTATGTGTCGGGCCAGTCGGCTTCGACAGCAACGGCGGCAAAACCCTGCTCCTCGATCAGCCGCCGCGTGATCCGCGCGCGCTCCTCATAGAATTCGTGTGTGCCGTGCGAAGCTTCACCGAGCAACACAAAGCGCGCCTCGCCGATCGCTGCCAAAAGCTCGTCGTAGTCTCGCGCGTCTCCAGAGAGCCGAACGACGTGCTTGTGCAATCGGCTTGCCGTATTCTGTGGCGCATCGCGACCGGACGGTGCGGTTGGTCGCCCCGCCTTGGCGAGAAGGGCGCGGACCTCGTCGTCGCTCGTTTGGGAGAAGTCTTCATACCAGCGCCCGACGCCGATGAGCGGCTGCGGCGTCGTCGCACAGACGACCTCGTCGGCCTCGCTCTCCATCGCCTCGCAGGTGTCGGGACTGCCGACCGGAACGGCCGCAACGATACGGGCAGGCCGCTTTTCCCGCAGCGCCCTGACCGCCGCGCGCATGGTCGACCCAGTGGCGAGCCCATCGTCGACGAGAATGGCGATTCGATCCTCCACAAGGAGCGGTACCCGCTCGCCGCGATAGAGGTGCTCGCGGCGTAAAAGCTCCCTCTCCTCGCTGGCAGTGACCGCGTCGATGACGTGGGCCGGCACAGCGAGGCCTTCCACGATCTCGTCGTTCAGGACGCGTACACCGGAGGTCGCGATTGCGCCCATGGCCAACTCTTCGTAACCGGGAACGCCGAGCTTGCGCACGACGAAAACGTCGAGCGGTGCCTTCAATGCCTGTGCGACTTCGTAGGCGACGGGCACGCCGCCGCGTGGCAGCGCCAGCACAGTGACATCATCGCGCGCTGCGAAGTGGCCGAGCTTACCAGCAAGAACGCGTCCGGCCTCGCGACGATCCGCAAAGACAATAGTCATGATCTCAAGCCCATATTTGCGCCGCGTCCGCCTTTTGGGGTCCCGCTGCAAGGCTTTGATTGGCCGAGCCCACACAAGGCGGCAATGCGTGGCACAGGCACATCATTGGCGTGTGCGTCGCCAAGAATTCGGGCGGCGGGCATTTCCAAGTCATCCACCACCGCGCCGATGCTCGGAAACGACCTAATCCCCCAAGGGTTCCGTGTCGCTCCGGGGCGGCTGGTCCGGATCGCTCCAAAGCGTTGCCTTGTTCCCGGAGGGAACAAAGCGGTCTGCCGGAGATTGGGGCGCGCAGGAGGAGTTTCCAATGGACAAGGAAGAACTCATAAAGCGACGAGCCTACGAGATCTGGGAGCGCGAAGGCCATCCGCAGGGCCGAGAGCAGGAGCATTGGGACCAGGCCGTGCAGGAAATAGAGGCGGAAGGATCGGAAGCCGAGCGCGGTCCGGTAGTGCCCGATCCGACCATCGGCCGCGGGTCGGAGCCTCCAAGCTCCTGAAGCGACGTCAGACGTCATTGCCGCCAAGGAGGAAAAATGCGTCGACCGACTGTTGTTCCGTCGACGCATTGAGACGGCTTTTCGGTCAACGTCCGAGCAGCGCCCTGAGCCTGGCGAATATATTGAAACCTTCGCCCATGGCGGCGCGCACGCGAACGGCGACCCACCCGGCTTTCATGGTCGCACCGACGTGGCAATCACAGACGATGTTGTGCAACTGCCAGTTGGACAGTTCGAAAAAGCGCTTTGCCTCGCCATAGGTGTCGCCTTCCAGACCCTGCGCCCGCAGTATTGGATCTTCGAACGCGACGCTGATGGGGGATTGCACGCAGTAGGCGTTTTCACGCATGTCGGGACTCATATATTCGGTGCCCGGAAGCGCTCCGAGGCGCCGTTCAGGATGACGCTCAAGAAGACTTGCCCAGCGCTCCAGGCGTTGGTTCCGCGTCATTGTCGGGCACACCGTATCAACTTCCGCGATAGCGTGTAGTTGTTCGAGTGTATGGGACTTCATGGTCAGCTCCTGTTGGTCCAGGTTCCTCCCGCTTCAAGGTGAGTCGCGAGATCACGACAGCGCGCTCGCCGTCGCCGCGCTCCGAACTCTTTGTTGTCGCTGAAGTTCCATCATTTTGAGAATTTGAAGCCCGGTGCGGCGGCAGCTCGGCAACCCGGAGCCGTTGCGTCACCTCGGTCGGTGTTGGGTCAGCCCCTTCCAACTCCACGCTCCTGGCCCGGCCGCCTCCCGGCGCAGGAGTGTCGGTGTTCAATGCTGGAGATCGTCGGGCGGCTCCTCCAGGCTTCTGCTGGGGTGAATTTCGTTCGAGAGGGGGATATCCATCGTGCAGATCACCTCGGCATCGGTGAAGCGCAGCGAGCCAGCTCCGCCGATCTCGTAGGGCACCACCTTTTCGATCAGCTCGGATCCGAAGCCGCGTCGCGCAGGTATTGCTGCCGGACCATGCAGCTCCTCGATCCAGCGGATCTTCAGCTCCTGTCTGGCGGCCGTGCCATCCACTTTCCAGCTTACGCTGATTGATTTGTCGGCTGCCGACAGCGCGCCATATTTCATCGAGTTGGTAGCGAGTTCGTGGAACGCGAGGCCCAAGGTCTCCGCCGCCTTTCCGGACAAGGAAATATCCGGGCCATCTATGGTGAACTGATCTTCCGTCCGGCCGCCTTGGGACGCAAGCTCGTCAAGGACAAGCATGTCAAGCTGCACGGTGGCCGAGGCCGATCGCATCAGCACATTGTGCGTGCGTGCAAGCGCATTGATGCGGCCCTCGAGGTGAAAGGCATAGTCCTCGACATCGTCGCTGTTTTCAACCGACCGGCGAGCGATCGAACGGACAATGCTCAACGTGTTGCGAACGCGGTGCTGCAATTCGGCGGCAAATGCCTTCGTCGCCTGGAGGCGGTCGCGTGTGACCTGGAGTTCGGCTTCGAGCCGGGCGATATGATCGTCACGTTCGTCGATCTGTTCATCGACATGGCTGAGCCGCGTCGACGCGGAAGCATCGCCTTCTTCGGCCGACAGGCCTTGCGGACGGGAGAATGTACCCGTGACGTCTTTCTTGCGCGGTCTTTTTCCAACCACCTGTCAGTCTTTCAACCGTTCCTCGATGATGCGCGGTGCCAGGCGCATCGCCTCGTCGGCCTTTGGCTCGCGTTCACGCGCCCAGGATTGGCTTTCGTGCCGCCGCGCGCGGTTTTCAGCCGGCGAAAATGAGACCGTCGAGCCGGCAGGAGCATTAATGCCGCCGCTGTCGGCGGAAATATGGAAGGCGATCGCAGCGGCCAACTCCCCAGCGATGTCATTGAGAGTCGACCCCAGCGGATCGATCGTACCTACCGAACCGCCGATCAAATCGCGCTTGGCCATCGCCGCTACCGCTTCCGGTTACGCCGAACCGGCAGAAGCCGGCCAGGTTCCCTATGATGCTTCATTTTTGCGCTCCACTCGATGAGCCCGTGCCTGGTTATGCAAAAGGCTCCCTGACGTCCAACAGATGAAGGTAGTCAGGATTGAAAAAGGCGGCCGCCTCCAGTTTCGCCAGGTTCTTGATCGTTACGGTGCCGTTGTTGAACGAAATGAGGCCGTCGCGCCTGAGATCCTGAAGCGTACGGTTGATGTGCACGTTCGAAAGACCGAGCGTATCGCCCAGGGTCGCCTGGGTTACCGGTAGGGGATAGCTTTTGCCGGCCGTTTCACCAATTGCGTGAAGCCTGTGGAACAGCTCGCAAAAAAGGTGAGCCATCCGCTCATAAGCAGTCCGCTGGCCGATGTTGACGACCCATTCGCGGGTGATCGCCTCGTCGAGCAGCGTGGTCCACCAGAGCGCCCGCGTAAGATTGGGATAGCTGTTGGTGAAGCCGAGGATCGCGCTCTGCGGGATCGCCGCAACCTTGGAGCGGCTGAGAGCACCGATCGAGTGGTCCATGCGCCGCAGCAGGAACACGTGAAGATCGCAAAGGTCGCCCGGCACCAAATAAGCAAGGATCTGTCGTCGACCGTCCTCGAGAATTTTGTAGCGGCAGGCAAATCCTTCGAGCAGCAGGTTGACCCCGCCTGTCCTGTCACCCCTTTGGATGACGTCATCGCCGGCGGCGAATTCGGCGACCTTTGTCGTCGCGCTCTCGATGGCGTCGCATTCTTCGACGGACAGGACCGTGAAATTGGACAGCTTGCGGATAAGCGGGTGCCGCGCGGTCTTCGCTCTCAGGCCAACCGCCGGCTCGCTTCTCTCGTTCATTGCGTATCGTGTGCCGTCGCGGCAACGAACTCGACAATGCTGCCGAATTCCAGAGGCTTTTCAAATCGCCTGATCCCGCCGAGCTCTGCTGGAATGGCCGTCTGATCATAGCCGGTGGCGAAGGCGATCGGAACGCCTTTTGCCAACGATTCGCGAGCAATCTCGAATGTCTGCTCGCCGCGCAAGTTGATATCGAGAATCGCAAAGTCGCATTGACCGCTGTTCAGCAATTCGATTGCGGGCTCGGCTGTGGCGACCGGGCCGAGCACTATCGCCCCTTGTGTGACGAGAGCCTTACGCAGGTCATCGGCGAGAAAATATTCGTCTTCCACGATCAAAACGCGAATCCCGCCCAGAAAGGCTGATTTCGCCGCTTCCCCGTCCATGGTGCAAGCACTCTCCCTTTGCAGCGGCCGTCACTTGGGACACTACACCGCAACCTGCTGCACTCCCAGTTCTATTTCCACCGATGCAACCGGAGGCGAACCCCGGGCCACCGCCTGCCGTCATTTATTTTTTCGGAGTCGACAGCTTTTCGCCCGCCATTTTAACAATTGTGATGGCGGCCTTCGGCGTCCGTTAACACAGTGAGAAAACCGGGGAAAAAACGAGGAGGAGGAACCGATGCCTGTGATCGATATGACCTCGAAGGAACTGATCCGGGCTGTCGATCACTACATCAATTCCCGCAGAAATCTCGAATGGCCGATTTCCACGGCCCAGGCGGTGTCAGCCATCCGTTACAAACTGCCAGAATGCACTCTCTCTGACAAAGAACTGGCGGACATTGTTGCCAGCTCAGCAATTCAAAAGCACCGCAACATCGCATTTGACCTGCTGTCGTAGCCATGCCCATACATGTCGTCCAAAACGCCTTGGTTTTGGAACAAAGACACGCATGAAAACAAAGACATGCATGAAAACAGAATCCTGACGCACGTCGCCCGCCTCGACGCATGCCGGGGCGGGCGCTTTGGAACGTGCGGTCATTGAAGGACCTGGACGATTTTCCGGGTTTCCGGGTCGACCAGAACTGTTCTATTGTCGACCACGACGTAGCGGTATTTCACATCCGGAACTTCATGAAGTTCGACCGTATCGGGCACGGTGGATCCGATATTGAGCTCCACGCCGGGCAGCTGGACCGAGGCCAGGGGCTGCTTCTTCACATACTCCTTGATAACGGTTTCCTGTTCCGGCTGGATGACCACATCTTGCGCCGCGGCCACTCCGGCCCCCGCAAGAAACAGGATGCCGACTGCCGTTCCCAGTAGATATTTTTCCACTTCTGTCTCCATCAGATGTTGCGCAGGGCGCCAAGCCGACGACGCCACCGGCATTTCGGCAGGTGCGCCCCATGCGCCGAACTTCGCAAAATGCCGGCAGTTCCATCCGCTCCGGAATATATTAGCCTTCGGTGGAACAATCGCGGGGTGGCAAAGTTTTGCCGCGAAGGGACTGCCATCCTAGGAGACTTCTCATGAGAACCACTCTGATCACCAGCATGTTAGCGCTTACCCTCGGATGTGGGGCGGCAATCGCGCAGACCCAGCAGCAGTCGGGCGAAGCGGCCCAATCGGGTGGGGCAGACACTTGCGCAGCCGGCTCGGCCGATTGCCAGAAGGGCGGCAGCACCGAGCAGCAGACGCAAGGCAAGGCCGGCATGAAGACCGACGAGCAGGCGCAGGGCAAAGCCGGAGCGAAGACCGATGAGCAGGCGCAAGGCAAGGCGGGCGTAAAGACCGACGAGCAAGCGCAAGGCAAGGCCGGCATGAAGACCGACGAGCAGGCGCAAGGCAAAGCGGGCGTAAAGACCGACGAGCAGGCGCAGGGCAAGCCCCTCATGAAGACCGACGAGCAGGCGCAGGGCAAGGCGGGCGTAAAGACCGACCAGCAGGCGCAAGGCAAGCCCCGCATGAAGACCGACGAGCAGGCGCAGGGCAAAGCCGGCGCGACTACCGATCAGCAAGCGCAGGGCAAGGCCGGTACGACTACCGATCAGCAAGCGCAGGGCAAGGCCGGTACGACGACCGACCAGCAGGCGCAAGGCAAGGCCGGTACGACTACGGACCAGAGTTCAACCGCTTCAATCAACAATATATCCGTCGAGCAGAAGACCGAAATCACCAACGTCATCCGGGAGACGAGGGTGGAACCGGTCTCGAATCTCGACGTGGACATTTCGGTCGGCGTGAAAGTGCCGAAGCAGAAGGTGCGGCTGCATCGACTTCCGCACCGGATCGTCGAAATCGTTCCTGCCTATGAGAGCTATGAATATTTCCTCCTGGCCGATGGCAGGATTGTTATTGTCGATCCGAACTCATATGAGATCGTCGCTATCCTGAGCTAGGAGCTGAAGCCGACTAACAAAAGCCCGCTCTCCATCGAAAGCGGGCTTTTGCGGCGCCTTCGGGCGCGAAAATGTCAGTCGTGCGTCCCCTATTCACTCAGCTGCCATGTCGGGTGCCCGGCTGCCTACCGGGCCTAGCGCGTCAGCGTTCTGCACCAGTGCGCGCATGTAGCCCAATGCGAAGGCCTTGCCGGCGTGCCATGGCGCGTCGCAGGCCATCTCAGGCGTGTGATCGGGTATCATGACGCCTTGATAATTCTCGTCGCGCAGAATACGCACGATCTCGGCCATGTCGATGTCGCCGTCATCGACGAAGGTCTCGTGATATTTCGGCACTTTGCCCTGCACATTGCGGAAATGGATATAGCCGATGCGGCCACGCCGCGCGAAACGGCGCACATGGCTGTAGATCTCCTCGGTCTGCGGCATCTCCTGCAGCGAGCCGAGGCAGAGCTCCAGCCCGTTGGCGGGCGAGTCGACGATATCCATCAGCCGATCATATTTCTGCGGCCGGTTGACGAGGCGCGCCGTGCCGCGCAGCGCCTCGGCGGGTGGGTCGTCCGGATGCGCAGCCATCACGACGCCGGCCTCTTCGGCCACCGGTACGATTTCGCGCAGGAAGACGCCAAGCCGCTCCCACAATTCCTCTTGCGAGACCCTGACAGGCGCGGCACCGGCTCGGCCCGGTCGGTAGCGCATATTCCAGACCACTCCGTCGGGCAGCGGCAGGTCGGGATCGATATTGGACAAATCGAGCCCCACGGACATGGCGTTGCCGCGCGCGAATGGCCCGCGCTGCCAGCCCCACACGCCCGCGATCGAGAAGTTGTAGCCTATGCAGGGAATGCCGGCCCGGCCGGCGTCACGCACCAGCCGCTTGAGGCCTTCGAGCTGCCTCGCCCGGTCGGGGCCGCCGAGCAGTACGTCGGACCAGAAGCGCGGCGACAGATTTTCAATGCCGGCGATCTCCAGGCCATTGTCGCGTACGGTCTTCACCAGTCCGGTGAAATCCTCGTAGCTCCACAATCGATCCGTTGAACAATCGCCCCAGCCATCCGTTTCGCTGCCGGCCGACAGCGAGGGATCGCGGCCGCGAAAATAGTTGGTCAGATGCGCAACGACATGCGTTGCGCCGGCCTGTCGGGCAAAGCGGAAATTCTCCGGCGTCAGCGAATCGCGATAGAGGCCAAGTCCGATCTTCATCCGCGTCGCCCTACTTGACGCCGATGCCGGCGGTGAGGCCGCCATCGATCTTGTAGTCCGCGCCGGTGCAGAAGCCGGCTTTCGATGAACAAAGGAAAGCGATGAGTTCCGCCACTTCCTCCGGCTCGCCGATCCGGCCGAGCGGATGGGCGGCGCCGAAGCGCCTGTAGGCTTCTTCGACATCGGCGTCGCTGCCACTGTCGCCACGCGCTGCCTTCTCGAGGATTGGCGTGCGGATCGAGCCCGGGCTGACCGAATTGACCCGGATGCCGGCCGCGGCATAGTCGAGCGCCAGCGAACGCGTCAGCGTGTGGATGGCGCCCTTGGTCGTGGCATAGGCGGCGACGTTCTGCTGGCAGGCGAACCCCTGCACCGAGGCGACATTGACGATGGCACCGCCGCCTCGGCGGATCATTTCGGGAATGCCGAAATGCGCGGTCAGGTAGATCGACCCGACATTGACCGTCATTGCCCGGTTCCAGGTTTCCCAGTCGGTCGTGGTCGCCGTGCCGTAGGGGTGGACCGCCGCCGAATTGATGATGATATCGATGCCGCCGAACCTCGCGACGCCCGCTGCGACCGCGTCGCGCACCTGGTCGGAAACGGAGACATCCACCGTTTGCACCAGCGCATTCGCTCCGGCCTTGGCTAGGCTTTCCTGCATGGCGGCATTGGCCGCCCGGTCGATGCCGCAGGCGATGATCGCAGCGCCGCCTTGCGCCAGGCGGCTCGCAGTGGCGAGCGCGATGCCGGTCGTGCCGGTGATCAGCGCCACCTTGTTCTCAAAATCAGACATGATGCAAATCCTTGGAAGATGTCGGCACTGGGTTTGCTGCCGAGATACGGGCGTTTTCGAGGTCGTCGGGAACGAAGCGCAAGCCGAAATCGAGATGCCGGCTCATCAGGTAGCAGTAGGCAATGCGGTCGCGCACGCGCAGCGCCGCGATGATCTCGCCATGCGCGTGGCGTGTTTCGCTCAGCACCGGCCGGATGGATTTGCCGACGGTCATGATGTGCAGGATGACCGGCGACAGGAACTGATAGGTCTGCACCAGCATGCGGTTGCCGGCGAGTTTCATCAGCGCCAGGTGAAAATCGAAATCGCGTTGCGCGGCTTCCTGGACATCCTTGCTGGTCTCGATCAGGCCATTGACCTCGTCAAGGGCTTCAAGTTCGGCGGCACTGGCATTGAGGATGATGTGGTCGCCGACGCTCACTTCGATGATGCGGCGAAATCCTTGTATGTCGTGAAAGGACGTTTTCGATATGTCCATTTGCGCGGCGAAAAAATTCTGGATCGCGACGTTCTGGCGATCGGCGAGCACCGCGCCGACGCGCGGCTTGGGATCGATCAGCCCATAGGTGCGGATGGTGCGCAGCGCCTCTCGTATCGTGTTGCGGCTGGCGCCGAACAGTTCGCCAAGCTCCCGTTCGGTGGGCAGCACATCGCCGATGGACATGGCGCGATTGCGAATGAGGTCGAGGATCTGCCGCACGGTCTGGTCGACGGCGGAACTGCTGATCCCGGCTTCGTCCGCCGCCTCCACCCAATCCTGGCTCGCCTGTTCCACCGCAGAACTCCTTGCTATTTGTTGGACCAGACTATGGCTCGATCCGCAGGAAATCAACCGCTTGGCGATGGAAAGGTTCTGTTGACAGGCTTGTGGTCCGACAATATGGTCGCCACCAATCCTGAGGAGGCTTCATGGAACAGTGCTGGCGCTGGTATGGTCCCGATGATCCGGTGACGCTTGAACATGTCAGGCAGGCCGGCGCCACCGGCGTTGTCTCCGCGCTGCACCAGATCTATGACGGCCGCGCCTGGCCTGAGGCCGATGTGCTCGAGCGCAAGCGGATCATCGAGGCGGCCGGCCTGAAATGGTCGGTCGTCGAGAGCATTCCGGTGCACAATTCCTTCAAGATCGGCGCGCCCGAGCGCGAGCGCTATGCCGGCTACTACCGCGACAGCATCCGGGCGCTCGCCAAGGCCGGCATCGAGACGATCTGTTATAATTTCATGCCGGTGGTGGACTGGACCCGCACCGACCTGATGTATCGCCTGCCGACAACCGGCTATGCGTTGCGCTTCGATGCTATCGATTTCGCGGCCTACGATCTTTTCGTGCTGCAGCGCAAGAATGGTGCGGCAAGCTACACGCCGGCGCGTATCGCCGAGGCCGAGAAGCGGCTGAAGACGCTGACGCCGGAGCAGATCGACCGGATCGAGCGCAATCTCATCGCCGGCCTGCCGGCGACCGAACGCAGCTATAACAGGGACAGCTTTCGCGAAGCCCTGGCTGAATACGATTCGATCGGCCCGAAGGAACTGCGCGACAATCTCGCCTGGTTCCTGCGCGAGATCATTCCGGCGGCCGAAGAGGAGGGAGTGCGTATGTGCATCCATCCCGACGATCCGCCCTTCTCTCTCTATGGCCTGCCACGCGTCGTTTCGACTGCCGAGGACGCGCGCTTCATCCTCAATGCCGTCGACAGCCCGGCCAATGGGCTGACCTTCTGCACCGGCTCCTACGGCACGCGCGCCGACAACGACATCGTCGCCATGGTCAAGGAATTCGCCGCCCGCATCCACTTCGTCCATCTGCGCAACATCACCATCGAGGAGGACGGCTCCTTCTACGAAGCCGAACACCTCGAGGGCGGCACAGACATGGCGCATGTCATCCTCGCGTTGATGCAGGAAGAGAAGCGCCGTCGCGAGGAAGGCCGGGTTGACTGGCAAATCCCGATGCGTCCGGACCATGGGCATCTGCTTGCCGACGACATCGGCAAGAAAAAGATCAATCCCGGCTATTCGCTTATCGGACGGCTCAAGGGTTTGGCTGAACTGCGCGGCATCATGCGCGCCGTGGAGCGTTTCGATCTGGCTTGAACCACGCGTCGGCCAGTCGGGAGGATGTATGCGCTTTTTGCGCAAATGAAAACAAGTTGCGTATATGAAAAATAGTGCTAGTGTCGATGGCGAGCCGGTTATTGCCGGCGCCGGGAGGATTTAAGTGGCATGACGAAGCTGCGCGGATTGGCGTGGGATCATAGACGATGCTGGGGTCCGCTGGACGCCAGCATCGAGTCCTATTGCGCCGCGCATCCCGGCCTGGAGATCCAATGGGACCGCCGCAGCCTCTATGAATTCGGTGAGGGTGCGCTCGGCCCGGTGCTCGGCACTTACGATCTTGTCGTGTTCGATCATCCCTTCATCGGCGATATCGCGCAGGATGAACTGATGGTCCCGTTCGACGCTTATCTGTCGGCCGAACAGATCCATTTCTTCGAGCGTGATTCAGTCGGTGCGTCCTGGCGCTCCTACCAGAAGAACAGCCGCCAGTGGGCGCTGCCGATCGATGCCGCCTGCCAGGTTGCTTCCTATCGGCCGGATTTGCTGGAGCGCTACGGGCCGGTGCCCAGCACGCACCAGGACGTGCTGGAGCTTGGCCGGCGTGCGCGCAGGGACGGCAAATGGCTTGGTCTGCCCTTTGTGCCGACCGACGCCATGTGCCTGCTTCTGACGCTCGGCCGCCCCCAGGAAGATGGCGAGCAATTCATCGCGAAGGAAGTGGTCGAGCAGGCGATTGCACAATTGCGCGGGCTTGCGGCGCTTTCGCACCCGGACTCGTCGAAGTGGAATCCGATCCGCTGCTACGACCACATGATCGCGCATGACGACGTTGTCTACGTGCCGTTCGCCTTCGGCTATGTGAATTACGCCTCGAAACCGGATAGGCCCCATTTGCGCTTCGCCGACGTGCCCACCCCGCAAGCCGCCGGCGCCTTGCTCGGCGGTGCCGGCATCGGCGTCAGCGCCCAATCGAAGCACAAGCAGGCTGCGATCGACTACGCACTGTTCCTGTGCTCGCCCGAATACCAGCGCGGCGGCTATGTGAAATCGGGCGGACAACCGGGTTCGCTGGCGGCCTGGAAGGATGCCGGGGTCAATCGTCTTGCCGGCGATTTCTTCGGCTCGACGCTGCGAACGATCGCCTCGTCCTATCTGCGTCCGACCCATCCGGGCTTCATCGCCTTCTTCCGCGAATGCGCGCCGCATGCCGCCGCCGCCATAGCCGGTGATATGTCGGCGACCGAACTCGCGGGCCACGTCAACAACCTCTACCGCGAAACCAGGCAAGTCCAGCCGGAACGGAGCGTCGCCTGATGGCCGCCAGCGGTGCCCAGACGATCGACGAGGGCGAAAGCGGCCGCAACGGCTATCGCGTGCCGGCGGTGGAAAAGGCGCTCGACGTTCTGGAATTCATGGCCTCCAGCGCCGAAACGCTGACCCAGACCGAGATCGCGACCGGCCTCGGCCGCTCAATACACGAGATCTACCGCATCCTGCTTCTGCTGGAGAAGCGGGGTTATATCTTCCGCACCCAGTCGGACCGTTTCCGGCTGTCGCTGAAGCTGTTCGAACTGGCGCACATGCATCCGCCGGTAAACCGGCTGGTGGAATGCGCTCTGCCGGTGATGCGCGAATTGACCGCCAATGCCGACCAGAGCTGCCACCTCGTGGTACGCGAGGGCCAGAACGCACTGGTGGTTTTGCAGATCGATTCGCCGCTGCCGATGCGCTACTCGGTAGCACTTGGGTCGCATTTCCCGATCCTCGAAACAAGTTCGGGTGCCGTGCTGCTCGCCCATTCGAGCCGGGCCGAGCGCGACCGCATCGTCGAGCGCATCGTGGCCGCCGGTGAGGGGCAGGGCACGCGGGCCGAAATCGAGGCGCGGCTGAACGAGGTCGCCAGGCTCGGCTACGAGATGCGCGCTTCCTTGGCAGTTGCGGCCTGCACCAACATCTCCATGCCTGTACGCGATCACACTGGTGCCGTCATCGCCGCGCTAACCGTGCCGCTGCTGCCGCAGAAGGCGGCGCGGTTCGATCCTGAAACTGTCTTCGAACGCACCCGGGCCGCCGCCGAAAAGATATCGGCCGCACTCGGCTGGGGCGAGGCCACCACCTCCTTACGTGCCGACCCGGAACGGCGGGACTATCCGTTCAGCGACTAACAAAAGCGATAAATCTGGGAGAAGAAAATGCTCTGGTCCAAGTCAATCCTGTTTGCGTCGGCCGCCGTGCTGGCGCTCGGGGCCGCCGCGCATGCCGAGAACATGCCCAAGCGCATCGGCTACGTCACCAACTACGCCACCCATGAGTGGTATCAGAACGTCATCAAGGGCATGAAGGCCCACGGCAAGGAACTCGGTATCGAGGTCGAGGTGCAGGATGCTAATCTCGACATCGCCAAGCAGGTCGCTGCGGCCGAGGACTTCATCGCCAAGGGCGTCGACGTGCTGATCATCACGCCGGTGAACGAGGAAGGCGTGGTGCCGCTGCTGCGCCAGGCCAAGGCCGCCAATGTCCCGGTCGTGCTGGAAGGCAATCCGGTCAAGGGCATGACCACCATGGTCGCCATCTGCGACTACGACACCGGCTATTTCTCCGGCGTGGAGGCCGGCAAATACGCCAAGGAAAAGCTCGGCGGCGTTGCCAAGGTGATGAATGTCGGCCTGCCGCTGCTTTCCGCCACCGTGCTGCGCTCGCACGGCTTCATGGACGGGCTGAAGACCATCATCCCCGACGCGGTCATGGTCCACGATCTCGACGGCGGCGGCAATCCGGACCGCGCTCTCGAAGTGTCCTCCGCGGCACTGGCCAAGAACGCCGATATCAACATCATCTACGGCATCAACGATTCGTCTTCGTTGGGTGGCCTGCAGGCCTGGAAAGCGGCGGGCAAGTCGCAGGATGGCCTGTTGACGGTCGGCACGGGCGGCGAGGGACTTGCCTTCATCAACGCGATGCAGAACGAGCCTTCCTACCGCATCGAAGCCGCGATGTTCCCCGAGAAGGAAGGCTTTACCGCCATCGATGCCGCGGTGAAGCTTTTCAACAATGAGGAAGTGCCGGAGCACATCGTCAGCCCGACCGCGCCGATGAACGGCGACGACTGGAAGAAGTTCTATGACTATGACGGCACCACCCGCACCATCAAATGGGATGCCGTCAACGCGTTGCAGCCGCCGGCAAAGTGCATGAAGACCTCCGCCGACCTGAAGAAATAAGGTCGGCCGACATCGCCCTTCCCGTGTTGCGGGAAGGGCAGGCGGTCAGGACCTTTCGGTGGCCAAGACAAATGCCGGGTTCGACGCGACAGGTTCCAGAAGAACCAGGCAAACGGCCGGGAATGGACTGAAATGAGCGAGCTTACACAGGCCTCCGCGTCGAAGCGTTTCATCGGCGGCAACCTTCTGGGCAGCAGCCAGCTCGTGCTGGGCGCAATCCTGGCCGTGCTGTGTATCGCCATCTCGATGGCGGCGCCGCAATTCTATTCGGAGGCCAACATCATCGCCATCCTGCGCCAATGCGCTCTGGTGCTGATCGTCGCCTCGGGCATGACCATGCTCATCATCACCGCCGAGGTCGACCTGTCGGTCGGCGCATCGCTCGCCTTCGTCGGCTGTATCGGCATGGCGGTGCTCAACGCAACCCATAGTCTTACGCTCGGCATGCTGGCGGCGCTCGCCTTTGCCGGCGGCGTCGGCCTGTTCAATGGGCTGGTCGTCACAAGGCTCAGGGTGAATTCGCTGATCGCCACCATCGGCACGATGATGATGCTGCAGGGCGGCGTCTATCTGTTCACGCGCGAGGCGGTGCAGAACCACAACCAATTGGCAAGCTTCACCGATCTCGGCGCCGGCTATATCGGCCCCGTGCCGGTTCCCGTCATCCTGGCGGCGCTGATCTTCGTGGTTGCCTATGTGACGCTGCGCTTCACCACGCTCGGCCGCTACCTCTACGCGGTCGGCGCCAATGAAAAGGCGGTGCGCCTGTCAGGCATTCGCTCGGAACGGCTCAAGCTGCTGGCCTTCGTCGTCACCGGCCTGTGCGTCGGTGTTGCCGGCATGATCCTGTCGTCGCTGATGAATGCCGGCCAGCCTACCGCCGGCCGTGGCTTCGAGCTGACGGTGATTGCCGCCGTCATCCTCGGCGGCACCAGCCTGCTCGGCGGCCGCGGTTCGCTGTTCGGTACCTTGCTTGGCGTTCTGGTGCTGAAGGTGATCGACAACGGCATCATCATCCTCGGCTGGAACCAGGATTTGCAGATGGTGGTGCCGGGCATCGTCATCATCCTGGCAACCTATCTCGACATCATCCGGAACAGAGCCAATGTCCGTTGATTTCCTGCATCCTGGCGAAGGCGCGGCCATCGATACCGATGTGCCGGCGCTGGAACTGCGCGGCATCGGCAAGCGCTTTCCCGGCGTCGTGGCGCTCGACAATGTCGACTTCACCCTGGAGCCCGGCAAGATTCATGCGCTGATGGGAGAGAACGGCGCCGGCAAGTCGACACTGATCAAGATCATGGCCGGCGTCTACGGCAAGGACGTCGGCTCCATTCGCATGCGCGGAGGCGAGGTCGACATCAAGTCGCCGCGCGACAGCTTGAAGCAAGGCATCAAGGTCGTGTTCCAGGAGATCGCGCTGATCTCCGAATTCACCGTTGCCGAGAACATCTTCCTGGAAGGCTATCCGACCGGCAGGACGGGCTCCATCGACTGGAAGAAGATCCGCGCCGATTCAGCCGCGCTCTTCGACCGCATCGGCTTCAACGTCGATCCGGCGGCGCGCACCGGCTCGCTGCCGGTCAGTCAGCAGCAGATGGTCGAGATCGCCCGTGCGCTCGCTCATGAAGCCCGTGTGGTGGTGATGGACGAGCCGACATCCTCGCTGACGCCGAACGAGGTTTCGCTGCTGTTCACCGTCATCCGCCGGCTTGCCAGCCTCGGCATCGCGGTGGTCTATGTCAGCCACAAGCTCGACGAAGTGTTCGAGATCGCCGACACGGTGACGGTGCTGCGCGACGGGCGCCACATCTCGACCAAGCCGATCGGCGAGCACACCAACGACACGCTGATCCAGGACATGATCGGCCGGCGCATCGAAAATCTGTTTCCCCGCAAGCGTGGCGCACCGGCTAGCAAGGTAGCCCTGTCAGTGGACAAGCTCAGCACGGCGAAGAAGCTCAACGGCGTGTCCTTCGAGGCGCGCGCCGGCGAGGTGCTCGGCTTCTTCGGGCTGATGGGCGCCGGTCGCACCGAACTCGCCAAGGCGATCGTCGGTTACGATCCGATCACTTCGGGCACGATCACCGTCGACGGTCAGCGCCTCTCGCCGCACGATACGCGCACCGGCGTCAGGTTAGGCATCGGTCTGCTCACCGAGGATCGCAAGAGCGAAGGGCTGATGGGCGAGCTGCCTGTCTACCAGAACGCCAGCCTCGCCTCGCTCGGCGCCTTCGCCCGCATGGGCTTCGTCGACAAGGCCAGGGAACACAAAGCGGTGCAGGATTACGTCAACCGCTTCCGCATCAAGACGCCCAGCCTGTTCCAAGAGGTGAAGAACCTGTCTGGCGGCAACCAGCAGAAGGTGCTGATCTCGCGCTGGCTGATGCGTGGCCTCAAGGTCATCGTCGTCGACGAGCCGACCCGCGGCATCGATGTCGGCGCCAAGTCCGAGATATTCGCCCTGATCGACCGGCTCGCCGGCGAAGGCCTGGCGGTCGTCATGATGACGTCGGAAATGCCGGAGCTGCTCGGTCTTGCCGACCGGGTCGCGGTGATGTGCGAAGGCCGCCTGACCGCGATCATGCCGCGCGACGAAGCCACGCAGGAGAAGATCCTCAATGCGGCGATCGGATAAATCATGAGCGTTGTGAATACAGTCTCCGCGAAAGCCCCGCCGTCCGTGCTGGCGCGGCTCTTTGCCCGGCAGGAACTGGCGCTGCTGGTCTGCCTCGTGCTGGTGCTGGCTTTCTTCTCGGTCACCGTCGAGAATTTCTTCTCCGTGCGCAATATGACCAATGTGCTTGGCCAGGCCTCGCTCGCGCTCACCGCCGGCATTGGCTGCGCCATCGTCTTCATTTCCGGCGAGGTCGACATCTCGATCGGATCGCTGCTGGCGACCATTGCACTGCCGCTGATCATCATCATGAACGACACCAATTCGCTGCTGCTCGGCGTCGGCGGCGCGCTGCTGTTCGGGCTGATCATCGGTGTCGTCAACGGCTATCTCACCGCCTATGCCGGCATCAACTCGCTGATCGTGACGCTGGGCACGATGTTCATCATGCGCGGCGGCGTCTATCTCTACACTGGTCAGCGCGCGATCCCTGACGATGCCAGCCTCGACAGCTTCATCGCGCTGTCGGATGGCCGCCTGTTCAATGTCATCCCCTATTCGGCCGTCATCGCCATCGTCCTGCTCGCAGCCTTCGCCTACATGATGCAGCACCGGCCGTTCGGACGGCAAATCTATGCCGTCGGCGGCAATCAGGAAGTGGCCCGCCTTGCAGGCTACGACGTGCGGCGGGTCAAGTTCATCTGCTTCATCATCAGCGCGCTACTGGCGACGGTCGCCGGCATCATCCTGGCCGCGCGGGTCGGCTCGGCGCAGCATACGGCGGGGTTGAATTTCGAATTCCAGGTGGTTGCCGCCACCGTGCTCGGCGGGGTCAGCCTTGCCGGCGGCATCGGCAGCCTGACCGGCATGGCGCTCGGTGTGCTGATCCTGCAATTCCTGTCCAACGGGCTGCGCGGGCTTGGCCTGCCGACCGAATGGCAGCTGGTCATCACCGGCATGATCATCATTGCCGCGGTCGCCCTCGATGAGGCGAAACGCCGGCGTGCGAATGGAGGCTGAAGATGGCTCGTCTTGAAGCAAAAATCGCCGTCATCACGGGTGCGGCCGACGGTATCGGCCACGCGATCGCGCAAGCGATGGCGCGCGAAGGGGCGCATGTCTTTCTGGGCGACATCGCCGACAGCGCGGGCGAGGATTTCGCGGCCGCGCTTCGCGCTGCCGGCCACCGCGCCGACTATGTGCATTGCGACGTCTCGCAGGAGGCCGACATTTCAGGCCTCATCGACAGCGCCGTCAAAAAGACGGGACGCCTCGACATACTGGTCAACAACGCGGCCATCGCCATTGGCGGCATGCCGGTGCACGAGATGACCGACGAGCAGTGGCACCGGCTGATAGCGGTCAACCTGACCAGCGTGTTTCGCGGCTGCAAATACGCGCTGCCGCACATGATCGCGCAGAAATCGGGCTCGATCATCAACATGGCCTCCGCGCAGGGTCACATCGGGCTTGATGGCTGGACCGCCTATGCCGGCGCCAAGGGCGCGGTCATGGCGATGACACGCCAGATGGCGGTTGAATTCGGGCCGCTGAACATCCGCGTCAATTCGATCTCGCCGGGCACCATCAACACGCCGATGAACGAGAAACTCATCAAGGAGATCGGCGGCAATCTCGCCAAGGCCTGGGTCAAGATGCATCCGCTCGGCCGTATCGGCGAGCCTTCGGAAGTGGCCGAGGCCGCCGTCTATCTTGCCTCCGATGCCGCCGGCTTCACCACCGGCACCGACCTGCGCGTCGATGGCGGGTTGACGGCGGCACCGCGCTACGTTCCCGAACTGCTTTGAAAATTTTGAAACGAGACATGACATGAACAAGGCCCTCGAAGGCGTCCGCATCCTCGATTTCAGCCATCTGCTGCAGGGGCCGTTCGCTACCCAGCTGCTCGGCGACATGGGCGCCGATGTCGTCAAGATCGAGCGCGCCGGCGCCGGCGACATGTTCCGTGGCATGACCTTTTTCGCCAAATGGGTCGGCGGTTCGGAGAGCCCGAACTTCCTCGCCTGGAACCGCAACAAGCGTTCGATCGCGCTCAACCTGAAGAGCCGCAAGGTGCATGCTATCATCATGGAGATGGCGAAAAGCGCCGACGTGGTGGTGCAGAATTTCCGCCCCGGCGTGCTGGCCAAGCTCGGCTACGGCTATGAGGATTTCAAGGCCATCAATCCGCGCATCATCTATTGCTCAGGTTCGGGCTACGGCGAGGAAGGACCCTATGTCGAGCGCCCCGGCCAGGACATGCTGATCCAGGGGCTCGCAGGGCTGATCGCCAACACCGGCCGCGGCGACCAGGCCCCGGTTCCCGCCGGCGCCGGCCTCGCCGACCAGATCGGCGCCATGAACATGGTCTACGGCATCCTGTCGGCGCTCTATTATCGCGAGAAGACCGGCAAGGGCCAGAAGATCGAGGTCAACCTGCTGGCAGGCCTCTTGGCGCATCTCAACCAGGAATATGTCGCGGTGCTCAACCTCGGTGAGGACTTCGTGCGGCCGAATTCCGGGATCGGCCATCCCGGCATGCAGGCGCCGTTCGGCATCTACGAGACCAGCGACGGCGGCTACGTGTCGATCGCCATGAGCCCATTCAAAACCCTGTATGGGGTGCTGGAGGCCCCGCAGCTTGCCGTCTACGACGACCTCAAGACTTTGTTCGACAAGCGCGATGAAGTCTTTGAGAAGGTGAATGCCGAGACCAGGAAATTCGCCACGCAGGATTTGTTGGCGCGGCTGCTGGCGGCCGACATCTGGTGCGCCGAGGTGAAGGATATCCGCCGCGCCGCTGAGGACCCGCAGGTCAAGCACATGGGCATGATCACCAGCTATGACCATCCGCGCGGCGGTACGGTGCGGGTGGTCGCCCCGGCGGTGAAAATGAGCGAGACGCCCGCGACCATAGAACGGCCGGCGCCGCTGGTCGGCCAGCACGGCCGCGAGATCCTGGCCGAGTTCGGCCTCTCCAGGGACGAGATCGCCGCATTGGAGGCGTCCGGTGACATGACCGTGGACGCCGCCTGACGATGCGCGCCTGCCAGACACTCACGGTCGAAACCGCGGGCCGCGTCGCGATCGTCACCTTCCGCCGCGCCGATCAGCTCAACGCCATGAACCGGCTGATGCAAGGCGAGATCACCGAAACCTTCGAGTCGCTATCCGGCGATGCAAGCATCGGGGCGATCGTGGTGACAGGGGAAGGGCGCGGCTTCATGGCCGGCGCCGACATCAAGGAATACGCCGCCCAGACCGGACCGGAATTCGATATTTTCCAGGCTGCCGGCATGCGCATGTACGCGGCCATCGAGAACAACCGCAAACCGGTGATCGCGGCGGTCAACGGCTTCGCGCTGGGCGGCGGCATGGAGCTGGTGCTGTGCTGCGACCTCGTGATCGCCAACCAATTCGCCAAGCTCGGCCTGCCGGAGATCAAGCTCGGGCTGGTCCCCGGCGGCGGCGGCACGCAACGCAGCGTCGCCAAGCTCGGCCGCAACCGCGCCAATTTCCTGCTGATGACCGGCGCCATCGTCCCGGCCTCGCAATTCGTCGCTGCCGGTCTGGTCAACGAGATCGTCGAGGTCGACCGGCTGATGCCGCGCGCGCTGGAACTGGCCGAAATGATCGCCGCCGAGCCCGCTGCCGCAATCGAGGGACTGAAGACTCTGACGGCGCATGCCGTGTCCGGTGATCTGGCCGATGGGCTCACCATGGAACGCGACATATTGGGTGAGCTCTATCGCAGCGAGATCGGCCAGCAGCGCGTCAGGGAGTTTGCCGAGCGGAGCACGACAAAGGCAAAGAAGGGCGGGCCGTGAACGCGGGCGATGACTATCGCGGATTGGGCTGGGCGCATGGCGCGCTGACTGTCCAGCGGCTTGGCGCGATGCTGGCGCCGGTTACGTTCATTCTTGAGGACGGTCGGCAGATCTCGCCGATGCACATTGCGCCGTGGTCGAACGAACCGCAGGCACAAGCGCTGCCAGGCATCCTGCGCAAGCTTCGCGGCGAATGGCCCTGCGTGCCGTTCGGCTATTCGGTGCCTGCCGAGGGATGGCCCGAGGACTGGGCGCGGGCGATGGGTCCGCCGGAACCAGGCGAAGAAGTCCATGGCCATAGCTCCAATCATGAGTGGACATGGCGTCCCAGTAGTCGCGGATCATTGTCGCTGACGCTTACCTATCCCGAGGGAAGTCCGGTCGAGCATGTTGAACGGACCGTGCGGCCCGACCCGTTGGCGCCCGCCATCGACATCGTGTTGAAGATCGTCGTTCGCCGTGTCTGCCGCCTGCCGATCGGCCTGCATCCGGTGTTCCGGCTGCCGTTCGAGACGGGCGCAGCCACGTTGCAATTCGGTGGCTTCGACGAGGGCCGCACCTATCCGCACGATGTCGAACCAGGTGCTGCGCTATTTGCCCGGAACAAGACGTTCCTTGAACTGACAGCCGTGCCGTCGCGCACAGGCAAAGCGGTCGATGCCTCGCGGCTTCCCTTGGCTGCCGCAACGGAGGAGCTGCTGCAGATCGAGGGCACTGACGGTTTGGCGGCGCTCCTCAATCACGAGGACGGCTATCGGGTGGACCTCTCCTGGCAGAAGGAGCATTTCCCAAGCCTTCTGCTCTGGTACTCCAATCGCGGCCGCAAGGCCGCGCCCTGGAGTGGCCGTCATGTCGCCATCGGCATCGAGCCGATCTGCTCGCCCTTCGGGCTCGGCCCGGCGATGGCGTTGGCCGACAATCCGATCGCACAATCCGGCATTGCGACCGCACTCGAATTCTCGCCGGAAAAGCCGTTCGTCACCCGCTATCGCATCGAGGCATCCGCGCTGTGACGAACCGTACCGCAATGTCTCTGGTCAAGCCGAACCGGCCGCGCTTCACGGATGTCGAGGGACTGGCAGCGATGGTCGGCCGTGGCGAATCGGTTGGCGTCGGCGGCCATCATTTCGCCCGGCTGCCGATCGCATTGCTGCGGGCGATAGCCCGGTCGGGCGTCAAGGATCTGCGTTACATCTGCTGGGCCGGCGGCTTACCGCTCGAACTGCTGCTCGAAGCGCATGCCGTGGCTGAAATCGATCTCTGTTTCTCCAGCCTCGACATTTTCGGCCTGCCGCCAAAATTTCGCGCAGCCGCCGAGAGCGGCGCGATACCGGTTCGCGATTGGACGGCGCTGGCCATGATCCAGGCGCTGCGGGCGGCGCAACAGAACTTGCCCTCGATGTCGTTCCAGCTTCCGCAGGGATCGGACATGCTAGCGCGCGTGCCGGGTGCGAGCGCCAGACCTGATCCGATTGCCGGAGCCGAAAACGGATTCATTCCGCCGCTGCGGCTCGACACATTCGTCGTCCATGCCCAGCGCGCGGATGAAAGCGGCAATGTGCAGATCATCGGGCCCCGCGCGCTGGACTTCGCCATGGCGGGTGCGGCGCGCCAGGTGCTGGTCACGGTCGAGGAAATCGTTCCGGTCGGGACGCTGCGCCAGGACGGCCGCCAGAGCGTGCTGACCCGCAATCAGGTTTCGGCCATTGCCCTGGCGCCGGGCGGCGCTTATCCGGCCTCCTGCCTGCCGTTTTACGTCACCGATTATCAGCGATTGTGGGAGGCGTTCGCCGACCGGGAAACGTCCTTGGCGGACAATCTGCGACCGCCTTCCGAGGGCGTGCCGAAGCCGTTGCAAAGCGCCGCGAAGGTACGCGCTGCGGCAGTGCTCGCCATGCCCGCGCTAGCGCACGCCGAAAAGAAAGCGTCCGTCGACGAGATCATCGCCGCCCGCATCGCTGCCGAACTTGACAATGAGAGCTTCGCCAGCGCGGGTGCAGTCTCGCCGCTGGCCAATGTCGCATACCGCCTGGCCAAGGCGACGCACGCGCCGGACATGATCATCGCGACGATGAGCTGCGGCCATCTCGACATCGCGCCGAGCCCGATGGTCCTGTCGCTGATCGAAAGCCTTGATTGCGAAACGGCGGTGGCGCATGCCGGCGGCGACGACACCTACTCGACCTACTACCAGGCCGGCGCGGTGACGCACGAGATCGTCGGCGCGGCACAGGTCGACCGGCGCGGCCGCGTCAACACGATCGCACTGCGCAAACCAAGCGGCGGCCTCATCCGGTTGCCGGGGCAAGGCGGCATGGCCGATGTTGCCAACATGCACCGCGATTACCTGCTCTACATCCCCCGCCACTCGATCCAGTCGCTGGTAAATGAGGTCGAAATCGTCAGCTCGGCTCGCGGGCTGCTGACTCCGGCCGAGCGCGCGCCGATGGGCTATCGCACCGGCAGAGCGCTGGTCTTCACTGATCTCTGTGTCTTCCGGCTCGATCAGACTTCGAGGGAATTGATCGTTGTCGAAACCATGCCGAGCGTCACGCAGCAGCAGATCCGTGACGCCACCGGATTTGCGGTGTCGTTCGATCCCGACTGCCGCGAGGTTCCACTGCCTTCCGACGACACGCTCGCCACCTTGCGAACCCGCATCGACCCGCTCGGTCTGCGCCGTCTGGAGTTCGTCAGCGCCAAGGAGCGCGGCGCGCTGATCGCCGAGATTCTTGAAGCCGACCGCGCGATGGTCGAACGCTGCATCGCCGCGCAGACGGCGCTTGTCGAAAGCTGAGACCCCATGGCAAAACCGTTGCTCGACATATCAGCCGCGCGCGTTTTCTTCGATGGTATCTTCACCAGCCCGCGCGTCGCGCATCCGGAGGGCGTGGCCGTTCACCGCGATGGCTCGATCTGGTGTGGCACCGAAACCGGCGACCTGCTGCGGCTGGCCGCCGATGGCGGCTCGGTCGAGCGCATGGGCGGCACCGACGGTTTTCTGCTCGGCATCGCTTTCGACAGCGCGGGAAACTGCTTCGCCTGCGATCTCAGGCATGCCGCGATTTTCCGCTGGGATGCCGCGACAGCGCGCATGGAGCACTTCGCGTCGGCCGGCATTCGCGTGCCGAACTATCCGATCGTCGACGAGGCGAGGGGCTGGCTCTTCGTTTCGGACAGCGTTGGCCAGGACAATCGCTCGGGCATCTTCCGCTACGATCTCAAGACGGGCGAGGGCGGCCCGTGGTGCCGGGAGGCGATGTCGTTCGCCAACGGCATGGCGATGGCGCCGGACGGCAACGGCCTCAATGTCGTGGAGAGCGACGCACCCTGCATCAGCTATGTGCCGATCCTTGCTGACGGATCGGCGGGGGCTCGTGAGATCGTCGTCGAGGGCGTGCACAATGTTCCGGACGGAGTGGCCTTTGCGCCTGACGGCTCATTGTTCATCTCATGTTATGAGCCCAGCCGTATTTATCGCTGGCAAAAGGACAAGGGTCTCGAAGTGCTGATCGAGGATCCGGCGGCAACCACGCTGGCGCACCCCACCAACATCGCCTTCAAGGGCGACAAGCTCTATACCGCCAATCTGGGTCGCTGGCATATTACCGAGATCGACTTGAGCCTTCTCCTGCAAGAGAAGTAGCATTTCCCAGAAGGTCAACTGGCCGGGCGGAAGGGTTTTGCCAGCGAGGCCGGGAAGTGCAGGGCCAGCATCTGGCGGTTTCGTGAGATCAGCACCAGCACGATGATGGTCGCGAGATACGGCAGCGCCGACAACAGTTCGGACGGCATGTCCAGCCCCAACGCCTGACCTTGCAGCTGAAGGATCGTCATCCCGCCGAACAGCCACGCGCCAAGCAGGATGCGCAGCGGCCGCCAGGTGGCGAAGACCACCAGCGCAAGCGCGATCCAGCCCTTGCCGGCAGTCATGTTCTCGACCCAGAGCGGCGTATAGGCGACCGACAAATAGGCGCCTGCCAGGCCTGCCATCAACCCACCGAACAGCACGGCCATGTAGCGGATCCTGATCACGGGGTAGCCGATCGCATGCGACGTCTGCGGCGACTCGCCGATCGTGCGCAACACCAGGCCAGCCTTGGTCCGGTAGAGAAACCAGCTGATGGCGACGAACATCAGCAGGGCCAGATAGACCATTGGATCGAAGCGGAACAGTAGCGGACCGATCAGCGGCAGGTCGGACAGAACGGGGATGTCGAGGCGGCGCAATGCCTCGATCGGCTCGCTGCCGAAGCCGCGCCCCAGGAAGGCCGAGACGCCCGAACCGAAGATCGCCAGCGCCAGGCCGGCTGCATACTGGTTGGTCAGGAAGGTCAGCGCCAGAACGCCGAACAGCAGCGAGGCGGCGGCACCCGCCAACGCGCCGGCCAGGATCGCGACAGGCATCGGATAGCCTGCGGTGACGGCCCAGAATGCCAATGCGGCGCCCATCAGCATCATGCCTTCGATGCCGAGATTGAGGACACCCGACTTCTCCACCACGAGTTCGCCGAGCGCGGCGAAGATCAGCGGTGTGGCGGCAATGACGGTGCCGGTGAAGATGGCGATGAACAGGTCCATCAGGCTGTCTCCCGCACGATCGGAAATCCGCTCATCGTGCCGTCTCCAGCGCATGCGTGTCCCGGACGGGTCGCACCAGGCGAACGCGATAGAAGATGAAGAAATCGGTGGCGAGCAGGAAGAACAGCAGGATGCCCTGGAAGATCCGCGTCAGGGCCGAAGGCAGGCCGAGCGTCATCTGCACACCTTCGCCGCCGAGGAAAAGCAGCGACATCAACAGCCCGCCAAGCACGATGCCAAAGGCGTTCAGCCGTCCGACGAAGGCAACGATGATGGCCGCGAAGCCGTAGCCTGGCGAAATCTGAGGCGAGAGCTGCCCGAGCGGCCCGGCGGCTTCCGCCATGCCGGCGATGCCGGCCGCGGCACCTCCCGCCAGCAGTCCGATCCAGACCGCAGCCGATTCGCGAAAGCCGGCATAGCGGGCGGCAAGCGGCGCAGCCCCACTCACCGACATCTTGTAGCCGAGGAAGCTGCGGTCGGTGAACAGCCACATCAGGAGCACGGCGACGACCGTGATGAAGATCGACGGGTTGAGCCGATAGGCGGGGTCAAAAGACTCGAACAGGGCCGCCGTCGGCAGAAGCGCCGTCTGCGGATAGTTGAAGCCGGCCGGATCTCGCCACGGTCCGTGCACGAGATAGGACAGGAACAGCGTCGCGATATAGGTCATCATCAGCGTGACCAGGATCTCGTTGGTGTTCATGCGGGCGCGCAGAAAGGCGGGGATTGCCGCCCAGGCCATGCCGGCGCCCATGCCGGCAATGAACATCAGCGGCAACAGCAGCACGCTTTCGGGGTTCGGCCAGAAAAGCCCCACGCCGCTGGCCGCGATTGCCCCCATGGTGAACTGGCCCTCGGCGCCGATATTCCAGACATTGGCGCGGAAGCCGACCGCCAGCCCGCAAGCGATAAGGATCAGCGGCGAGGCCTTGAGCAGCCATTCGGACAGGCCGTTCATGGAAGAGAGCGGCTCGATGAAGAAGGCATGGAGGGTCGCCAGCGGATCATGTCCGAGGGAGGCGAAAAAAATCGATCCGACGACAACGGTCAACAGGGTCGCCAGTGCCGGCGCGGCGACGCGCATCAGCGAGGAGGGCTCCGGCCTTTGTTCAATCCTGAAGCGCATTGTTGCCACCCCCATTTGCCGATGCGCCGTCGCTCATGCCGCCGCCCGTCATCAGAAGTCCGATCTCCTCGCGATCGGTCGTCTTGCGCTCCAGCGGCGGGGAAACCTTCCCTTGGCAGATGACCAGCAGCCGGTCGCAGATCTCGAACAGCTCGTCGAGTTCCTCGGAGACGACGAGCACCGCCGCGCCGGCGCGGCTGAGATCGACGATGGTCTGCCGGATGAAGGCGCTCGCGCCGACATCGACCCCCCAAGTCGGCTGAGACACCAGGAGGAGCTTCGGCTGGAGCGCGATTTCACGCCCCACGATGAATTTCTGCAGATTACCGCCGGACAGGCTTTGCGCGATCGCCTGCGCCCCGTTGGCCTTGACCTTGAACCTATCGATTATGCCGGCGGCGAACGCCTTGGCCCGGCGCCGGTCGACCAGCCCATTGCGCACCGTGCCGAAACGGTGCGCGGTCAGCACCGCATTCTCCCACAGCGTGTGCGAGGGCACGGCGCCGCGCCCGAGCCGCTCTTCGGGAACGAAGGCAACGCCGAGCTTGCGGCGCTCGTGCGGGCGAAGGCGGGCTGCGCCGGTTCCGCAAATCCGGATGGCGTCGCTGCGCTCATGCGTGCGCTCGCCGCTGAGCAAGGCGATCAGCTCGGCCTGGCCGTTGCCGGAAACCCCGGCCAGGCCGACGATCTCGCCGCCATGCACCTTGAAGGAAACGTCCTTCAGGTCGACGCCGAAATGATCCCGGGCCGTCACCGTAAGCCTGTTGACCTCGAGCACCGGTCTGTCGCTTGGCGTCGGCGGCCCGACATGCATTTCAGGCAGCTTCGAACCCACCATCATGCGGGCAAGCTCCAGCGATGTCGTCTCCTTCGGACGCGCGGTACCGGTGACCTTGCCGTTGCGCAGCACAGTGGCGGTGTCGCAGAGATCCTGGACCTCGTCGAGCTTGTGGCTGATATAGACGATGCTGCAGCCCTCGGCGGCAAGTTGGCGGAGCGTCTCGAACAGCTTCACCACCGCCTGGGGCGTCAGCACCGAGGTCGGCTCGTCGAGGATCAGCAGTTTCGGCGACTGTAGCAGGCAGCGCACGATCTCGACGCGCTGGCGCTCGCCGACCGACAGGTCGTGCACCTGGCGATGCGGGTCGATGGGCATGCCGTAGCGGCGTGACAGATCGCGGATCTTGTCGGCGAGCAAGGGCAGGTCGTA
The DNA here is from genome assembly GCF_020164675.1 of Mesorhizobium sp. ESP-6-2. Classification (NCBI taxonomy): domain Bacteria; kingdom Pseudomonadati; phylum Pseudomonadota; class Alphaproteobacteria; order Hyphomicrobiales; family Phyllobacteriaceae; genus Mesorhizobium; species Mesorhizobium sp. ESP-6-2. Next base: position 106,961 of record NZ_JAIUGT010000012.1, read on the forward strand.
CGCGCTGCTGGCCGAGAGCGCTATGTTCTCGACCACCGAAACGGATTCGAACAGCGCGAAATGCTGGTAGACCATTTCGATGCCGAGCGCGCGCGACATCGCCGGGGTGTGCGTGGCGATCGGATTGCCATCGCAAAAGATCTCGCCGGAATCGGCTTGCGTCGCCCCATAGATGATCTTCATCAGAGTGGATTTGCCGGCGCCGTTTTCGCCCAGCACGGCATGGATCTCGCCGGCTTGAATCGAGAGCGACACATCGTCATTGGCGACGACGCCGGGATAACGCTTGCAGATGTTGCGCAGTTCTAGTCGCGGATGCATGGCGGGGTCCTGCCGTGGCGTGAAGCGAGGTTGGACGGGAACCAGGCAAGGAGAAGCCGAAGATATGGACTTGGGCGTCTCCCGGCACTTTTACGGCGATCAGCTCAGCCTGCCGATCATCCCCTTCACGAACCAGTTCATGCCGCGAATGTCGCCATCGGCCAGAACCGAACCAGCGGCAACCTTGACGTTGCCGTCCTGATCCTTCAGCTCCCCGGCGTAGGGATGAAGCTTGCCGCTGCCGATGTCGGCCTCGAGCTGCTTGAGCTTGGCGCGCGCATCGGCGGGGATACCCTCATTGTAGGGGGCCATTTTCACCACGCCGGCCGCCAATCCGTCCCAGCGTACTTCCGGCTTCCAGGTACCGGCGGCCACGGCCTTGGCTGCGCCGACATAGTCGCTGGTCCAATCGAGAACGAAAGAGGTCAGCTGCTTGCCCGAGGCGAATTTCGACATGTCGCTGGCATAGCCGATCGACCAGGCGCCGCCTTCGCCGGCGACCTGCACGCCGGTCGCGGTGTCCGTCATCGAGCAGACCACGTCGCAGCCTTGCGAGATCAGCGTCTTGGCCGCCTCCTTCTCCTTGCCCGGGTCGAACCAGGAATTCAGGAAGATGGTGTTGCAGGTCGCATTTGGGTTGACGCTCTGCGCGCCAAGCAGCAGTGCATTTGCCGGACCGACGATGTCGGGGATCGGAAAGCCGCCGATGAAACCGATCTTGCCCGACTTGGACATGTAGCCGCCCGCCGCGCCGGCAACGAAGGTGCCTTCGTAATATTTGGCCTCGAAGGTTCCCAGATTGGCGAGGTGGACGATGCCCGAGCAGTGTTCGAACGCCACCTTGGGAAAGCGCGGCGCCACCTTCTGCATCGGCGTTCCATGCGAAAAGCTTGTGCCGAAGATCAGCCTGTTACCGGCGCTGGCCAATTCGCGGAAGACACGCTCGGCGTCCTGCGGCATGAAGATGTTGTCGATGACGGTGAGCTCGACCTTGTCGCCGAATTCGGCCTTGATGGCCTCGACGCCGAGGCTGTGCTGCTTGGTCCAGCCGATCTCGGCGACCGGCGAGACGTAGACGGCACCGATCTTTAGCACCTCCTGCGCCTGTGCGCTGGCGCTTAGCCCTCCCGCGCCCAACGCGGCTCCGGCCGCGCCGCTGTATTTCAGGAATTCGCGTCTCGTCAGATTGTTCATGATGGCAGCCCTCTGTTGGTCTTTTTTGTCGATGCCCGGCTTGTCGGTGCCCGGTCTGTTCTGGGGAGATGGAGGTGAAGATGCGTTGCCGTGTCGCCGTCGCCGGATGCATTAGACAACCTTCGCAGCGGCACAGTCTCGCCGTCGGCCTTGCCGTCCAGATAGGGCGCCAGCGCTTCGGCAGGCGTCATCTCTGGAAACACTGCGCGATCCATGATGTAGCCGCGCACCACCGCGCGGTGGTGGGTGTCGATCAGGTCCATGGCCGGTTTCAGCCGGCCCTTCTCCAGCAGGTCGACGACCCGCGAGTGGTCGTCCAGCAGATTGCAATAGTCGAAATCGGCCGAAATGAGGGAGCGCAGCAGCGTCGTGCGGCGCACCAGCTGCGCGTGGATTTCCTGCATGACCTTGTTGCGGCTGAGGCGTACGAACACGGTATGGAACTCTTGGCCAAGCACGTCGGCCAGCGCATCGTTGCCGGCGGCAACAGCCTGGCGCTGGCGCTCGACATGCTGGCGCAGCTCGGCCCAGCCGGCCGGCCCGAGGCGATCGCTGAGCTGTGCTGCGACGCCCTGTTCGACGAGCGTCAACGCGTCGTAGATCTCCATCGCCTCCTGCATGCTCGGCTTGGCGACGAAGGCACCGCGGTTGCGTTCGATCTGGGCCAGCCCGTCATCGGCGAGCCGGATCAGGGCCTGGCGCACCACAATGCGGCTCACGTTGAATATTTCGGAGAGTTCGCGTTCGCCGAGCTTGCAGCCGGGCACGAGGCGATGGTCGATGATGGCGCGGGTCAGCGTATCCGCGATGGTCTGGGAACGGCTGCTCAAGGCATGGTTCTCCGCCATTTCGACGACATGATCAGCAGGCTTTCGTGATGGCGACATGCCCCGTCAGGACACGACATATCCCAAGTTCAGCTTTCCCATATCGGAATTCAATCATCATAATCTGTCAACACAAAAAGGGATTTTGGACGACAAAAAAATGTTGATTGGTATCCAATCTTGTGGTTTCGTCATCTCGAAACGTCGGGCTAGGTTCATGGTGAAGGGCTAGCCGAGCTGGGAGGGAAGCCGATGGCTCCCCATTGCGTTGACCGCGAGCTTCTGAATGATTGGCACATCGTCGCGGATCAGGAATCGCTAAGCCAGGATACGCCGTTTGCCACATGCCTGCTTGGAGTCGATCTCTCCGTCCACAAATGTTCAAACAAGATCGAAGTCGTTCGCGGCGACACGGGCGCCACGCTGAAAAGCGCCCAGCGTTATGGCTTCATCTGGACCTGTCTGGACAAGCCCTCGCGCGACATCATCTATATCCCCGAGGCCAATGAGGCAGACCGGCATCTTGTCAGCGGCGGTTCGATCGCGGTCAAGGTGTCGGGCCTCCGCGCGGTCGAGAACTTTCTCGACATGGGGCATTTTCCCTTCATTCATACCGGCTGGCTCGGCGAGGAGCCGCATACCGAGGTCGCGCCCTACAAGGTTGAGATCACAGCGCAGGACGAACTGCTGGCGACCGAGTGCAAATTCTATCAGCCGGTGGCTTCGCCGACCGCCAAGCAAGGCTTTGTCGTCGACTACATCTACAAGGTGATCCGGCCCTACACGGCAGCTCTCTACAAGAGCAACCCGATCCAGAAGGACCGGCTCGACGTCATTACCCTGTTCGTGCAGCCGGTGGACGAGGAAAACTGCATCGCGCATCCTTACCTCTGCTATCTCAAGGAAGGCATGGAGGCGGCAACGGTGCGCAGCTTTATGCAATTGATCTTCGCCCAGGACAAACCGATCCTGGAGAACCAGGTACCCAAGCGCCTGCCGCTCGATCCGCGTGCCGAGACCCCGATCCGTGCCGATGCCGTGTCGGTTTCCTACCGGCGCTGGTTGCGTGATCGGGCCGTCACCTATGGCGCGATACCGGCACAAGCCTGATGACGTCTGAGGACATCCAGAGGATAAAACGATGACAAAATGCTCGGATCCCGTGATCCTCAATCTCTGGCATCCCGTAGGCGCGATCGCCGAGACCGTTCCCGGCGGTGTCCAGGACACCGTTCTGCTCGAGGAGCGCCTCAGTTTTGCGGTCGATATGGATGGTGAGCCCGTCGTCTGGCGCTCACGTCCCGATGTAGAAAGGGTGGATCGTATTCCAGGCGCCGACAGGCTGCCGGCAAGAAGCGCCTACGGCTATGTCTGGACTTCGCTCGGCTCGCCACCGGCCGAGCTGTTTCCGATCCCGGAATATGAAGAGCCGGACCGCCGCAAGCTCAACGCGGCCACGTTTGGCGTCAACGTCTCGGCACCGCGCGCCATCGAGAACTTTCTCGACATGGGTCACTTCCCCTATGTCCATACCGACATATTGGGTGTCGAGCCGCACACCGAGGTCAAGGAATACGACGTCGAGATCTCGGTAGATCGTGACGAGATCCTGGCCACGCGCTGCCGCTTCTTCCAGCCGATGGCTTCGACCGCTTCCGATGGCGGCGCAGACGTGGATTACGTCTATCGCGTGCCGCACCCCTATTGCTCCGTGCTTTATAAATCGAGCCCGGTCGATGAGGCACGGCGCGATGTCATCGCCATCTTCCTGCAGCCGGTCGACCAGGAGCATGTGCGCGCCCACATGTTGCTTTGCGTGCTCGACGAGGACAACGAAGACAAGGTGATCAAGCGCTTTCAGCAGACGATCTTCGGCCAGGACAAGCCGATCCTGGAAAACCAGGTGCCCAAACGCCTGCCGCTCGATCCGCGTGCCGAAACACCCATCCGGGCCGACAAGTCGGCCATCGCCTACCGGCGCTGGCTCAGCCAGAAGGGCGTGACCTACGGTGTCATTCCGGTTGCGGCCTGACGAGATTCTTGGAGACGATTGATGTTGGAAGAAGCCAGAAGCCAGTGGCATCCGATCGCCGCTTCCCATGATTTGCCGTACCGCCACGTTTTCCATGGTCAATTGCTCGGCCGGGAATTCGCCGTCTGGCGTGCCGATGACGGCTACGTCAACATCTGGGAAAACCGCTGCCTGCATCGCGGCGTCAGGCTGTCGATCGGCATCAATGATGGGCGCGAGCTGAAGTGCCAGTATCACGGCTGGCGTTATTCGAACCGCACCGCCGGCTGCACCTACATTCCCGCGCATCCGGCCGACGCGCCGGCCCGCACCATCACCAACCGCACCTTCCCGGCGGTCGAGCGCTACGGTCTTGTCTGGTCGTCCGAGGAGCCTCGCGGCGAGGTGCCGGATTTTGCCGCGCTGACCGGAAGCGAGCTGCTCGCCTTGCGCGGAATTCCGGTCAACGCGCCGGCCGGCAGGGTCGTGGAAAGGCTGAAGGCCTATCGCTTTCAGCCCAACGCAGCGCTCGAAGGCGAGGGTGCGGAAACCATCATGGAGGCCGCGCGGGATTTTGTCGTGGCGCTGCGTTCGCGCGATGGCGGTGCCGCGACGCACGGCGTGTTCTTCGTGCAGCCGGTTGACTCCAACCGCTCGGTGATCCGTGGCGTGCTCGATCGGGAGGCCGAAGGAGCCGCCCGCATCGCCATCCTGCGCCACCACAATGAACGGTTGTCGAAGCTGCGCGACGCAGCCGAGCGCGAGGCGGCAAGCGCCACGGCGCCCCCGCCGATCGAACCGGTCTATGAAAGGGTGTCGGCCGAACTCTCCGAAATGCCCGAGGTGACCGCGCATGGCCGCAAGGCGGCGCTGCGCGTCAGCGTGGCGAGGAAATGGCAGGCGGCCGACGGTATTGCCGCATTCGAGCTTCGCCCGGTCAAGGGACTGCTGCCCACCTTCCAGCCTGGCGCCCATATCGACGTCCACATGCCCAATGGCGAGATCAGGCAGTATTCGATCACCAATGGCCCCGGCGAGACCGACAGCTTTGTCATCGGCGTCAAGCTGGAGCGCGATTCCAAGGGCGGTTCGAAATGCATGCACGAGACCGTCCGCGAGGGCGACGTGCTGGCGATTTCCGAGCCGCGCAACAATTTCCCGCTACGCCGTGACGCGATCAAGACGCTGTTCGTCGCCGGCGGCATCGGCATCACCCCGCTGTTGGCCATGGCCCAGGCATTGAAGAACCAGGAGCTGACGCACGAGCTTCACTATTTCGCGCAAGGCGAAGAGCACCTCGCTTTCGCCGATCGCTTGCAGCGTTTGGGGGATTCGCTGGTTCCGCATCTCGGCCTCTCGCCGGAGCAGACGGGCGCGAAGGTGCGCGAGCTGCTTTCGCAGTACCGCAACGGCATGCACCTCTACATCTGCGGCCCCGGCCCAATGCTGGAAGCGGCGCGAAAAATCGCGGCCGATCAGGGCTGGCCGGAGGCCGCCATCCATTTCGAATATTTCAAGAACACCAACAAGATCGATGACAGTTCGAGCTTCGAGGTGGCCCTGGCGCGCTCCTGCGTCACGCTTCAGGTGCCGGCCGGCAAGACCATCATGCAGGTCATGCGCGAGAACGGCATCGACGTTCCGTCATCCTGCGAGCAGGGGGCGTGCGGTACCTGCGTCGCGGCAGTCATCGAGGGCGAGCCGGATCATCAGGACGTCTATCTGAACGACGCCGAGAAGAAGGCAGGGACCAAGATCATGACCTGTGTCTCGCGCGCCAAATCGGCACGCCTCGTGCTGGACATATAGGAGCTGCCGATGATCACGCTTTACGACTACGAGCTGTCGGGCAATTGCTACAAATTGCGGCTGCTGATGAGTTTTCTCGGCATCGACTACAAGACCGTGCCGGTCGACTTCTACCCCGGCCGCGAGCACAAGGCGGAATGGTTCCTGAAGCTCAATCCGCTCGGCCAACTGCCGGTCATCGATGATGACGGGCTGATCCTGCGAGACGCCCAGGCGATCATGGTCTACCTCGCGTCGAAATACGATCCGTCGGGCACATGGTATCCCCGGAACAGCCCGGCCCTGCTCGGCGAGATCAGCCAGTGGCTGGCCTTCGCCGACGGCATCACTTCGACGGCGTCGGTCGCCCGCCTGCACGACGCGCTGTTCTACGATTTCGACATCGATGCCGCGCGCGCCGGCGCGCACCGGCTGTTCCGTATCCTCGACGAGCATCTGTGGTTCGGCGAGCAGCAGGGCCGCGGCTGGATCTGCTCGGCCGGTCATCCGACCATCGCCGATATTGCCTGCTTTCCCTACATCATGCTGTCGGAGGAGGGCGGCATTGCGCGCCAGGACTATCCCGCCATCCGGCGCTGGTGCGATCGCGTCAAACGCATCAAAGGCTTTACCGTGATGTCGGGCGTGTTCCCGGCAGGGCCGGCCAAGGCCGCATGATTTCTAGCGCAACGCCGGGCGATCGATCGTCCCGGCAAGCAAGTTTGGAGAGAGAAAACCCGGCGCCGGCCAGGAGATCTCGACCCGGCCCTTCCAGCTGGTTACCGGGCGGACCTGGATGGGCACCGCCTTCGGCGGCGCGCGCGGCCGCACCGACGTGCCCAGGATCGTCGACTGGTACATGGACGGCAAGATCGAGATCGACCCGATGATCACCCACACGCTCAAGCTCGAGGACATCAACAAGGGTTTCGACCTCATGCATGAGGGCAAGTCGATCAGGAGTGTCGTGGTTTATTGAGAAAGCCACACGCCGCCGGCCCGAGGACATCCCACTTGGACCGACAGGAGGTCCTGTCTGCTTGAGTAGGCGGGGCCACAGAAACGCCCGGACTTTTCGCTACCTCCAGCCTCCCGGCCAGGTCGGCGTGTTCCCAAAGTCCGGCGTCGACCGGCGGCGTGACCGAGGTGCACCTCGGTCACGCCGCCGGTCGACGCCGGACTTTGGGAACACGCCGACCTGGCCGGGAGGCTGGAGGTAGCGAAAAGTCCGGGCGTTTCTGTGGCCCCGCCTACTCAAGCAGACAGGACCTCCTGTCGGTCCAAGTGGGATGTCCTCGGGCCGGCGGCGTGTGGCTTTCTCAATAAACCACGACACTCCTGATCGACTTGCCCTCATGCATGAGGTCGAAACCCTTGTTGATGTCCTCGAGCTTGAGCGTGTGGGTGATCATCGGGTCGATCTCGATCTTGCCGTCCATGTACCAGTCGACGATCCTGGGCACGTCGGTGCGGCCGCGCGCGCCGCCGAAGGCGGTGCCCATCCAGGTCCGCCCGGTAACCAGCTGGAAGGGCCGGGTCGAGATCTCCTGGCCGGCGCCGGGTTTTCTCTCTCCAAACTTGCTTGCCGGGACGATCGATCGCCCGGCGTTGCGCTAGAAATCATGCGGCCTTGGCCGGCCCTGCCGGGAACACGCCCGACATCACGGTAAAGCCTTTGATGCGTTTGACGCGATCGCACCAGCGCCGGATGGCGGGATAGTCCTGGCGCGCAATGCCGCCCTCCTCCGACAGCATGATGTAGGGAAAGCAGGCAATATCGGCGATGGTCGGATGACCGGCCGAGCAGATCCAGCCGCGGCCCTGCTGCTCGCCGAACCACAGATGCTCGTCGAGGATACGGAACAGCCGGTGCGCGCCGGCGCGCGCGGCATCGATGTCGAAATCGTAGAACAGCGCGTCGTGCAGGCGGGCGACCGACGCCGTCGAAGTGATGCCGTCGGCGAAGGCCAGCCACTGGCTGATCTCGCCGAGCAGGGCCGGGCTGTTCCGGGGATACCATGTGCCCGACGGATCGTATTTCGACGCGAGGTAGACCATGATCGCCTGGGCGTCTCGCAGGATCAGCCCGTCATCATCGATGACCGGCAGTTGGCCGAGCGGATTGAGCTTCAGGAACCATTCCGCCTTGTGCTCGCGGCCGGGGTAGAAGTCGACCGGCACGGTCTTGTAGTCGATGCCGAGAAAACTCATCAGCAGCCGCAATTTGTAGCAATTGCCCGACAGCTCGTAGTCGTAAAGCGTGATCATCGGCAGCTCCTATATGTCCAGCACGAGGCGTGCCGATTTGGCGCGCGAGACACAGGTCATGATCTTGGTCCCTGCCTTCTTCTCGGCGTCGTTCAGATAGACGTCCTGATGATCCGGCTCGCCCTCGATGACTGCCGCGACGCAGGTACCGCACGCCCCCTGCTCGCAGGATGACGGAACGTCGATGCCGTTCTCGCGCATGACCTGCATGATGGTCTTGCCGGCCGGCACCTGAAGCGTGACGCAGGAGCGCGCCAGGGCCACCTCGAAGCTCGAACTGTCATCGATCTTGTTGGTGTTCTTGAAATATTCGAAATGGATGGCGGCCTCCGGCCAGCCCTGATCGGCCGCGATTTTTCGCGCCGCTTCCAGCATTGGGCCGGGGCCGCAGATGTAGAGGTGCATGCCGTTGCGGTACTGCGAAAGCAGCTCGCGCACCTTCGCGCCCGTCTGCTCCGGCGAGAGGCCGAGATGCGGAACCAGCGAATCCCCCAAACGCTGCAAGCGATCGGCGAAAGCGAGGTGCTCTTCGCCTTGCGCGAAATAGTGAAGCTCGTGCGTCAGCTCCTGGTTCTTCAATGCCTGGGCCATGGCCAACAGCGGGGTGATGCCGATGCCGCCGGCGACGAACAGCGTCTTGATCGCGTCACGGCGTAGCGGGAAATTGTTGCGCGGCTCGGAAATCGCCAGCACGTCGCCCTCGCGGACGGTCTCGTGCATGCATTTCGAACCGCCCTTGGAATCGCGCTCCAGCTTGACGCCGATGACAAAGCTGTCGGTCTCGCCGGGGCCATTGGTGATCGAATACTGCCTGATCTCGCCATTGGGCATGTGGACGTCGATATGGGCGCCAGGCTGGAAGGTGGGCAGCAGTCCCTTGACCGGGCGAAGCTCGAATGCGGCAATACCGTCGGCCGCCTGCCATTTCCTCGCCACGCTGACGCGCAGCGCCGCCTTGCGGCCATGCGCGGTCACCTCGGGCATTTCGGAGAGTTCGGCCGACACCCTTTCATAGACCGGTTCGATCGGCGGGGGCGCCGTGGCGCTTGCCGCCTCGCGCTCGGCTGCGTCGCGCAGCTTCGACAACCGTTCATTGTGGTGGCGCAGGATGGCGATGCGGGCGGCTCCTTCGGCCTCCCGATCGAGCACGCCACGGATCACCGAGCGGTTGGAGTCAACCGGCTGCACGAAGAACACGCCGTGCGTCGCGGCACCGCCATCGCGCGAACGCAGCGCCACGACAAAATCCCGCGCGGCCTCCATGATGGTTTCCGCACCCTCGCCTTCGAGCGCTGCGTTGGGCTGAAAGCGATAGGCCTTCAGCCTTTCCACGACCCTGCCGGCCGGCGCGTTGACCGGAATTCCGCGCAAGGCGAGCAGCTCGCTTCCGGTCAGCGCGGCAAAATCCGGCACCTCGCCGCGAGGCTCCTCGGACGACCAGACAAGACCGTAGCGCTCGACCGCCGGGAAGGTGCGGTTGGTGATGGTGCGGGCCGGCGCGTCGGCCGGATGCGCGGGAATGTAGGTGCAGCCGGCGGTGCGGTTCGAATAACGCCAGCCGTGATACTGGCACTTCAGCTCGCGCCCATCATTGATGCCGATCGACAGCCTGACGCCGCGATGCAGGCAGCGGTTTTCCCAGATGTTGACGTAGCCGTCATCGGCACGCCAGACGGCGAATTCCCGGCCGAGCAATTGACCATGGAAAACGTGGCGGTACGGCAAATCATGGGAAGCGGCGATCGGATGCCACTGGCTTCTGGCTTCTTCCAACATCAATCGTCTCCAAGAATCTCGTCAGGCCGCAACCGGAATGACACCGTAGGTCACGCCCTTCTGGCTGAGCCAGCGCCGGTAGGCGATGGCCGACTTGTCGGCCCGGATGGGTGTTTCGGCACGCGGATCGAGCGGCAGGCGTTTGGGCACCTGGTTTTCCAGGATCGGCTTGTCCTGGCCGAAGATCGTCTGCTGAAAGCGCTTGATCACCTTGTCTTCGTTGTCCTCGTCGAGCACGCAAAGCAACATGTGGGCGCGCACATGCTCCTGGTCGACCGGCTGCAGGAAGATGGCGATGACATCGCGCCGTGCCTCATCGACCGGGCTCGATTTATAAAGCACGGAGCAATAGGGGTGCGGCACGCGATAGACGTAATCCACGTCTGCGCCGCCATCGGAAGCGGTCGAAGCCATCGGCTGGAAGAAGCGGCAGCGCGTGGCCAGGATCTCGTCACGATCTACCGAGATCTCGACGTCGTATTCCTTGACCTCGGTGTGCGGCTCGACACCCAATATGTCGGTATGGACATAGGGGAAGTGACCCATGTCGAGAAAGTTCTCGATGGCGCGCGGTGCCGAGACGTTGACGCCAAACGTGGCCGCGTTGAGCTTGCGGCGGTCCGGCTCTTCATATTCCGGGATCGGAAACAGCTCGGCCGGTGGCGAGCCGAGCGAAGTCCAGACATAGCCGTAGGCGCTTCTTGCCGGCAGCCTGTCGGCGCCTGGAATACGATCCACCCTTTCTACATCGGGACGTGAGCGCCAGACGACGGGCTCACCATCCATATCGACCGCAAAACTGAGGCGCTCCTCGAGCAGAACGGTGTCCTGGACACCGCCGGGAACGGTCTCGGCGATCGCGCCTACGGGATGCCAGAGATTGAGGATCACGGGATCCGAGCATTTTGTCATCGTTTTATCCTCTGGATGTCCTCAGACGTCATCAGGCTTGTGCCGGTATCGCGCCATAGGTGACGGCCCGATCACGCAACCAGCGCCGGTAGGAAACCGACACGGCATCGGCACGGATCGGGGTCTCGGCACGCGGATCGAGCGGCAGGCGCTTGGGTACCTGGTTCTCCAGGATCGGTTTGTCCTGGGCGAAGATCAATTGCATAAAGCTGCGCACCGTTGCCGCCTCCATGCCTTCCTTGAGATAGCAGAGGTAAGGATGCGCGATGCAGTTTTCCTCGTCCACCGGCTGCACGAACAGGGTAATGACGTCGAGCCGGTCCTTCTGGATCGGGTTGCTCTTGTAGAGAGCTGCCGTGTAGGGCCGGATCACCTTGTAGATGTAGTCGACGACAAAGCCTTGCTTGGCGGTCGGCGAAGCCACCGGCTGATAGAATTTGCACTCGGTCGCCAGCAGTTCGTCCTGCGCTGTGATCTCAACCTTGTAGGGCGCGACCTCGGTATGCGGCTCCTCGCCGAGCCAGCCGGTATGAATGAAGGGAAAATGCCCCATGTCGAGAAAGTTCTCGACCGCGCGGAGGCCCGACACCTTGACCGCGATCGAACCGCCGCTGACAAGATGCCGGTCTGCCTCATTGGCCTCGGGGATATAGATGATGTCGCGCGAGGGCTTGTCCAGACAGGTCCAGATGAAGCCATAACGCTGGGCGCTTTTCAGCGTGGCGCCCGTGTCGCCGCGAACGACTTCGATCTTGTTTGAACATTTGTGGACGGAGAGATCGACTCCAAGCAGGCATGTGGCAAACGGCGTATCCTGGCTTAGCGATTCCTGATCCGCGACGATGTGCCAATCATTCAGAAGCTCGCGGTCAACGCAATGGGGAGCCATCGGCTTCCCTCCCAGCTCGGCTAGCCCTTCACCATGAACCTAGCCCGACGTTTCGAGATGACGAAACCACAAGATTGGATACCAATCAACATTTTTTTGTCGTCCAAAATCCCTTTTTGTGTTGACAGATTATGATGATTGAATTCCGATATGGGAAAGCTGAACTTGGGATATGTCGTGTCCTGACGGGGCATGTCGCCATCACGAAAGCCTGCTGATCATGTCGTCGAAATGGCGGAGAACCATGCCTTGAGCAGCCGTTCCCAGACCATCGCGGATACGCTGACCCGCGCCATCATCGACCATCGCCTCGTGCCCGGCTGCAAGCTCGGCGAACGCGAACTCTCCGAAATATTCAACGTGAGCCGCATTGTGGTGCGCCAGGCCCTGATCCGGCTCGCCGATGACGGGCTGGCCCAGATCGAACGCAACCGCGGTGCCTTCGTCGCCAAGCCGAGCATGCAGGAGGCGATGGAGATCTACGACGCGTTGACGCTCGTCGAACAGGGCGTCGCAGCACAGCTCAGCGATCGCCTCGGGCCGGCCGGCTGGGCCGAGCTGCGCCAGCATGTCGAGCGCCAGCGCCAGGCTGTTGCCGCCGGCAACGATGCGCTGGCCGACGTGCTTGGCCAAGAGTTCCATACCGTGTTCGTACGCCTCAGCCGCAACAAGGTCATGCAGGAAATCCACGCGCAGCTGGTGCGCCGCACGACGCTGCTGCGCTCCCTCATTTCGGCCGATTTCGACTATTGCAATCTGCTGGACGACCACTCGCGGGTCGTCGACCTGCTGGAGAAGGGCCGGCTGAAACCGGCCATGGACCTGATCGACACCCACCACCGCGCGGTGGTGCGCGGCTACATCATGGATCGCGCAGTGTTTCCAGAGATGACGCCTGCCGAAGCGCTGGCGCCCTATCTGGACGGCAAGGCCGACGGCGAGACTGTGCCGCTGCGAAGGTTGTCTAATGCATCCGGCGACGGCGACACGGCAACGCATCTTCACCTCCATCTCCCCAGAACAGACCGGGCACCGACAAGCCGGGCATCGACAAAAAAGACCAACAGAGGGCTGCCATCATGAACAATCTGACGAGACGCGAATTCCTGAAATACAGCGGCGCGGCCGGAGCCGCGTTGGGCGCGGGAGGGCTAAGCGCCAGCGCACAGGCGCAGGAGGTGCTAAAGATCGGTGCCGTCTACGTCTCGCCGGTCGCCGAGATCGGCTGGACCAAGCAGCACAGCCTCGGCGTCGAGGCCATCAAGGCCGAATTCGGCGACAAGGTCGAGCTCACCGTCATCGACAACATCTTCATGCCGCAGGACGCCGAGCGTGTCTTCCGCGAATTGGCCAGCGCCGGTAACAGGCTGATCTTCGGCACAAGCTTTTCGCATGGAACGCCGATGCAGAAGGTGGCGCCGCGCTTTCCCAAGGTGGCGTTCGAACACTGCTCGGGCATCGTCCACCTCGCCAATCTGGGAACCTTCGAGGCCAAATATTACGAAGGCACCTTCGTTGCCGGCGCGGCGGGCGGCTACATGTCCAAGTCGGGCAAGATCGGTTTCATCGGCGGCTTTCCGATCCCCGACATCGTCGGTCCGGCAAATGCACTGCTGCTTGGCGCGCAGAGCGTCAACCCAAATGCGACCTGCAACACCATCTTCCTGAATTCCTGGTTCGACCCGGGCAAGGAGAAGGAGGCGGCCAAGACGCTGATCTCGCAAGGCTGCGACGTGGTCTGCTCGATGACGGACACCGCGACCGGCGTGCAGGTCGCCGGCGAAGGCGGCGCCTGGTCGATCGGCTATGCCAGCGACATGTCGAAATTCGCCTCGGGCAAGCAGCTGACCTCTTTCGTTCTCGATTGGACCAGCGACTATGTCGGCGCAGCCAAGGCCGTGGCCGCCGGTACCTGGAAGCCGGAAGTACGCTGGGACGGATTGGCGGCCGGCGTGGTGAAAATGGCCCCCTACAATGAGGGTATCCCCGCCGATGCGCGCGCCAAGCTCAAGCAGCTCGAGGCCGACATCGGCAGCGGCAAGCTTCATCCCTACGCCGGGGAGCTGAAGGATCAGGACGGCAACGTCAAGGTTGCCGCTGGTTCGGTTCTGGCCGATGGCGACATTCGCGGCATGAACTGGTTCGTGAAGGGGATGATCGGCAGGCTGAGCTGATCGCCGTAAAAGTGCCGGGAGACGCCCAAGTCCATATCTTCGGCTTCTCCTTGCCTGGTTCCCGTCCAACCTCGCTTCACGCCACGGCAGGACCCCGCCATGCATCCGCGACTAGAACTGCGCAACATCTGCAAGCGTTATCCCGGCGTCGTCGCCAATGACGATGTGTCGCTCTCGATTCAAGCCGGCGAGATCCATGCCGTGCTGGGCGAAAACGGCGCCGGCAAATCCACTCTGATGAAGATCATCTATGGGGCGACGCAAGCCGATTCCGGCGAGATCTTTTGCGATGGCAATCCGATCGCCACGCACACCCCGGCGATGTCGCGCGCGCTCGGCATCGAAATGGTCTACCAGCATTTCGCGCTGTTCGAATCCGTTTCGGTGGTCGAGAACATAGCGCTCTCGGCCAGCAGCGCGTACGACCTGCCCTTGCTCGCCGACAAGATCCGCGATCTGTCACGCCGCTACGGCATGCCCATCGACCCGCATCGCCAGGTGCACGACCTGTCGGTCGGCGAGCGCCAGCGCGTCGAGATCGTGCGCTGCCTGCTACAGTCGCCGAAACTGCTGATCCTCGACGAGCCGACCTCGGTGCTGACGCCCCAGGCGGTGGTGAAGCTGTTCGAGACGCTCCGCCAACTTGCCGCCGAGGGCTGCAGCATCGTCTATATCAGCCACAAGCTCGACGAGGTCCAGGATCTCTGCGACACCGCCACTGTGCTGCGCAACGGCAAGGTCACCGGTACCGCGCGTCCGAAGGAGACGACATCGCTGGAGCTTGCCCGCATGATGGTGGGTTCGAAGCTGCCTGAAATGCATGTCGGGCCGCCGACGCCAAGCGACAGACCGGTGCTCGAGGTCAACAGGCTTACGGTGACGGCCCGGGATCATTTCGGCGTCGACCTGAAGGACGTTTCCTTCAAGGTGCATGGCGGCGAGATCGTCGGCCTGGCCGGGGTTTCCGGCAACGGCCAGGCCGAGCTGATCGCCTTGCTCAGCGGCGAGCGCACGCATGAGCGCAGCGACGCCATCCGGATTTGCGGAACCGGCGCAGCCCGCCTTCGCCCGCACGAGCGCCGCAAGCTCGGCGTTGCCTTCGTTCCCGAAGAGCGGCTCGGGCGCGGCGCCGTGCCCTCGCACACGCTGTGGGAGAATGCGGTGCTGACCGCGCACCGTTTCGGCACGGTGCGCAATGGGCTGGTCGACCGGCGCCGGGCCAAGGCGTTCGCCGCCGGCATAATCGATAGGTTCAAGGTCAAGGCCAACGGGGCGCAGGCGATCGCGCAAAGCCTGTCCGGCGGTAATCTGCAGAAATTCATCGTGGGGCGTGAAATCGCGCTCCAGCCGAAGCTCCTCCTGGTGTCTCAGCCGACTTGGGGGGTCGATGTCGGCGCGAGCGCCTTCATCCGGCAGACCATCGTCGATCTCAGCCGCGCCGGCGCGGCGGTGCTCGTCGTCTCCGAGGAACTCGACGAGCTGTTCGAGATCTGCGACCGGCTGCTGGTCATCTGCCAAGGGAAGGTTTCCCCGCCGCTGGAGCGCAAGACGACCGATCGCGAGGAGATCGGACTTCTGATGACGGGCGGCGGCATGAGCGACGGCGCATCGGCAAATGGGGGTGGCAACAATGCGCTTCAGGATTGAACAAAGGCCGGAGCCCTCCTCGCTGATGCGCGTCGCCGCGCCGGCACTGGCGACCCTGTTGACCGTTGTCGTCGGATCGATTTTTTTCGCCTCCCTCGGACATGATCCGCTGGCGACCCTCCATGCCTTCTTCATCGAGCCGCTCTCTTCCATGAACGGCCTGTCCGAATGGCTGCTCAAGGCCTCGCCGCTGATCCTTATCGCTTGCGGGCTGGCGGTCGGCTTCCGCGCCAATGTCTGGAATATCGGCGCCGAGGGCCAGTTCACCATGGGGGCAATCGCGGCCAGCGGCGTGGGGCTTTTCTGGCCGAACCCCGAAAGCGTGCTGCTGTTGCCGCTGATGTTCATTGCCGGCATGGGCGCCGGCATGGCCTGGGCGGCAATCCCCGCCTTTCTGCGCGCCCGCATGAACACCAACGAGATCCTGGTCACGCTGATGATGACCTATATCGCGACGCTGTTCCTGTCCTATCTCGTGCACGGACCGTGGCGAGATCCGGCCGGCTTCAACTATCCGCAGACGGCGCTTCTGCCGACGGCGGCCCTGTTCGAGTCTTTTGACCCCGCCTATCGGCTCAACCCGTCGATCTTCATCACGGTCGTCGCCGTGCTCCTGATGTGGCTGTTCACCGACCGCAGCTTCCTCGGCTACAAGATGTCGGTGAGTGGGGCTGCGCCGCTTGCCGCCCGCTATGCCGGCTTTCGCGAATCGGCTGCGGTCTGGATCGGACTGCTGGCGGGAGGTGCCGCGGCCGGCATCGCCGGCATGGCGGAAGCCGCCGGGCCGCTCGGGCAGCTCTCGCCTCAGATTTCGCCAGGCTACGGCTTCGCGGCCATCATCGTTGCCTTCGTCGGACGGCTGAACGCCTTTGGCATCGTGCTTGGCGGGCTGTTGATGTCGCTGCTTTTCCTCGGCGGCGAAGGTGTGCAGATGACGCTCGGCCTGCCTTCGGCCCTGACGCGGATCTTCCAGGGCATCCTGCTGTTCTTCCTGCTCGCCACCGATTTCTTCATCTTCTATCGCGTTCGCCTGGTGCGACCCGTCCGGGACACGCATGCGCTGGAGACGGCACGATGAGCGGATTTCCGATCGTGCGGGAGACAGCCTGATGGACCTGTTCATCGCCATCTTCACCGGCACCGTCATTGCCGCCACACCGCTGATCTTCGCCGCGCTCGGCGAACTCGTGGTGGAGAAGTCGGGTGTCCTCAATCTCGGCATCGAAGGCATGATGCTGATGGGCGCCGCATTGGCATTCTGGGCCGTCACCGCAGGCTATCCGATGCCTGTCGCGATCCTGGCCGGCGCGTTGGCGGGTGCCGCCGCCTCGCTGCTGTTCGGCGTTCTGGCGCTGACCTTCCTGACCAACCAGTATGCAGCCGGCCTGGCGCTGGCGATCTTCGGTTCGGGCGTCTCGGCCTTCCTGGGGCGCGGCTTCGGCAGCGAGCCGATCGAGGCATTGCGCCGCCTCGACATCCCCGTTCTGTCCGACCTGCCGCTGATCGGTCCGCTACTGTTCCGCTTCGATCCAATGGTCTATCTGGCCCTGCTGATGTTCGTCGCCATCAGCTGGTTTCTCTACCGGACCAAGGCTGGCCTGGTGTTGCGCACGATCGGCGAGTCGCCGCAGACGTCGCATGCGATCGGCTACCCCGTGATCAGGATCCGCTACATGGCCGTGCTGTTCGGTGGGTTGATGGCAGGCCTGGCAGGCGCCTATTTGTCGGTCGCCTATACGCCGCTCTGGGTCGAGAACATGACTGCCGGCAAGGGCTGGATCGCGCTTGCGCTGGTGGTCTTCGCCACCTGGCGGCCGCTGCGCATCCTGCTTGGCGCGTGGCTGTTCGGCGGGATGACGATCCTTCAGCTGCAAGGTCAGGCGTTGGGGCTGGACATGCCGTCCGAACTGTTGTCGGCGCTGCCGTATCTCGCGACCATCATCGTGCTGGTGCTGATCTCACGAAACCGCCAGATGCTGGCCCTGCACTTCCCGGCCTCGCTGGCAAAACCCTTCCGCCCGGCCAGTTGACCTTCTGGGAAATGCTACTTCTCTTGCAGGAGAAGGCTCAAGTCGATCTCGGTAATATGCCAGCGACCCAGATTGGCGGTATAGAGCTTGTCGCCCTTGAAGGCGATGTTGGTGGGGTGCGCCAGCGTGGTTGCCGCCGGATCCTCGATCAGCACTTCGAGACCCTTGTCCTTTTGCCAGCGATAAATACGGCTGGGCTCATAACATGAGATGAACAATGAGCCGTCAGGCGCAAAGGCCACTCCGTCCGGAACATTGTGCACGCCCTCGACGACGATCTCACGAGCCCCCGCCGATCCGTCAGCAAGGATCGGCACATAGCTGATGCAGGGTGCGTCGCTCTCCACGACATTGAGGCCGTTGCCGTCCGGCGCCATCGCCATGCCGTTGGCGAACGACATCGCCTCCCGGCACCACGGGCCGCCCTCGCCCGTCTTGAGATCGTAGCGGAAGATGCCCGAGCGATTGTCCTGGCCAACGCTGTCCGAAACGAAGAGCCAGCCCCTCGCCTCGTCGACGATCGGATAGTTCGGCACGCGAATGCCGGCCGACGCGAAGTGCTCCATGCGCGCTGTCGCGGCATCCCAGCGGAAAATCGCGGCATGCCTGAGATCGCAGGCGAAGCAGTTTCCCGCGCTGTCGAAAGCGATGCCGAGCAGAAAACCGTCGGTGCCGCCCATGCGCTCGACCGAGCCGCCATCGGCGGCCAGCCGCAGCAGGTCGCCGGTTTCGGTGCCACACCAGATCGAGCCATCGCGGTGAACGGCCACGCCCTCCGGATGCGCGACGCGCGGGCTGGTGAAGATACCATCGAAGAAAACGCGCGCGGCTGATATGTCGAGCAACGGTTTTGCCATGGGGTCTCAGCTTTCGACAAGCGCCGTCTGCGCGGCGATGCAGCGTTCGACCATCGCGCGGTCGGCTTCAAGAATCTCGGCGATCAGCGCGCCGCGCTCCTTGGCGCTGACGAACTCCAGACGGCGCAGACCGAGCGGGTCGATGCGGGTTCGCAAGGTGGCGAGCGTGTCGTCGGAAGGCAGTGGAACCTCGCGGCAGTCGGGATCGAACGACACCGCAAATCCGGTGGCGTCACGGATCTGCTGCTGCGTGACGCTCGGCATGGTTTCGACAACGATCAATTCCCTCGAAGTCTGATCGAGCCGGAAGACACAGAGATCAGTGAAGACCAGCGCTCTGCCGGTGCGATAGCCCATCGGCGCGCGCTCGGCCGGAGTCAGCAGCCCGCGAGCCGAGCTGACGATTTCGACCTCATTTACCAGCGACTGGATCGAGTGGCGGGGGATGTAGAGCAGGTAATCGCGGTGCATGTTGGCAACATCGGCCATGCCGCCTTGCCCCGGCAACCGGATGAGGCCGCCGCTTGGTTTGCGCAGTGCGATCGTGTTGACGCGGCCGCGCCGGTCGACCTGTGCCGCGCCGACGATCTCGTGCGTCACCGCGCCGGCCTGGTAGTAGGTCGAGTAGGTGTCGTCGCCGCCGGCATGCGCCACCGCCGTTTCGCAATCAAGGCTTTCGATCAGCGACAGGACCATCGGGCTCGGCGCGATGTCGAGATGGCCGCAGCTCATCGTCGCGATGATCATGTCCGGCGCGTGCGTCGCCTTGGCCAGGCGGTATGCGACATTGGCCAGCGGCGAGACTGCACCCGCGCTGGCGAAGCTCTCATTGTCAAGTTCGGCAGCGATGCGGGCGGCGATGATCTCGTCGACGGACGCTTTCTTTTCGGCGTGCGCTAGCGCGGGCATGGCGAGCACTGCCGCAGCGCGTACCTTCGCGGCGCTTTGCAACGGCTTCGGCACGCCCTCGGAAGGCGGTCGCAGATTGTCCGCCAAGGACGTTTCCCGGTCGGCGAACGCCTCCCACAATCGCTGATAATCGGTGACGTAAAACGGCAGGCAGGAGGCCGGATAAGCGCCGCCCGGCGCCAGGGCAATGGCCGAAACCTGATTGCGGGTCAGCACGCTCTGGCGGCCGTCCTGGCGCAGCGTCCCGACCGGAACGATTTCCTCGACCGTGACCAGCACCTGGCGCGCCGCACCCGCCATGGCGAAGTCCAGCGCGCGGGGCCCGATGATCTGCACATTGCCGCTTTCATCCGCGCGCTGGGCATGGACGACGAATGTGTCGAGCCGCAGCGGCGGAATGAATCCGTTTTCGGCTCCGGCAATCGGATCAGGTCTGGCGCTCGCACCCGGCACGCGCGCTAGCATGTCCGATCCCTGCGGAAGCTGGAACGACATCGAGGGCAAGTTCTGTTGCGCCGCCCGCAGCGCCTGGATCATGGCCAGCGCCGTCCAATCGCGAACCGGTATCGCGCCGCTCTCGGCGGCTGCGCGAAATTTTGGCGGCAGGCCGAAAATGTCGAGGCTGGAGAAACAGAGATCGATTTCAGCCACGGCATGCGCTTCGAGCAGCAGTTCGAGCGGTAAGCCGCCGGCCCAGCAGATGTAACGCAGATCCTTGACGCCCGACCGGGCTATCGCCCGCAGCAATGCGATCGGCAGCCGGGCGAAATGATGGCCGCCGACGCCAACCGATTCGCCACGGCCGACCATCGCTGCCAGTCCCTCGACATCCGTGAAGCGCGGCCGGTTCGGCTTGACCAGAGACATTGCGGTACGGTTCGTCACAGCGCGGATGCCTCGATGCGATAGCGGGTGACGAACGGCTTTTCCGGCGAGAATTCGAGTGCGGTCGCAATGCCGGATTGTGCGATCGGATTGTCGGCCAACGCCATCGCCGGGCCGAGCCCGAAGGGCGAGCAGATCGGCTCGATGCCGATGGCGACATGACGGCCACTCCAGGGCGCGGCCTTGCGGCCGCGATTGGAGTACCAGAGCAGAAGGCTTGGGAAATGCTCCTTCTGCCAGGAGAGGTCCACCCGATAGCCGTCCTCGTGATTGAGGAGCGCCGCCAAACCGTCAGTGCCCTCGATCTGCAGCAGCTCCTCCGTTGCGGCAGCCAAGGGAAGCCGCGAGGCATCGACCGCTTTGCCTGTGCGCGACGGCACGGCTGTCAGTTCAAGGAACGTCTTGTTCCGGGCAAATAGCGCAGCACCTGGTTCGACATCGTGCGGATAGGTGCGGCCCTCGTCGAAGCCACCGAATTGCAACGTGGCTGCGCCCGTCTCGAACGGCAGCCGGAACACCGGATGCAGGCCGATCGGCAGGCGGCAGACACGGCGAACGACGATCTTCAACACGATGTCGATGGCGGGCGCCAACGGGTCGGGCCGCACGGTCCGTTCAACATGCTCGACCGGACTTCCCTCGGGATAGGTAAGCGTCAGCGACAATGATCCGCGACTACTGGGACGCCATGTCCACTCATGATTGGAGCTATGGCCATGGACTTCTTCGCCTGGTTCCGGCGGACCCATCGCCCGCGCCCAGTCCTCGGGCCATCCCTCGGCAGGCACCGAATAGCCGAACGGCACGCAGGGCCATTCGCCGCGAAGCTTGCGCAGGATGCCTGGCAGCGCTTGTGCCTGCGGTTCGTTCGACCACGGCGCAATGTGCATCGGCGAGATCTGCCGACCGTCCTCAAGAATGAACGTAACCGGCGCCAGCATCGCGCCAAGCCGCTGGACAGTCAGCGCGCCATGCGCCCAGCCCAATCCGCGATAGTCATCGCCCGCGTTCACGGCCCGCCCTTCTTTGCCTTTGTCGTGCTCCGCTCGGCAAACTCCCTGACGCGCTGCTGGCCGATCTCGCTGCGATAGAGCTCACCCAATATGTCGCGTTCCATGGTGAGCCCATCGGCCAGATCACCGGACACGGCATGCGCCGTCAGAGTCTTCAGTCCCTCGATTGCGGCAGCGGGCTCGGCGGCGATCATTTCGGCCAGTTCCAGCGCGCGCGGCATCAGCCGGTCGACCTCGACGATCTCGTTGACCAGACCGGCAGCGACGAATTGCGAGGCCGGGACGATGGCGCCGGTCATCAGCAGGAAATTGGCGCGGTTGCGGCCGAGCTTGGCGACGCTGCGTTGCGTGCCGCCGCCGCCGGGGACCAGCCCGAGCTTGATCTCCGGCAGGCCGAGCTTGGCGAATTGGTTGGCGATCACGAGGTCGCAGCACAGCACCAGCTCCATGCCGCCGCCCAGCGCGAAGCCGTTGACCGCCGCGATCACCGGTTTGCGGTTGTTCTCGATGGCCGCGTACATGCGCATGCCGGCAGCCTGGAAAATATCGAATTCCGGTCCGGTCTGGGCGGCGTATTCCTTGATGTCGGCGCCGGCCATGAAGCCGCGCCCTTCCCCTGTCACCACGATCGCCCCGATGCTTGCATCGCCGGATAGCGACTCGAAGGTTTCGGTGATCTCGCCTTGCATCAGCCGGTTCATGGCGTTGAGCTGATCGGCGCGGCGGAAGGTGACGATCGCGACGCGGCCCGCGGTTTCGACCGTGAGTGTCTGGCAGGCGCGCATCGTCAGGCGGCGTCCACGGTCATGTCACCGGACGCCTCCAATGCGGCGATCTCGTCCCTGGAGAGGCCGAACTCGGCCAGGATCTCGCGGCCGTGCTGGCCGACCAGCGGCGCCGGCCGTTCTATGGTCGCGGGCGTCTCGCTCATTTTCACCGCCGGGGCGACCACCCGCACCGTACCGCCGCGCGGATGGTCATAGCTGGTGATCATGCCCATGTGCTTGACCTGCGGGTCCTCAGCGGCGCGGCGGATATCCTTCACCTCGGCGCACCAGATGTCGGCCGCCAGCAGCCGCGCCAACAAATCCTGCGTGGCGAATTTCCTGGTCTCGGCATTCACCTTCTCAAAGACTTCATCGCGCTTGTCGAACAAAGTCTTGAGGTCGTCGTAGACGGCAAGCTGCGGGGCCTCCAGCACCCCATACAGGGTTTTGAATGGGCTCATGGCGATCGACACGTAGCCGCCGTCGCTGGTCTCGTAGATGCCGAACGGCGCCTGCATGCCGGGATGGCCGATCCCGGAATTCGGCCGCACGAAGTCCTCACCGAGGTTGAGCACCGCGACATATTCCTGGTTGAGATGCGCCAAGAGGCCTGCCAGCAGGTTGACCTCGATCTTCTGGCCCTTGCCGGTCTTCTCGCGATAATAGAGCGCCGACAGGATGCCGTAGACCATGTTCATGGCGCCGATCTGGTCGGCGAGGCCGGCGCCGGCGGGAACCGGGGCCTGGTCGCCGCGGCCGGTGTTGGCGATCAGCCCTGCGAGCCCCTGGATCAGCATGTCCTGGCCGGGGCGCTCGACATAGGGTCCTTCCTCGCCGTAGCCCGAACCTGAGCAATAGATGATGCGCGGATTGATGGCCTTGAAATCCTCATAGCCGTAGCCGAGCTTGGCCAGCACGCCGGGGCGGAAATTCTGCACCACCACGTCGGCGCTTTTCGCCATCTCCATGATGATAGCATGCACCTTGCGGCTCTTCAGGTTGAGCGCGATCGAACGCTTGTTGCGGTTCCAGGCGAGGAAGTTCGGGCTCTCCGAACCGCCGACCCATTTGGCGAAAAAGGTCATGCCACGGAACATGTCGCCGGCGCCGGCGCGCTCGATCTTGACGACATCGGCGCCCATGTCGCCGAGCAGCTGGGTAGCGAACGGCCCCTGCAGCAGATGGCTGAAATCGAGGATGCGGACGCCTTCGAGGGCCTTGTTCATGTCATGTCTCGTTTCAAAATTTTCAAAGCAGTTCGGGAACGTAGCGCGGTGCCGCCGTCAACCCGCCATCGACGCGCAGGTCGGTGCCGGTGGTGAAGCCGGCGGCATCGGAGGCAAGATAGACGGCGGCCTCGGCCACTTCCGAAGGCTCGCCGATACGGCCGAGCGGATGCATCTTGACCCAGGCCTTGGCGAGATTGCCGCCGATCTCCTTGATGAGTTTCTCGTTCATCGGCGTGTTGATGGTGCCCGGCGAGATCGAATTGACGCGGATGTTCAGCGGCCCGAATTCAACCGCCATCTGGCGTGTCATCGCCATGACCGCGCCCTTGGCGCCGGCATAGGCGGTCCAGCCATCAAGCCCGATGTGACCCTGCGCGGAGGCCATGTTGATGATCGAGCCCGATTTCTGCGCGATCATGTGCGGCAGCGCGTATTTGCAGCCGCGAAACACGCTGGTCAGGTTGACCGCTATCAGCCGGTGCCACTGCTCGTCGGTCATCTCGTGCACCGGCATGCCGCCAATGGCGATGGCCGCGTTGTTGACCAGTATGTCGAGGCGTCCCGTCTTTTTGACGGCGCTGTCGATGAGGCCTGAAATGTCGGCCTCCTGCGAGACGTCGCAATGCACATAGTCGGCGCGGTGGCCGGCAGCGCGAAGCGCGGCCGCGAAATCCTCGCCCGCGCTGTCGGCGATGTCGCCCAGAAAGACATGCGCCCCTTCGCGCGCCATCGCTTGCGCGATCGCGTGGCCGATACCGTCGGCCGCACCCGTGATGACGGCGATTTTTGCTTCAAGACGAGCCATCTTCAGCCTCCATTCGCACGCCGGCGTTTCGCCTCATCGAGGGCGACCGCGGCAATGATGATCATGCCGGTGATGACCAGCTGCCATTCGGTCGGCAGGCCAAGCCCGCGCAGCCCGTTGGACAGGAATTGCAGGATCAGCACACCGAGCGCCATGCCGGTCAGGCTGCCGATGCCGCCGGCAAGGCTGACCCCGCCGAGCACGGTGGCGGCAACCACCTGGAATTCGAAATTCAACCCCGCCGTATGCTGCGCCGAGCCGACCCGCGCGGCCAGGATGATGCCGGCGACCGTCGCCAGTAGCGCGCTGATGATGAAGCAGATGAACTTGACCCGCCGCACGTCGTAGCCTGCAAGGCGGGCCACTTCCTGATTGCCGCCGACGGCATAGATTTGCCGTCCGAACGGCCGGTGCTGCATCATGTAGGCGAAGGCTGCGAGCAGGACGATGGCGATGACGGCCGAATAGGGGATGACATTGAACAGGCGGCCATCCGACAGCGCGATGAAGCTGTCGAGGCTGGCATCGTCAGGGATCGCGCGCTGACCAGTGTAGAGATAGACGCCGCCGCGCATGATGAACATCGTGCCCAGCGTCACGATCAGCGAGTTGATGCCGGCATAGGCGGTGAGATAGCCGTTGACGACACCGATGATCAGCCCGAACAGCAGCGCGCCGCCGACGCCGAGCAGCAGCGAATTGGTGTCGTTCATGATGATGATCAGCGGCAGTGCAATGGTCGCCAGCAGCGATCCGATCGAGATGTCGACCTCGCCGGAAATGAAGACGATGGCGCAGCCAATGCCGGCGGTGAGCGCGAGCGAGGCCTGGCCAAGCACATTGGTCATATTGCGCACGGAGAAGAAATTCTCGACGGTGACCGAGAAGAAAGCCAGCACCAGCACGAGGCAGACCAGCAGCGCCAGTTCCTGCCGGGCAAAGAGCCGCGCCAGCACGGACGGCGGGGCTTTCGCGGAGACTGTATTCACAACGCTCATGATTTATCCGATCGCCGCATTGAGGATCTTCTCCTGCGTGGCTTCGTCGCGCGGCATGATCGCGGTCAGGCGGCCTTCGCACATCACCGCGACCCGGTCGGCAAGACCGAGCAGCTCCGGCATTTCCGACGTCATCATGACGACCGCCAGGCCTTCGCCGGCGAGCCGGTCGATCAGGGCGAATATCTCGGACTTGGCGCCGACATCGATGCCGCGGGTCGGCTCGTCGACGACGATGACCTTGAGGCCACGCATCAGCCAGCGCGAGATCAGCACCTTCTGCTGGTTGCCGCCAGACAGGTTCTTCACCTCTTGGAACAGGCTGGGCGTCTTGATGCGGAAGCGGTTGACGTAATCCTGCACCGCTTTGTGTTCCCTGGCCTTGTCGACGAAGCCCATGCGGGCGAAGGCGCCGAGCGAGGCGAGGCTGGCGTTCTGGTAGACAGGCAGCTCGCCCATCAGCCCTTCGCTCTTGCGATCCTCGGTGAGCAGACCGATGCCTAACCTGACGCCGGTGCGCGTATCGTGCGGCGAGAGGCGCTGACCGTCGACGGTGATCGTGCCCGAAGTGATCGGATCGTAACCGACGATCGCCTTGGCGAGTTCGGTGCGACCGGCGCCCATCAGCCCGAAGAAGCCGAGCACCTCGCCGGCGCGCGCCTCGAAGGACACGCCGTTGAGCTTCTTCGCCGTGCTGAGCTTGTCCACTGACAGGGCTACCTTGCTAGCCGGTGCGCCACGCTTGCGGGGAAACAGATTTTCGATGCGCCGGCCGATCATGTCCTGGATCAGCGTGTCGTTGGTGTGCTCGCCGATCGGCTTGGTCGAGATGTGGCGCCCGTCGCGCAGCACCGTCACCGTGTCGGCGATCTCGAACACTTCGTCGAGCTTGTGGCTGACATAGACCACCGCGATGCCGAGGCTGGCAAGCCGGCGGATGACGGTGAACAGCAGCGAAACCTCGTTCGGCGTCAGCGAGGATGTCGGCTCGTCCATCACCACCACACGGGCTTCATGAGCGAGCGCACGGGCGATCTCGACCATCTGCTGCTGACTGACCGGCAGCGAGCCGGTGCGCGCCGCCGGATCGACGTTGAAGCCGATGCGGTCGAAGAGCGCGGCTGAATCGGCGCGGATCTTCTTCCAGTCGATGGAGCCCGTCCTGCCGGTCGGATAGCCTTCCAGGAAGATGTTCTCGGCAACGGTGAATTCGGAGATCAGCGCGATCTCCTGGAACACGACCTTGATGCCTTGCTTCAAGCTGTCGCGCGGCGACTTGATGTCGACCTCGCCTCCGCGCATGCGAATGGAGCCGACGTCCTTGCCGTAGACGCCGGCCATGATCTTGATCAGTGTCGACTTGCCGGCGCCGTTCTCTCCCATCAGCGCATGAATCTTGCCGGGCTCCAGGGTGAAGTCGACATTGTCGAGCGCCACGACGCCGGGAAAGCGCTTGCCGATGCCGCGCAGTTCCAGCGCCGGCACATCGGTATCGATGGCCGCGCCTTCGCCAGGATGCAGGAAATCAACGGACATTGGCTCTGTTCCGGATGATGTCGAGATAGGTTGCCAGGATGATGACGATGCCCGGCACCACCATCTGCAAATCCTGGTTCCAGCCGAGGATGATGATGCCGTTGTCGATCACCTTCAGCACCAGAACGCCAAGCAAGGTACCGAACAGCGAACCGCGGCCGCCGAGCAGGCTGGTGCCGCCGAGGATGACGGCGGCAATCACCGTCAGCTCGAAGCCACGGCCGGCGGTAGGCTGGCCGGCATTCATCAGCGACGACAGGATCATGCCGGCAACACCGACGCACAGGCCGGTGACGACGAAGGCCAGCAGCTTGAGCCGTTCCGAGCGAATGCCTGACAGGCGCACCGCCTTTTCATTGGCGCCGACCGCGTAGAGGTAGCGGCCGAGCGTGGTGAAGCGCAGCGTCACATAGGCAACCACGAAGATCAGCGCCGCCAGGATGACGGGAACCGGCACGGGGCCGATATAGCCGGCGCCGAGATCGGTGAAGCTTGCCAATTGGTTGTGGTTCTGCACCGCCTCGCGCGTGAACAGATAGACGCCGCCCTGCAGCATCATCATCGTGCCGATGGTGGCGATCAGCGAATTCACCCTGAGCCTTGTGACGACCAGCCCATT
Organism: Mesorhizobium sp. ESP-6-2; assembly: GCF_020164675.1. NCBI lineage: Bacteria > Pseudomonadati > Pseudomonadota > Alphaproteobacteria > Hyphomicrobiales > Phyllobacteriaceae > Mesorhizobium > Mesorhizobium sp. ESP-6-2. Next base: position 134,416 of record NZ_JAIUGT010000012.1, read on the forward strand.
GAACAGGCCGACGCCGCCGGCAAAGGCGAGCGCCGCCAGCATGCCGAGCGTAAGACTATGGGTTGCGTTGAGCACCGCCATGCCGATACAGCCGACGAAGGCGAGCGATGCGCCGACCGACAGGTCGACCTCGGCGGTGATGATGAGCATGGTCATGCCCGAGGCGACGATCAGCACCAGAGCGCATTGGCGCAGGATGGCGATGATGTTGGCCTCCGAATAGAATTGCGGCGCCGCCATCGAGATGGCGATACACAGCACGGCCAGGATTGCGCCCAGCACGAGCTGGCTGCTGCCCAGAAGGTTGCCGCCGATGAAACGCTTCGACGCGGAGGCCTGTGTAAGCTCGCTCATTTCAGTCCATTCCCGGCCGTTTGCCTGGTTCTTCTGGAACCTGTCGCGTCGAACCCGGCATTTGTCTTGGCCACCGAAAGGTCCTGACCGCCTGCCCTTCCCGCAACACGGGAAGGGCGATGTCGGCCGACCTTATTTCTTCAGGTCGGCGGAGGTCTTCATGCACTTTGCCGGCGGCTGCAACGCGTTGACGGCATCCCATTTGATGGTGCGGGTGGTGCCGTCATAGTCATAGAACTTCTTCCAGTCGTCGCCGTTCATCGGCGCGGTCGGGCTGACGATGTGCTCCGGCACTTCCTCATTGTTGAAAAGCTTCACCGCGGCATCGATGGCGGTAAAGCCTTCCTTCTCGGGGAACATCGCGGCTTCGATGCGGTAGGAAGGCTCGTTCTGCATCGCGTTGATGAAGGCAAGTCCCTCGCCGCCCGTGCCGACCGTCAACAGGCCATCCTGCGACTTGCCCGCCGCTTTCCAGGCCTGCAGGCCACCCAACGAAGACGAATCGTTGATGCCGTAGATGATGTTGATATCGGCGTTCTTGGCCAGTGCCGCGGAGGACACTTCGAGAGCGCGGTCCGGATTGCCGCCGCCGTCGAGATCGTGGACCATGACCGCGTCGGGGATGATGGTCTTCAGCCCGTCCATGAAGCCGTGCGAGCGCAGCACGGTGGCGGAAAGCAGCGGCAGGCCGACATTCATCACCTTGGCAACGCCGCCGAGCTTTTCCTTGGCGTATTTGCCGGCCTCCACGCCGGAGAAATAGCCGGTGTCGTAGTCGCAGATGGCGACCATGGTGGTCATGCCCTTGACCGGATTGCCTTCCAGCACGACCGGGACATTGGCGGCCTTGGCCTGGCGCAGCAGCGGCACCACGCCTTCCTCGTTCACCGGCGTGATGATCAGCACGTCGACGCCCTTGGCGATGAAGTCCTCGGCCGCAGCGACCTGCTTGGCGATGTCGAGATTAGCATCCTGCACCTCGACCTCGATACCGAGTTCCTTGCCGTGGGCCTTCATGCCCTTGATGACGTTCTGATACCACTCATGGGTGGCGTAGTTGGTGACGTAGCCGATGCGCTTGGGCATGTTCTCGGCATGCGCGGCGGCCCCGAGCGCCAGCACGGCGGCCGACGCAAACAGGATTGACTTGGACCAGAGCATTTTCTTCTCCCAGATTTATCGCTTTTGTTAGTCGCTGAACGGATAGTCCCGCCGTTCCGGGTCGGCACGTAAGGAGGTGGTGGCCTCGCCCCAGCCGAGTGCGGCCGATATCTTTTCGGCGGCGGCCCGGGTGCGTTCGAAGACAGTTTCAGGATCGAACCGCGCCGCCTTCTGCGGCAGCAGCGGCACGGTTAGCGCGGCGATGACGGCACCAGTGTGATCGCGTACAGGCATGGAGATGTTGGTGCAGGCCGCAACTGCCAAGGAAGCGCGCATCTCGTAGCCGAGCCTGGCGACCTCGTTCAGCCGCGCCTCGATTTCGGCCCGCGTGCCCTGCCCCTCACCGGCGGCCACGATGCGCTCGACGATGCGGTCGCGCTCGGCCCGGCTCGAATGGGCGAGCAGCACGGCACCCGAACTTGTTTCGAGGATCGGGAAATGCGACCCAAGTGCTACCGAGTAGCGCATCGGCAGCGGCGAATCGATCTGCAAAACCACCAGTGCGTTCTGGCCCTCGCGTACCACGAGGTGGCAGCTCTGGTCGGCATTGGCGGTCAATTCGCGCATCACCGGCAGAGCGCATTCCACCAGCCGGTTTACCGGCGGATGCATGTGCGCCAGTTCGAACAGCTTCAGCGACAGCCGGAAACGGTCCGACTGGGTGCGGAAGATATAACCCCGCTTCTCCAGCAGAAGCAGGATGCGGTAGATCTCGTGTATTGAGCGGCCGAGGCCGGTCGCGATCTCGGTCTGGGTCAGCGTTTCGGCGCTGGAGGCCATGAATTCCAGAACGTCGAGCGCCTTTTCCACCGCCGGCACGCGATAGCCGTTGCGGCCGCTTTCGCCCTCGTCGATCGTCTGGGCACCGCTGGCGGCCATCAGGCGACGCTCCGTTCCGGCTGGACTTGCCTGGTTTCGCGGTAGAGGTTGTTGACGTGGCCCGCGAGTTCGGTCGCCGACATATCACCGGCTATGGCGGCGGCGGCATGCGGCGCGCATTCGCGGAAGAAGGCGATGAAGCCCGGATGGGTCGGACGCAGATAGGACGAGGCGATCGTTCGCAGCGTCGAGCCGAAGAAATCGCCGGCAAGACGATTGACCCCGGCATCCTTCCAGGCCGCCAGCGAACCCGGTTGTCCGCCCGATTTCACATAGCCGCCGCGCTGGTATTCGGGCGAGCACAGGAACAGTGCGTAGTCGATCGCAGCCTGCTTGTGCTTCGATTGGGCGCTGACGCCGATGCCGGCACCGCCGAGCAAGGCGCCGGCGGCTTGCGGGGTGGGCACGTCGGCGAAGCGCAAATGGGGCCTATCCGGTTTCGAGGCGTAATTCACATAGCCGAAGGCGAACGGCACGTAGACAACGTCGTCATGCGCGATCATGTGGTCGTAGCAGCGGATCGGATTCCACTTCGACGAGTCCGGGTGCGAAAGCGCCGCAAGCCCGCGCAATTGTGCAATCGCCTGCTCGACCACTTCCTTCGCGATGAATTGCTCGCCATCTTCCTGGGGGCGGCCGAGCGTCAGAAGCAGGCACATGGCGTCGGTCGGCACAAAGGGCAGACCAAGCCATTTGCCGTCCCTGCGCGCACGCCGGCCAAGCTCCAGCACGTCCTGGTGCGTGCTGGGCACCGGCCCGTAGCGCTCCAGCAAATCCGGCCGATAGGAAGCAACCTGGCAGGCGGCATCGATCGGCAGCGCCCACTGGCGGCTGTTCTTCTGGTAGGAGCGCCAGGACGCACCGACTGAATCACGCTCGAAGAAATGGATCTGTTCGGCCGACAGATAAGCGTCGAACGGGACCATCAGTTCATCCTGCGCGATATCGCCGATGAAGGGATGATCGAACACGACAAGATCGTAAGTGCCGAGCACCGGGCCGAGCGCACCCTCACCGAATTCATAGAGGCTGCGGCGGTCCCATTGGATCTCCAGGCCGGGATGCGCGGCGCAATAGGACTCGATGCTGGCGTCCAGCGGACCCCAGCATCGTCTATGATCCCACGCCAATCCGCGCAGCTTCGTCATGCCACTTAAATCCTCCCGGCGCCGGCAATAACCGGCTCGCCATCGACACTAGCACTATTTTTCATATACGCAACTTGTTTTCATTTGCGCAAAAAGCGCATACATCCTCCCGACTGGCCGACGCGTGGTTCAAGCCAGATCGAAACGCTCCACGGCGCGCATGATGCCGCGCAGTTCAGCCAAACCCTTGAGCCGTCCGATAAGCGAATAGCCGGGATTGATCTTTTTCTTGCCGATGTCGTCGGCAAGCAGATGCCCATGGTCCGGACGCATCGGGATTTGCCAGTCAACCCGGCCTTCCTCGCGACGGCGCTTCTCTTCCTGCATCAACGCGAGGATGACATGCGCCATGTCTGTGCCGCCCTCGAGGTGTTCGGCTTCGTAGAAGGAGCCGTCCTCCTCGATGGTGATGTTGCGCAGATGGACGAAGTGGATGCGGGCGGCGAATTCCTTGACCATGGCGACGATGTCGTTGTCGGCGCGCGTGCCGTAGGAGCCGGTGCAGAAGGTCAGCCCATTGGCCGGGCTGTCGACGGCATTGAGGATGAAGCGCGCGTCCTCGGCAGTCGAAACGACGCGTGGCAGGCCATAGAGAGAGAAGGGCGGATCGTCGGGATGGATGCACATACGCACTCCCTCCTCTTCGGCCGCCGGAATGATCTCGCGCAGGAACCAGGCGAGATTGTCGCGCAGTTCCTTCGGGCCGATCGAATCGTATTCAGCCAGGGCTTCGCGAAAGCTGTCCCTGTTATAGCTGCGTTCGGTCGCCGGCAGGCCGGCGATGAGATTGCGCTCGATCCGGTCGATCTGCTCCGGCGTCAGCGTCTTCAGCCGCTTCTCGGCCTCGGCGATACGCGCCGGCGTGTAGCTTGCCGCACCATTCTTGCGCTGCAGCACGAAAAGATCGTAGGCCGCGAAATCGATAGCATCGAAGCGCAACGCATAGCCGGTTGTCGGCAGGCGATACATCAGGTCGGTGCGGGTCCAGTCCACCACCGGCATGAAATTATAACAGATCGTCTCGATGCCGGCCTTGGCGAGCGCCCGGATGCTGTCGCGGTAGTAGCCGGCATAGCGCTCGCGCTCGGGCGCGCCGATCTTGAAGGAATTGTGCACCGGAATGCTCTCGACGACCGACCATTTCAGGCCGGCCGCCTCGATGATCCGCTTGCGCTCGAGCACATCGGCCTCAGGCCAGGCGCGGCCGTCATAGATCTGGTGCAGCGCGGAGACAACGCCGGTGGCGCCGGCCTGCCTGACATGTTCAAGCGTCACCGGATCATCGGGACCATACCAGCGCCAGCACTGTTCCATGAAGCCTCCTCAGGATTGGTGGCGACCATATTGTCGGACCACAAGCCTGTCAACAGAACCTTTCCATCGCCAAGCGGTTGATTTCCTGCGGATCGAGCCATAGTCTGGTCCAACAAATAGCAAGGAGTTCTGCGGTGGAACAGGCGAGCCAGGATTGGGTGGAGGCGGCGGACGAAGCCGGGATCAGCAGTTCCGCCGTCGACCAGACCGTGCGGCAGATCCTCGACCTCATTCGCAATCGCGCCATGTCCATCGGCGATGTGCTGCCCACCGAACGGGAGCTTGGCGAACTGTTCGGCGCCAGCCGCAACACGATACGAGAGGCGCTGCGCACCATCCGCACCTATGGGCTGATCGATCCCAAGCCGCGCGTCGGCGCGGTGCTCGCCGATCGCCAGAACGTCGCGATCCAGAATTTTTTCGCCGCGCAAATGGACATATCGAAAACGTCCTTTCACGACATACAAGGATTTCGCCGCATCATCGAAGTGAGCGTCGGCGACCACATCATCCTCAATGCCAGTGCCGCCGAACTTGAAGCCCTTGACGAGGTCAATGGCCTGATCGAGACCAGCAAGGATGTCCAGGAAGCCGCGCAACGCGATTTCGATTTTCACCTGGCGCTGATGAAACTCGCCGGCAACCGCATGCTGGTGCAGACCTATCAGTTCCTGTCGCCGGTCATCCTGCACATCATGACCGTCGGCAAATCCATCCGGCCGGTGCTGAGCGAAACACGCCACGCGCATGGCGAGATCATCGCGGCGCTGCGCGTGCGCGACCGCATTGCCTACTGCTACCTGATGAGCCGGCATCTCGATTTCGGCTTGCGCTTCGTTCCCGACGACCTCGAAAACGCCCGTATCTCGGCAGCAAACCCAGTGCCGACATCTTCCAAGGATTTGCATCATGTCTGATTTTGAGAACAAGGTGGCGCTGATCACCGGCACGACCGGCATCGCGCTCGCCACTGCGAGCCGCCTGGCGCAAGGCGGCGCTGCGATCATCGCCTGCGGCATCGACCGGGCGGCCAATGCCGCCATGCAGGAAAGCCTAGCCAAGGCCGGAGCGAATGCGCTGGTGCAAACGGTGGATGTCTCCGTTTCCGACCAGGTGCGCGACGCGGTCGCAGCGGGCGTCGCGAGGTTCGGCGGCATCGATATCATCATCAATTCGGCGGCGGTCCACCCCTACGGCACGGCGACCACGACCGACTGGGAAACCTGGAACCGGGCAATGACGGTCAATGTCGGGTCGATCTACCTGACCGCGCATTTCGGCATTCCCGAAATGATCCGCCGAGGCGGCGGTGCCATCGTCAATGTCGCCTCGGTGCAGGGGTTCGCCTGCCAGCAGAACGTCGCCGCCTATGCCACGACCAAGGGCGCCATCCACACGCTGACGCGTTCGCTGGCGCTCGACTATGCCGCGGCCGGCATCCGGGTCAATTCGGTCAGCCCGGGCTCGATCCGCACGCCAATCCTCGAGAAGGCAGCGCGTGGCGACAGTGGCAGCGACGCCGATGTCGAAGAAGCCTACAGGCGCTTCGGCGCCGCCCATCCGCTCGGCCGGATCGGCGAGCCGGAGGAAGTGGCGGAACTCATCGCTTTCCTTTGTTCATCGAAAGCCGGCTTCTGCACCGGCGCGGACTACAAGATCGATGGCGGCCTCACCGCCGGCATCGGCGTCAAGTAGGGCGACGCGGATGAAGATCGGACTTGGCCTCTATCGCGATTCGCTGACGCCGGAGAATTTCCGCTTTGCCCGACAGGCCGGCGCAACGCATGTCGTTGCGCATCTGACCAACTATTTTCGCGGCCGCGATCCCTCGCTGTCGGCCGGCAGCGAAACGGATGGCTGGGGCGATTGTTCAACGGATCGATTGTGGAGCTACGAGGATTTCACCGGACTGGTGAAGACCGTACGCGACAATGGCCTGGAGATCGCCGGCATTGAAAATCTGTCGCCGCGCTTCTGGTCCGACGTACTGCTCGGCGGCCCCGACCGGGCGAGGCAGCTCGAAGGCCTCAAGCGGCTGGTGCGTGACGCCGGCCGGGCCGGCATTCCCTGCATAGGCTACAACTTCTCGATCGCGGGCGTGTGGGGCTGGCAGCGCGGGCCATTCGCGCGCGGCAACGCCATGTCCGTGGGGCTCGATTTGTCCAATATCGATCCCGACCTGCCGCTGCCCGACGGAGTGGTCTGGAATATGCGCTACCGACCGGGCCGAGCCGGTGCCGCGCCTGTCAGGGTCTCGCAAGAGGAATTGTGGGAGCGGCTTGGCGTCTTCCTGCGCGAAATCGTACCGGTGGCCGAAGAGGCCGGCGTCGTGATGGCTGCGCATCCGGACGACCCACCCGCCGAGGCGCTGCGCGGCACGGCGCGCCTCGTCAACCGGCCGCAGAAATATGATCGGCTGATGGATATCGTCGACTCGCCCGCCAACGGGCTGGAGCTCTGCCTCGGCTCGCTGCAGGAGATGCCGCAGACCGAGGAGATCTACAGCCATGTGCGCCGTTTCGCGCGGCGTGGCCGCATCGGCTATATCCATTTCCGCAATGTGCAGGGCAAAGTGCCGAAATATCACGAGACCTTCGTCGATGACGGCGACATCGACATGGCCGAGATCGTGCGTATTCTGCGCGACGAGAATTATCAAGGCGTCATGATACCCGATCACACGCCTGAGATGGCCTGCGACGCGCCATGGCACGCCGGCAAGGCCTTCGCATTGGGCTACATGCGCGCACTGGTGCAGAACGCTGACGCGCTAGGCCCGGTAGGCAGCCGGGCACCCGACATGGCAGCTGAGTGAATAGGGGACGCACGACTGACATTTTCGCGCCCGAAGGCGCCGCAAAAGCCCGCTTTCGATGGAGAGCGGGCTTTTGTTAGTCGGCTTCAGCTCCTAGCTCAGGATAGCGACGATCTCATATGAGTTCGGATCGACAATAACAATCCTGCCATCGGCCAGGAGGAAATATTCATAGCTCTCATAGGCAGGAACGATTTCGACGATCCGGTGCGGAAGTCGATGCAGCCGCACCTTCTGCTTCGGCACTTTCACGCCGACCGAAATGTCCACGTCGAGATTCGAGACCGGTTCCACCCTCGTCTCCCGGATGACGTTGGTGATTTCGGTCTTCTGCTCGACGGATATATTGTTGATTGAAGCGGTTGAACTCTGGTCCGTAGTCGTACCGGCCTTGCCTTGCGCCTGCTGGTCGGTCGTCGTACCGGCCTTGCCCTGCGCTTGCTGATCGGTAGTCGTACCGGCCTTGCCCTGCGCTTGCTGATCGGTAGTCGCGCCGGCTTTGCCCTGCGCCTGCTCGTCGGTCTTCATGCGGGGCTTGCCTTGCGCCTGCTGGTCGGTCTTTACGCCCGCCTTGCCCTGCGCCTGCTCGTCGGTCTTCATGAGGGGCTTGCCCTGCGCCTGCTCGTCGGTCTTTACGCCCGCTTTGCCTTGCGCCTGCTCGTCGGTCTTCATGCCGGCCTTGCCTTGCGCTTGCTCGTCGGTCTTTACGCCCGCCTTGCCTTGCGCCTGCTCATCGGTCTTCGCTCCGGCTTTGCCCTGCGCCTGCTCGTCGGTCTTCATGCCGGCCTTGCCTTGCGTCTGCTGCTCGGTGCTGCCGCCCTTCTGGCAATCGGCCGAGCCGGCTGCGCAAGTGTCTGCCCCACCCGATTGGGCCGCTTCGCCCGACTGCTGCTGGGTCTGCGCGATTGCCGCCCCACATCCGAGGGTAAGCGCTAACATGCTGGTGATCAGAGTGGTTCTCATGAGAAGTCTCCTAGGATGGCAGTCCCTTCGCGGCAAAACTTTGCCACCCCGCGATTGTTCCACCGAAGGCTAATATATTCCGGAGCGGATGGAACTGCCGGCATTTTGCGAAGTTCGGCGCATGGGGCGCACCTGCCGAAATGCCGGTGGCGTCGTCGGCTTGGCGCCCTGCGCAACATCTGATGGAGACAGAAGTGGAAAAATATCTACTGGGAACGGCAGTCGGCATCCTGTTTCTTGCGGGGGCCGGAGTGGCCGCGGCGCAAGATGTGGTCATCCAGCCGGAACAGGAAACCGTTATCAAGGAGTATGTGAAGAAGCAGCCCCTGGCCTCGGTCCAGCTGCCCGGCGTGGAGCTCAATATCGGATCCACCGTGCCCGATACGGTCGAACTTCATGAAGTTCCGGATGTGAAATACCGCTACGTCGTGGTCGACAATAGAACAGTTCTGGTCGACCCGGAAACCCGGAAAATCGTCCAGGTCCTTCAATGACCGCACGTTCCAAAGCGCCCGCCCCGGCATGCGTCGAGGCGGGCGACGTGCGTCAGGATTCTGTTTTCATGCATGTCTTTGTTTTCATGCGTGTCTTTGTTCCAAAACCAAGGCGTTTTGGACGACATGTATGGGCATGGCTACGACAGCAGGTCAAATGCGATGTTGCGGTGCTTTTGAATTGCTGAGCTGGCAACAATGTCCGCCAGTTCTTTGTCAGAGAGAGTGCATTCTGGCAGTTTGTAACGGATGGCTGACACCGCCTGGGCCGTGGAAATCGGCCATTCGAGATTTCTGCGGGAATTGATGTAGTGATCGACAGCCCGGATCAGTTCCTTCGAGGTCATATCGATCACAGGCATCGGTTCCTCCTCCTCGTTTTTTCCCCGGTTTTCTCACTGTGTTAACGGACGCCGAAGGCCGCCATCACAATTGTTAAAATGGCGGGCGAAAAGCTGTCGACTCCGAAAAAATAAATGACGGCAGGCGGTGGCCCGGGGTTCGCCTCCGGTTGCATCGGTGGAAATAGAACTGGGAGTGCAGCAGGTTGCGGTGTAGTGTCCCAAGTGACGGCCGCTGCAAAGGGAGAGTGCTTGCACCATGGACGGGGAAGCGGCGAAATCAGCCTTTCTGGGCGGGATTCGCGTTTTGATCGTGGAAGACGAATATTTTCTCGCCGATGACCTGCGTAAGGCTCTCGTCACACAAGGGGCGATAGTGCTCGGCCCGGTCGCCACAGCCGAGCCCGCAATCGAATTGCTGAACAGCGGTCAATGCGACTTTGCGATTCTCGATATCAACTTGCGCGGCGAGCAGACATTCGAGATTGCTCGCGAATCGTTGGCAAAAGGCGTTCCGATCGCCTTCGCCACCGGCTATGATCAGACGGCCATTCCAGCAGAGCTCGGCGGGATCAGGCGATTTGAAAAGCCTCTGGAATTCGGCAGCATTGTCGAGTTCGTTGCCGCGACGGCACACGATACGCAATGAACGAGAGAAGCGAGCCGGCGGTTGGCCTGAGAGCGAAGACCGCGCGGCACCCGCTTATCCGCAAGCTGTCCAATTTCACGGTCCTGTCCGTCGAAGAATGCGACGCCATCGAGAGCGCGACGACAAAGGTCGCCGAATTCGCCGCCGGCGATGACGTCATCCAAAGGGGTGACAGGACAGGCGGGGTCAACCTGCTGCTCGAAGGATTTGCCTGCCGCTACAAAATTCTCGAGGACGGTCGACGACAGATCCTTGCTTATTTGGTGCCGGGCGACCTTTGCGATCTTCACGTGTTCCTGCTGCGGCGCATGGACCACTCGATCGGTGCTCTCAGCCGCTCCAAGGTTGCGGCGATCCCGCAGAGCGCGATCCTCGGCTTCACCAACAGCTATCCCAATCTTACGCGGGCGCTCTGGTGGACCACGCTGCTCGACGAGGCGATCACCCGCGAATGGGTCGTCAACATCGGCCAGCGGACTGCTTATGAGCGGATGGCTCACCTTTTTTGCGAGCTGTTCCACAGGCTTCACGCAATTGGTGAAACGGCCGGCAAAAGCTATCCCCTACCGGTAACCCAGGCGACCCTGGGCGATACGCTCGGTCTTTCGAACGTGCACATCAACCGTACGCTTCAGGATCTCAGGCGCGACGGCCTCATTTCGTTCAACAACGGCACCGTAACGATCAAGAACCTGGCGAAACTGGAGGCGGCCGCCTTTTTCAATCCTGACTACCTTCATCTGTTGGACGTCAGGGAGCCTTTTGCATAACCAGGCACGGGCTCATCGAGTGGAGCGCAAAAATGAAGCATCATAGGGAACCTGGCCGGCTTCTGCCGGTTCGGCGTAACCGGAAGCGGTAGCGGCGATGGCCAAGCGCGATTTGATCGGCGGTTCGGTAGGTACGATCGATCCGCTGGGGTCGACTCTCAATGACATCGCTGGGGAGTTGGCCGCTGCGATCGCCTTCCATATTTCCGCCGACAGCGGCGGCATTAATGCTCCTGCCGGCTCGACGGTCTCATTTTCGCCGGCTGAAAACCGCGCGCGGCGGCACGAAAGCCAATCCTGGGCGCGTGAACGCGAGCCAAAGGCCGACGAGGCGATGCGCCTGGCACCGCGCATCATCGAGGAACGGTTGAAAGACTGACAGGTGGTTGGAAAAAGACCGCGCAAGAAAGACGTCACGGGTACATTCTCCCGTCCGCAAGGCCTGTCGGCCGAAGAAGGCGATGCTTCCGCGTCGACGCGGCTCAGCCATGTCGATGAACAGATCGACGAACGTGACGATCATATCGCCCGGCTCGAAGCCGAACTCCAGGTCACACGCGACCGCCTCCAGGCGACGAAGGCATTTGCCGCCGAATTGCAGCACCGCGTTCGCAACACGTTGAGCATTGTCCGTTCGATCGCTCGCCGGTCGGTTGAAAACAGCGACGATGTCGAGGACTATGCCTTTCACCTCGAGGGCCGCATCAATGCGCTTGCACGCACGCACAATGTGCTGATGCGATCGGCCTCGGCCACCGTGCAGCTTGACATGCTTGTCCTTGACGAGCTTGCGTCCCAAGGCGGCCGGACGGAAGATCAGTTCACCATAGATGGCCCGGATATTTCCTTGTCCGGAAAGGCGGCGGAGACCTTGGGCCTCGCGTTCCACGAACTCGCTACCAACTCGATGAAATATGGCGCGCTGTCGGCAGCCGACAAATCAATCAGCGTAAGCTGGAAAGTGGATGGCACGGCCGCCAGACAGGAGCTGAAGATCCGCTGGATCGAGGAGCTGCATGGTCCGGCAGCAATACCTGCGCGACGCGGCTTCGGATCCGAGCTGATCGAAAAGGTGGTGCCCTACGAGATCGGCGGAGCTGGCTCGCTGCGCTTCACCGATGCCGAGGTGATCTGCACGATGGATATCCCCCTCTCGAACGAAATTCACCCCAGCAGAAGCCTGGAGGAGCCGCCCGACGATCTCCAGCATTGAACACCGACACTCCTGCGCCGGGAGGCGGCCGGGCCAGGAGCGTGGAGTTGGAAGGGGCTGACCCAACACCGACCGAGGTGACGCAACGGCTCCGGGTTGCCGAGCTGCCGCCGCACCGGGCTTCAAATTCTCAAAATGATGGAACTTCAGCGACAACAAAGAGTTCGGAGCGCGGCGACGGCGAGCGCGCTGTCGTGATCTCGCGACTCACCTTGAAGCGGGAGGAACCTGGACCAACAGGAGCTGACCATGAAGTCCCATACACTCGAACAACTACACGCTATCGCGGAAGTTGATACGGTGTGCCCGACAATGACGCGGAACCAACGCCTGGAGCGCTGGGCAAGTCTTCTTGAGCGTCATCCTGAACGGCGCCTCGGAGCGCTTCCGGGCACCGAATATATGAGTCCCGACATGCGTGAAAACGCCTACTGCGTGCAATCCCCCATCAGCGTCGCGTTCGAAGATCCAATACTGCGGGCGCAGGGTCTGGAAGGCGACACCTATGGCGAGGCAAAGCGCTTTTTCGAACTGTCCAACTGGCAGTTGCACAACATCGTCTGTGATTGCCACGTCGGTGCGACCATGAAAGCCGGGTGGGTCGCCGTTCGCGTGCGCGCCGCCATGGGCGAAGGTTTCAATATATTCGCCAGGCTCAGGGCGCTGCTCGGACGTTGACCGAAAAGCCGTCTCAATGCGTCGACGGAACAACAGTCGGTCGACGCATTTTTCCTCCTTGGCGGCAATGACGTCTGACGTCGCTTCAGGAGCTTGGAGGCTCCGACCCGCGGCCGATGGTCGGATCGGGCACTACCGGACCGCGCTCGGCTTCCGATCCTTCCGCCTCTATTTCCTGCACGGCCTGGTCCCAATGCTCCTGCTCTCGGCCCTGCGGATGGCCTTCGCGCTCCCAGATCTCGTAGGCTCGTCGCTTTATGAGTTCTTCCTTGTCCATTGGAAACTCCTCCTGCGCGCCCCAATCTCCGGCAGACCGCTTTGTTCCCTCCGGGAACAAGGCAACGCTTTGGAGCGATCCGGACCAGCCGCCCCGGAGCGACACGGAACCCTTGGGGGATTAGGTCGTTTCCGAGCATCGGCGCGGTGGTGGATGACTTGGAAATGCCCGCCGCCCGAATTCTTGGCGACGCACACGCCAATGATGTGCCTGTGCCACGCATTGCCGCCTTGTGTGGGCTCGGCCAATCAAAGCCTTGCAGCGGGACCCCAAAAGGCGGACGCGGCGCAAATATGGGCTTGAGATCATGACTATTGTCTTTGCGGATCGTCGCGAGGCCGGACGCGTTCTTGCTGGTAAGCTCGGCCACTTCGCAGCGCGCGATGATGTCACTGTGCTGGCGCTGCCACGCGGCGGCGTGCCCGTCGCCTACGAAGTCGCACAGGCATTGAAGGCACCGCTCGACGTTTTCGTCGTGCGCAAGCTCGGCGTTCCCGGTTACGAAGAGTTGGCCATGGGCGCAATCGCGACCTCCGGTGTACGCGTCCTGAACGACGAGATCGTGGAAGGCCTCGCTGTGCCGGCCCACGTCATCGACGCGGTCACTGCCAGCGAGGAGAGGGAGCTTTTACGCCGCGAGCACCTCTATCGCGGCGAGCGGGTACCGCTCCTTGTGGAGGATCGAATCGCCATTCTCGTCGACGATGGGCTCGCCACTGGGTCGACCATGCGCGCGGCGGTCAGGGCGCTGCGGGAAAAGCGGCCTGCCCGTATCGTTGCGGCCGTTCCGGTCGGCAGTCCCGACACCTGCGAGGCGATGGAGAGCGAGGCCGACGAGGTCGTCTGTGCGACGACGCCGCAGCCGCTCATCGGCGTCGGGCGCTGGTATGAAGACTTCTCCCAAACGAGCGACGACGAGGTCCGCGCCCTTCTCGCCAAGGCGGGGCGACCAACCGCACCGTCCGGTCGCGATGCGCCACAGAATACGGCAAGCCGATTGCACAAGCACGTCGTTCGGCTCTCTGGAGACGCGCGAGACTACGACGAGCTTTTGGCAGCGATCGGCGAGGCGCGCTTTGTGTTGCTCGGTGAAGCTTCGCACGGCACACACGAATTCTATGAGGAGCGCGCGCGGATCACGCGGCGGCTGATCGAGGAGCAGGGTTTTGCCGCCGTTGCTGTCGAAGCCGACTGGCCCGACACATACCGGGTCAACCGCTATGTTCAGGGAACGGGCGAGGATATCGACGCCGGAGAGGCGCTCGCGGATTTCCGGCGCTTCCCGACCTGGATGTGGCGGAACAGGGTCGTCGTCGATTTTGTCGAATGGCTGCGCCGGCACAATGAAGCGCCCGGCAAGGGCAATCCGAAAGCCGGGTTCTACGGGCTCGACCTCTATGCCCTGCACGGTGCGATGAAGGCGGTGCTGCGCTACCTCGAAAGGGCCGACCCGGCCGCGGCGGAGATCGCGCGTCGCCGCTATGCCTGTTTCGACCATTTCGGCCCTGACCCGCAGGCTTATGGCTTCATAGCCGGCAAGGAGGTCGACAAATCTTGCCAGGAGGCTGTGGTCGCGCAGCTGGTCGAGATGCTGAAGCAGCGCCCGGCGAAAGCCGAGCCGCGCGAAGGCGCCATCGCGGACGAACTCTTCGCGGCGCAGCAAAACGCCCGCCTGGTGAAGAATGCGGAGGCCTATTATCGCGCCATGTTCCTGGCGCCCGAATCGACCTGGAACCTGCGCGACCGGCACATGGCCGAGACGTTCGAAGCCCTCGCCGCTCATCTCGGCCGGCTCGGGCGATCGCCGAAGATCGTGGTTTGGGCGCATAACTCCCATCTCGGCGACGCCAGGGCGACGGACAGGAGCCTGCATGGCGAAATCAACCTCGGACAGCTCATTCGCGAAAAGCATGAGCGCGAGGCCTTCCTCGTCGGTTTCACGACGTATGAGGGAACGGTGACGGCGGCATCGAACTGGGACGGCCCGGCGGAGCGCAAGGCTGTCCGGCCTGCCTTGGCGCGCAGCTATGAGGCGCTGCTGCATGCAGTCCCGGCTGATCGCTTCCAGCTCGATCTGCGCGGCGACGGCGAAGCCCTGCCGCGACGGCTCCTGGAGCGCGCGATCGGCGTCATCTACCGGCCTGAGACCGAACGGGCCAGCCACTACTTCCATGCCGACCTTGCCGCGCAATTCGACATGCTGCTGCATTTCGACGAGACACGGGCGGTCGAGCCGCTGGAGCGCAGCTCCCAATGGGACGCCGGCGAGCTCGCGGAGACCTATCCGTTCGGGGTTTAGGGACCGATCCAATTGAGTTGGAGATCGCCATGGTCTCAGTCCCGAAGACAAACGAGAAGGCCGTGCAGGTCCCCGCCGGCGGCGCAATGCTCGCAGGCAACCTGTCGCTGCCGCGGGAAGCCCGTGGGCTCGTCCTCTTCGCTCACGGCAGCCGCAGCAGCCGGCACAGCCCGCGCAACCGCTATGTGGCCGAACGGTTGAACGAAGCGGAACTCGCCACGTTGCTCATCGACCTAGACGACCGAAGAGGAGCGTATCGACCAGATTACCGCCGAGTTGCGGTTCGACATCCGCTTGCTCGCCGATCGACTGGTTCAGGTTACCGACTGGCTGCACATGTCCGACGAAAGGTCGGCGCTGCGCGTCGGTTATTTCGGCGCGAGCACAGGGGCTGCCGCGGCAGAGCGCCCGGATCGAGCGGCCGCCGTCGTCTCGCGCGGCGGGCGTCCGGATCTTGCGGCACCTGCCCTGCCCCGCGTCCGGGCACCAACGCTGCTCGTGGTCGGTGGCGCAGACACGCAGGTGATCGCGCTACGCCGGCGCCAACGCCATCGCCTCATCAGAGAGCCAGATCGATTGGGTCGTCGGCGTGCTAAAAATCATTCCGCGGAGAAGGTTTCATGACAGTCAGGTATCTGCAATTTCTCGCCATTGTCATTTCGGCCCTCGCTCTCATCCCGGCAGGGGCTCATCTCGCCGCTCTTCCCAACAAGATATCTCTGCCGCAGCCGGAATATTTCACCGTCCAGGGCATCTATTACGGATGGGCGATCCTCGGGTTGCTCTGGCCGACCGCGCTGATCATGAACGCATTGCTGGCGATCTCCGCGCGCTCACAGGCCTGGCCGTTTTGGCTCGCCCTGCTCGCGGCGCTCTGTTTCGCGATCATGCTTGCGATCTTCGTTGTCTGGACGCTCCCTGCCAACCAGGCGACGCAGAACTGGACGACAGTTCCTGCAAACTGGGAAGCGCTCAGGCGGCAATGGGAATATTCTCATGCGGCAAACACCGCGATCGTATTCGCAGCGCTCTGTCTCACGACGATGTCGGCGCTCTCGTGGCGTCCGGCCGGTCCGTAGATCTTCGCCGGAGCAAGTCTCTTTCCTCCGGATCATTTGCGCCATCGACGCGTTAGGTTTTCTGGTCCCGATGTCGCACCGCCACCAGTCCCGCTGTATCCAACAAGGAGAAAGCGATGCCGGATAAGAAAACCATCGAGAAGGCGCAAAAAGACAGGCGCGAAGGTAAGTCGCCCACCACGCAGGCCGGCGAGTTCGTGCATGAAGAGATCGAGAAGATCCGTCGCGGCAAGCACGGCGCGCGCTCCACCAAGCAGGCGATCGCCATCGGCCTTTCGGAGGCGCGGCGCGCCGGCGTCGACCTGCCTCCGCCCAAGAAACGAAGCGTCAAGGAGAGCACCCGCAAGAGCGCCGAATACGCCTATGAAGTTGGCCAGGGCGAACGTAAGCCAAAACGCCGCCCCAAGGTCTCGAAGGCCGTTTCCGAGGTTCTCGAGCACGAACCCAAGAGCACGGCATCCCATGAGGCGCTCTCAAGACAGACCAAACAGGCGGCGTCGCGCCGGAGGGCCGAGGAGCGCTCGGCCGCAGCCAAGAAGGCCTCTGAGACGAAGGGCGCTGCCGGCCGGTCCGCCGCACGCAAGGCGGTCCGCACCAGGGTGCTGCCGGCAGAAAGAAAGCAGCGCAGAAGGCCGCCAGCACGCGTACCGGCCGAAGCTAGAGGTCGAAGACCCGCCACGCACTCTCTCCAGCCGGCTGGTGACAGGTAGCTGGACCGCAGCCAGCCTCAAGCGATGCGCACTATGGCGGCTGGCACAGTGTGATCGTGTGAGATGCGGCCGTCCTTGTTTGTCTCGATCCGGCGGGAACAACGGCCCGTGTTCAAGGTTATGGAAAAGCTGCACCGGTGGTGGAGCTTTCACGACAACCTTAGGGAGACGAAAACATGGCGACTGCGAAGAAGGCGGCGACGAAAGGGCTGGAAGCCCTGTTCCTCGACGGGCTGAAGGACATCTATTACGCCGAAAAGAAAATACTCAAGGCGCTGCCCAAAATGGCCAAGGGCGCCGAGTCCGAGGAGGTCGCGGCGGCGTTCGAGAAACATCGCGTGGAAACCGAAGGCCAGGTCGACCGCCTCGAACAGGTGTTCGAGCTGATGGACAAGCCGGCCCGCGGCAAGACCTGTCCGGCGATCGACGGCATTCTCGAAGAGGGGTCGGAGATTCTCGACGACTATAAGGGGGACCCAGCATTGGATGCAGGACTGGTCGGAGCGGCACAGGCGGTCGAGCACTATGAAATCGCGCGCTACGGCACGTTGATCGCGTGGGCCGAACAGCTTGGCAAGAGCGACGCGGTCAAGCTCCTCAACGAGACGCTCAAAGAGGAAATGGCAACCGATGAAGCGCTTACAGGCTTGGGCGAAGGCGGGGTCAATGAGCGCGCTCTTGAGAAAGCCGCTTAGCCGCGGCGCGGCGCGGCGCTAAGCGCCCGGCAGCCTTCCCGTCCAGAGCGGGATGCGTTCGAGTTGAATTGCGCGTCTCGCTCTGGATTTGGCTGCCGGGAACCCGCCTCGACAAGACACGTTGCTAAATCATCGAACTTTACAGGAAGATCCGCGCAATGCCGGAAGACCTGCTCGCGAGGAAGAGCAACGCGGTGCCGGACAGCTCATCACCTGGGGCGTCGTGATCGCCGCCGTGATGCGATCGATGCTTCCCCCGAAGGAGTGCGAACCATGCCCCTGACGCTCAGCAGTCCCGCCTTTGCCGAATGCGGAGAGATCCCCGAAAGCTACACTCGTGGCGGCAAGAACGTATCTCCGCCGCTAAAGTGGTCCGGGGTACCGGACGGCACAAAGAGCCTCGTCCTTGTCGTCCAGGATCCCGATGCGCCGAACGGAACGTTCAGCCATTGGGCGGTGTTCAACATTTCGCCGGAGGTTCAGGAGTTGCCCGAGGCGGAAAGCGGCAGACCGGGTCCACAGGCCCTCAGGCAAGCGCGGAACGATTTCGGCAACGCCTATTACGACGGCCCTGACCCGCCTGTCGGACACGGTATCCACCACTACCACTTCCGGCTGGCCGCGCTCGACACGCCGAACCTTGCCATCCCCGCGAGCACGGGCGTGGAGCGTATCTGGCAGGAGGCGCAGAAACACTTGATCGAGCAGGCAGAGCTCGTCGGAACCTACGAACGCGCCCGGTGATTGAAGGCAGACTGGTCCAGGTACCGTGGTCGACAAGCGGAACGGTTCTTCTCTCCACCGGTTTGTGAGGGGAAAGGAGACGTCCCATGTTTGAAAGTGTCATGTGGCTGATCGTCGTCGCCGGCGGGCCATTGTTATTGGTCGCATTGCTAGCGTATGTCGTCGTCACTCGCCGTCGCCGTGGCCCCGCAGAACGCAGGGAAAGCGACCGCGCCACCGATCGGCTTTATCGTCAGGACAAGGACTGACCGCGGCTACCATGGCCCGAAGCAAACTCCATCAGCAGACCGAATACCCTTGCACATATCACGGAGATTTCGGGCAAGCCACCCGAAGCCAAGATAGGACGGCAAGTGCCCGCTGCCCTGGCGGGTTTGTCCTTCAGGGCCGGTTTACTGCCCTGCCGCCGTCGCGCTCAGGGACATAGTCGCCCGCGCTGACGTCAAAGCCGGTCCAGCCATCCGCCTCGTATGCCCTGCGGCGTTCCATCACATCAACCGAGCTGGACTGACCCAGAATGTCCTCGGCTTCCGGAACAAGCTCATCGTCCACCTTGGCCGTCAACAGCGTACCGCCGCGACGTACGCCCTCTGCATAGACATTTGCATCGTTTTCGGAAACGCCGGAATCCGTCAGAGCGCCAATGATACCGCCTGCCGCGCCACCAGCCACCGCGCCGGCAACCGCGCCGGCGGCGGTAGCGGCAAGCCATCCCGCCGCAACCACAGGTCCGACGCCCGGAACGGCCATGACGCCCAGCCCTGTCAGCAAACCGCCGGCGCCACCGACCACGGCCCCTATCCCTGCGCCGCTCGCGGCATCTTCAGCGGCTTCGGAACGATCTCTCTCGTACCAGCCATCCGAGTTGTTGGCGATGATGCTGATATTGGAATGTGGCACTCCGGACGCTTCCAGTTCGCCGACCGCGTCGGCTGCGTCGTCATAGTTGTCGAACAGTGCGGTTACGGTTTTCATTTTGATATCTCCTGATCGTGCTCACTTGCTGTCGGCGACGACGTTGCCCTGATAGTCGAGCCCGACGGCGACACTTTGGCCTGACTTGGTCGCCTGCCCGCGCCAGATGCCTTGATCGTCCTTGGCAAGCTTCGACACATTGGAATAGCCTGCATCCTCGATGCGGCTCTTTGCCTGCGTCTCGGTGAAACTGTTTGCGCCGGGCACCAGGGCCGCGGCATTGGGCGTGTTCGTGGTTTTCACAGCGGGCGTTGTCGCTCCCGTGATGGAGTCCTGGGCAGCGGCGATCTTTTCGATCATCTGCCGATGCATCTTCAAGGTATCGACCGTCTGCTGGGCGAACGTCTTGAGGGCCGCATTATCGCCGTCGCGGGCGTAGCTTTCAAACAGATCGACGGCATCGGCGTGCGCCTTGCGCTGCATGTCCACATAGGCCGGATCGATTGGCGGCTGTGCGTTCTGGAGCTTGTCCAGATCACCTTGATGCTGCGCGTCGAGCGCCGTCGGCACCTTCAACTTCTGTTCGCCGGTAATTGTTTCCAGCTTGGCGTTTGCCGCGCCATGGTCCCGGATCATCGTCTGCGCGAAATTCTTGATGCTTTGGTCCTGAGCCTTGTCCTGGGCGATCTTGCTCGAATCGACTTCGAACTTGCCGCCAATAGCGGCCTTGTCGACGAAATCCTGGGCGCTGTCGGCAGCCAAAGCAGGCATTGCGATAAGCATGGAAGCAGCGGCGAGCGAGGCAAGAAGGTGTCGCGGTTTCATAGGCTTTGTCCTTGTCGATGCGCGATATTACGATGCGTCCCAACAAGCCAAGATGTGCTTTGTTCCGGCGCCGGGCGATGCGCTGCCACCCCGAGCGAAGGCCCTCCACAGGTACCCGGACCAACAAAACTTTCAACATCGGCACCCGCGGCGCGGAACAACAGCGAGCCTGCCGGATTTGATTTCAAGGAGAGAGATCATGGCCAAGGTTTCAAATCCCACGCCTGCCGCAGCCAGGGGCGAAGTTCAGGCCGGAGCCACGCGGGACAAAACGCCCGGATTCGATCCTGCCATTGCCCCATTCGAGACCGACGCCGAGGCGGCGGACACGCAGAATCCCGTCACTGACGCAGGTCCGCAACGTTCTCCCCGGCCAAAATTCGAAAACGATGCCAGCTTCGCCAACGCGATGCGGCCGGTGGAGAACGAGCCCGAGTTGCAGCCCCGCAGCAACTGGCCGCTAATGGTGATTGCGGCCGTCGTACTGATAGCGGCCGCGGTGTTCCTGGCAGCCAGCATGCTGCGGTAAGGCGCATCATCCTGAGTGCAGACAGCGTGGGACAACCCTTGGCTGAGATCGAGCACTTTTCGCGTGGCCGTCGGCCGGGTCATCATCGATCCTGCTTTCCGCGCCGATGGGGTTCGGGTGCGCCCTTCATGCCGGAAAGCTCGGTTGTCGAGCATAGCAGCCGCGGCCGTGCGGGATCGGAGATGTCGAGCTTGTCCCAGGGAATACGGTACAGGCCGTCGCGACGCAGCCGGAAGAGGTCCAGCACTGCCGCACCGATGGTCGAGGCCGAGAGACGCTCGAAAGCGGCGTAGATACCGACATGGAATTCGATAACGACGAAGTCGTCGCCGGCCGGTTCGGCACGTATCTCCTCGATATAGCCGATACTTTTGCCCTCCTGCGAGAGAACGCGTCGGCCGGCCAGATGTTCGAGGTTGACGGTGGACATCATCAAGCTCCCGGAATGCGTCCGATGATATGGTCGCGCAGCCAGTCCTGCCAGGCGAAGATCGACGTCTGGCGCACATCGATATCGAACTGGATGTCGACGCCTATGTCCTGAACCTTGGTCCAGGCGATCCGGTGCGGCTTGCCACGGCGTTTACCGCCCCAGGCTGCCGCAAGCCGCGTCATCCAACGCCCGGGCCGCACGCCGAGGCGACGCGCAAGGGTGACGGAGCCGAGTTCGACCGCGACGATCCTCGGCGGCTTGCCCCGCCGCAACTCGGCCACCAGCCCGTCGATCTTGCCGATCTTGACCTGCTCGCGGTCGACGATCTGCTTGTCCAGGATGTCGCGCAGCAAATCCATCACGTGCCTCCGAATATCTGCAGGGGAATGGTCACCACGGCGAGCACGAAACCGAGCGCGATGATAAAGATCACCGCGGCATTCGAGACGATGCCGTTGCGGTGCTCGCCGACATAGCGCTTGTCGTTCAGCAGAAAAAGGAAAGGAACGACCGTCAACGGCAGGCTGGCCGCGGTCAGCGCCATGGAAAAAATGGTGAGCTTCAGCGGATCGAGGCCAAGCATGATAGGAATGGCGGCCAGAAATAGTGACACCGTGTAGACGGCGCTGAAGCCGGGATCGTCGCGCGGCTTAAGGTCTTCACCCCAATTCCATCCGAAACCTTGCGCCACCAGATAAGCCTGTTGCAGCCCAACCTCGAGAGCGGCACCGAAGCAGGCAATGGCGAGTGAGGCAACGAACAGGACGAACCCCCAGAAGCCGAATATCGGAATCAACATCAACGGCAATTGATGATAGTCGTCGACCTGATCGATGCCGTGCGTTGCAAGCACGAGCGCGGCCACCATCAAGACGCCGATCGAAATGGTGCCGCCGAAGGCCATGCCCAGTCCGGCGATGGCCCGATTGGTTCCGAGATAGCTTTTGTCCCACTTGTCCTCGATCGCCCCCGAGGAATAGAACATGAACAGGTAAGGCGATATCGAAGCGCCGAGAATGCTGACCGCCATGAACCAGTAGTTCGCCGCGTCGTGGGCCGGCAGCGTGGGCACCGCGCCGGACGTGACAGCTGTCCAATCGGGCTTCAGCATTACCGCTGCGACCACGAAGCACAGCGTCACAAGGCCGAGTATCGACACGCCTTTCTCGATCAGCCCGAACGTGCCTTTCCACAGCAACAGCCATGCCATCAAAGCCACGGGTAAAGCCCACCATTGGAAGCCAATGCCAGTGGCAAGTTCGAGCGCGATGGCAACACCACCGATCTCGGCGGACAGCACCATGAAATTGACCAGCAGGGCGGCAAGCAATGGCCATAGTGAAACGTTAAAGCCAAATCGTTCCCGGATCCCGTCGGAGATGGTGTGATGGCTCACGGCGGCAAACCGGCCGGCCATCTCGACCAGAAAAATGATGCAAATGGTGCCGAGAACCACCGCCCAGATCAGCTGAAACCCAAAGGTCGCACCTGCCTGGGCTGCCGTCGCCATCGATCCGACTTCCAGGAAGCCGCCAACACTGGTGACGATGCCCAGCGATATTTCCAAGAGCTTCTTCATGGCTTCGGCGCGAAATATCTGAAGTAAGCGGCGGCCAGGGAGCGCGTGGCCGTCCGAATATCTTCTTGAGCCTCCTGCACTTGCGGGCAGCGGTCCGCTTGCACTCCCGCACGGGCGCGGTCCACCGCGATCGACAGCTCCTTGACCGCCGCCGCCAGCGCAGCCTGCTTGGCAGGTTCAACCGTAGTGGCCGATCGGATCTTCGTGTCGATGTCGGCCAGCGTCGTGCTGGCCGAGTGCAGCGTGTCAGAAGCGTATGCGGAGGGGGCCGTTCCCGCCGACCAGGCGTCAAGCGTCATCGATACGGTCCGCGCCGTGGAGGCGGCAGTTCGGGATTGCTGCTCGATCTGGTCGGACGACGAGCATGCGGCCGACATGGCCATGAGCAACAGCAGGCACGCGCTGTCGCGGCCAAGGCGATAGCCGCTAAGGATTAGAGCCGGCGTTGGATCCGCCACACGAATGACCTCCCCCGCCGACGAAACCATGTTCGGCGTAATTTGATCTAGCGCGCCCGCCCGGCCCGTCAACCGAGGCCACCGATCGAGCAACGGAGTGCAAGCCATGTCGGCCCTGACAGGTGCCAAGCGGCCGCGGCAGGAACCGACTCGAGCGGAACAAAGCCTCGATAGCCGGATTAACGAGGAGGCGGCTGGGCGGTTCGACTTCCGCCCTGATCGTTCGTGCCGCGAGAATGGTCAACTGGCAGGGAAAGGACCCCTCAATGCCCCGTCTCATTGCCTGGATAGCCATCGTGGTGATTGTGCTTGTTGCGGCTTGGATATGGTTCGGGCGCGATACATCGGGCAGCGGGGGCGGCAGCCAACCCGCGCCTCATGCGATAGACCAGAACGGGTAGTTCAGTCTGGATGATCCTGCTCGGCCCCGCTCCGCTCGACTTTGTACTCGTGGATCAGGCCTAGGATCTGAGCCTTGACCGTCTCGCGCGCCTCAGGTTGGACGAAAGGCATCAGCCGTTCGACAAGTTCGCCGACCGTCTGCGGGAGATCCGCGGCGGAATCGGTGAGCTGACTGCCGTGTTCGTAGACATTGTCCGCCAGTTTCTTGTCGAGGTCGGATAGAAATCCCATCATCGCACTCCCCATCACTGCCATGCCCGCTCGCTCAATGGCCGGCCCGGCAGAAATGTTCCGTACAACGATGCTGGCATTGCAGACCGGCTGAATACCCGATGCCAGTGGCCGGAGGAGTGTCGCCGCGCGATCACGTCAACGCAATGTCGTCTGGCCCGGATTCCCTCGCCTGGCTTTTGACGGGATCAGCCTGCCGGCATTGGCCCGCAATCCCCTGACGAGCTCTTCCAGATAGGGAAGCAGTTCGAAGAGCAGGATCACGGCCATCACGCAGGCAATGTAGGTCACCGGCAGCTGCTGCGATTCCAGACAAGTTCGAAGCGCGCGGTTTCCGTCCCTGCCCCGAACAAGGTAAGGAACTGTCCCCAGTGGAGGGAAATGACGCTGACCAGCCCCATCAGCGGGATCATCTCCAGGAAGCTGTGAACGTGCTGCTCGATCGGCGTGACGGTGCGGGCGGTGGTGGCGTAGCTGACGTCCCACATCGCCGTCGCCTCGTGGACGAAGAAGGTGATGATCATGATGAGGATGATCAAGGCATTCACGTCAAGAAACATGGCGGCCAGCAAAGGTATTCCGACCTCGGCGAACATCAGAAGGTGGATCAAGGATTCCTTGGCGCCCGTCGTCGATTCGATGTGAGAGGCGCGATGGCAGAGCCAATCGGCAAATCCGGCGGCCAACCAGACCGGCAGCAGGACATACATCAAAATCAGCACGGTGGGGTCTGACAGCATGACATCGTTTCGCGAGTGGCCCCGTTCGAGGTGGCTATTGCTGCCCTGGCATTTCGGTGTTTTCCTGGGGATTTTTCCGGACGCCCGCGGCTGGGGAAGTATCCGTCGGCGCGTTACCGCCCTGGTTCTGTTCAGGCGCCCGCCTCAGCGGCGAAGTATGCCAGCCCATATCGGCGTAGAGAAAGCCTATGAGAAAGCCGATGATGATGATGGCGGCTATCACGAGCGAAAGCACCGCATTGCGTCGCACCATTGCCAGGCTCCCTTCCAAGCCGAACAGCTGATCACGAAAATAGTTCCACAACCAGCCGCGATCGCTCCTTGGTCGCGTCGGCTTCGACACGCAAGTTCGACGCCAACACTGCACGGAGCCGCGGGAACAATCGGTGACGGGCGAGGTTCGGTATGGTTCTTCAAGGACGATCTCGATGAAACCTGCCGTAACCGACCGTATCGAAACAAAAAAATACAACCATCCCACGGGCGGATGGGGATCCCTGAGATCATTGGTCCGCAAGGCATACGGCGAAGGCCTGCTGATGTCGGGCATATGGAGCACGCTGCTCAAGCAGAACAAGGCCGATGGCTACATGTGCGTTTCCTGTTCATGGGCCAAGCCGGCCGATCCGCGGCCCTTCGAGTTCTGCGAAAATGGCGCGAAGGCGACCATGTGGGATCAGACGAAGCTGCGTTGCGGCCCGGATTTCTTCGTACGACATACGGTCACCGAACTGCTCGACTGGCCGGATCGGGACCTCGAAAAACAGGGCAGGCTTACGGATCCGCTGCGCTACAATGCCGTCACCGACCGCTATGAACCGGTTTCCTGGGATGACGCATTCCTCGAGATCGGCATGGAGCTTCGGCGGCTTGATCCGAAATCGGTCGTCTTCTACACATCCGGCCGGGCCTCGCTGGAGGCCTCGTTCATGTATCAGCTCTTTGCGCGTATCTATGGCTCATCGAACTTGCCCGATTCTTCCAACATGTGCCACGAATCGACCTCGGTCGGGCTGCCCGAATCGATCGGCTCGCCGGTTGGAACCGTGCAGCTCGAGGACTTCTCCCAGTGCGACATGATGTTCTTTTTTGGCCACAACACCGGGGTGACGGCGCCGCGGCTGCTGCATCCGCTGCAAGAGGCTCGCCAGCGCGGGGTGCCGGTATTCACCTTCAATCCCTTGCCGGAAAGGGGGCTGAAGCGCTTCAAGAATCCGCAAGATCCCCTTGAGATGCTGTCGCCGGGCCCCGGCACGAAGATGTCCAGCGACTTTTTCCAGGTCCGCAGCGGTGGCGATATCGCCGCCATGAGCGGCATCGCCAAGGCGGTGCTGGCGCTCGACGACGCGACACGGGAAAGCGGGGATCCGCGTGTCCTCGACGTCGATTTCATTGCCGAGCACACGGATGGTTTTGCCGACTTCGAAGCTTACCTGCGGGCAGCCAGGTGGGAGGACATCGTCAAGCGCGCGGGAATCGCGCGGGCGGATCTCGAACATGTTGCCGAAGTCTACAGCCGCTCCAAGGCGGTGATCGGCAATTA
Organism: Mesorhizobium sp. ESP-6-2; assembly: GCF_020164675.1. Classification (NCBI taxonomy): domain Bacteria; kingdom Pseudomonadati; phylum Pseudomonadota; class Alphaproteobacteria; order Hyphomicrobiales; family Phyllobacteriaceae; genus Mesorhizobium; species Mesorhizobium sp. ESP-6-2. Next base: position 160,654 of record NZ_JAIUGT010000012.1, read on the forward strand.
CGGCATGGGTTTGACACAGCACCGGCACGGTACCGAGAACGTCCAGATGCTGTGCAATCTGCTGCTGATGCGCGGCAATATGGGAAAACCCGGCGCCGGCATTTCGCCGCTGCGCGGCCATTCCAATGTCCAGGGCCAGCGCACGGTCGGCATATCCGAAAAGCCCGAGCTCGTTCCGCTCGACAAGTTCGCCCGGTTCTATGATTTCGAGCCGCCACGCGAGAAGGGTCTCGACACGGTCGAGGCCTGCGAGGGCGTCATCGCCGGCTCGGTGAAAGGTTTCATCGGACTCGGCGGCAATTTCGTTCGGGCCGTTCCCGAAACCGGCCTGATCGAGAAAGCATGGCGTCGGCTTGGGCTGCATGTCGAAGTCGCCACCAAGCTCAACCGCAGCCATCTCCTGCCAGGGGCGGTGACCTATCTGCTGCCCTGCCTGTCGCGGCTGGAAAAGGACCACCAGGCGAGCGGCGACCAGACCGTTTCGATGGAGGACTCCACCGCCTGCATCCATGGCTCCTTCGGTTCGCGTCCGCCGGCTTCACCGCATCTGCTTTCCGAACCGAAGATCGTGGCGGAACTGGCCAAGGCCACCGTATCGGGGGTGAGTTCGATCCCGTGGGATAAATGGGTTGCCGATTATTCCCTTATCCGCGATGAGATCGAGTGTTGTTACCCGCAGCATTTTCGTGAGTTCAACAAGCGGTTCCTGATACCGGGAGGCTTTCACCGCGACATCAAAGCCTCGAAACGGGTCTGGGAGACGCCGAACAAGAAAGCCAATTTCAAGCTGCCGACGACGCTTGAAACAGACCCGGACATCGATGTTTCGGGTCACAATGTGCTGACGCTGATAACGGTGCGCTCCAATGACCAGTTCAATACCACCGTCTATGGGTACAATGACAGACTCCGCGGCATCCACGGCACACGCATGGTCCTGTTGATGAACGAGGCCGACATTCAGCGGTTCGGATTGAGTGCCGGGCAGGAAATCGATCTGGAAACCCATGCCGACGATGGCGTGGAGCGGCGGGTTCGAGGTTTGCGCATCACCCCCTACTCCGTGCCTGAAGGCAACTGCGCCGGTTATTATCCGGAACTCAATCCCCTGGTTCCTCTGTGGCACCGGGCCAAGAAAGCTCACGTTCCAGCCGTCAAGTCGGTTCCCGTGAGAATTGTTGCCAAGGAAACGGAAACGAGAAGCACCGCGCGCCGCTAGGGCGGTTCCCCAGTCTGGCGGGTAGGCGGCGCGCTAGCCGCCAGCCGGCTTGGGGGATGCCGGCTGGGTCGGCTGGGTGCCTTGCTGATCTCCGCCCGTTGTAGTCTGCGGTGTGGGATTCGTGTCGGTCGTTGGGTTCTTGTCGACCGGCTGGCTGTTCGTATCTGCCTTGGATTTGTCGGGATCTGGATTGTTGCATCCGGTCAGACAGATCAGCGCCAGCATCAGCAACGCGGCTTTCATATCGATATCCCCTCGGTCGGGCATGGCGGAGCAACCTGCCAAGCTGCTTCCCGGTCGAATCGAACCGAAAGCCCCTGCCTGGCCGCGCTTCTGGCCAACATGCGATCCAGTTCTGCATCGTCGATCGGGCTGCGCATCACCTCCCGAATGGCCCTGCAAGCCTGCTCCGTCGACACGAAATCATACCGCCTGCTCCTGGTCAGGACATATTGCTCGACCAGCATTTTCACGCGCCGGAGCGCGATGTCCTCGGCATATTGCATCTGTTCCTCTCGTTCCTGCTGACGCCGAACTGCCGGACTGGCCAGTTGTTCCCGTTTGGAATTCGAAAACGCCTGGTCCCGGGCTGGCAGCAACAAGACAATGTCCGCGCCTATGGGGTTGCGGCCCGGTTGGCCAATTCGCCATCCAAAGCGCGTGGATGCTCGGCGCCGGCCGTGTCATCGCCATCGACAAGGTGCCGGAGCGGCTGGCCCTGGCGCGTGAATGCGGCAAAGCCGAGACGCTCGACTTCAGCAATTCCAATATCTACGACGCACTGATGGCGATGACCGACGGCCGCGGTCCGGATCGCTGCATCGACTGCGTCGGCACTGAATGCGATCCCGGCGCCAGCGCCGACGCCATGCTCGACAAGATGAAGGCCGCCGTCTATCTCGGCACCGATCGGCCGCATGTGCTGCGAGAGGCGATCTATTGCTGCCGTAAGGGCGGCACCATCTCGGTTCCCGGAGTCTATATTGGCCTGGTCGATCACATCCCGTTCGGCGCCGCGATGAACAAGGGCCTGACCTTCCCAGACCCACGAACCACTTCTGGCCAAGGTCCAGAATGGCGAGATCGACCCGTCCTTCGTCATCACCCACAGAGCCGAGCTCGAAGCCGGGCCGGACCTCTACAAGACCTTCCGCGATAAGCAGGATGGTTGCATCAAGGTGGTTATGCGGCCGCATGGTTGAGATGTCGCGGTTCCAGAGGCAAGAACTATCTCATTCCCGGCATCGTTGGACGCCCGCCTGATCGGCATTGGCAGTTCGGAACCTTCTGCTGTGTCGGCGATTGACCCGCTGAGTTCGATTCAGAAGAAGGGCGCCACCATGGCCAACGAGAATTCTCGCTCGAAACCCGTTATTCGGTCTCCGAACACCGATGGTTTGCCACACCCGAGGCGAGACGCCGGTGATACGGACGCAGGGGCGAAATCGCCGACGCCGAAGACTGCCGGAGGATCTCACCCTTCAGCCCCTCCCCTGGACAATCCCACAGCCAATCGAAATGCCGGTCGTCCCCGTCAGGCCAGCACGACTCCGCGACCGGCGGACAAGCCCTTGGGCTGATCCTGCGGCGCCCTTGGAGTGACCCGTCAACGCGAAACGTCGCGCAGCGACCCCAGATCGGCCAGCGCAGCCAGGATGGTTGCTTCAGTCGCCGGCTTGGGCACGAATTTGCAATCGCGAAAGGATGCCGGTAAGTCGCGCGCGCCAAATCCCGTCATGAGGGCGAAGGGAATACCCTGCGCCTGCAATGTCTCCGCGAGGGGCAGGCTCGTTTCACCGTTCAACTGAATGTCCAGCAACGCCATGTCGATCTTGTCCGAGCCGACGAGACGAAGCGCCGCGGCGACCGAAGGCGCGGGACCGACCACCTGGTAACCGGCGCCACGCAGGACTAACGCGGTGTCTTCCGCGATCAGCCATTCGTCCTCGACAACCAGGACGCGCGGTCCGTCGTTCACGACCCCTCCCTCCGGTTAACGGGAAATGCGATCTGAACGTTGAGGCCTTCCTTGCGAAAAGCGGTTTCGACATGGCCGCCAAGCCTGTAGCCGATCTCTCCCTGCAGCAGCGTGAGGCCGAAGCCGCTGCCGACGGGTTCATTGACGGGGGGACCGTCCTTCTCGCTCCAGGTAAACGTGAAGATGTCGTCAGCGATCGACCACATCACCATCACCTTGCCACGAGGTTTGGACAGGGCGCCATATTTGGCCGCGTTGGTGGCCAGTTCGTGGACGGCCATGCTGAGGGAAAGACCCTGTTGCGGTCCAAGTTCTATCTCGTGGCCGTTCAGTTCGAACCGTTCAATGCCAAACGGTTCGAGTTCCTGGTGAAGCAGTTCGCTGACCGAAGCTTCCTTCCAGCTTTTCCGGCTCAACAATCCATAGGCCCGCGACATCGCATGCAAGCGTCCGATCAAGGCTTCCGCGAATTCATCCTTCGACAGGGATTTCTCCCGCGTACGGCTCGCAATGCTGACGATCACCGCCAGCATGTTCTTGACCCGGTGGTTGAGCTCAGAGATGAGAACCTGCTGATGCTCTTCCGCCTGAGCCAGGGTGGTGACGTCGACCAGTGTCACGACCACGCCCTGAACCCGGTTGCCCTTGTCCCGATAGGGATTGATATGGACCATGTGAAACCGCCCGGCGCTGTCGCGCGTGAGGTGGTGGTTCAGGGTCTCGCCGGTCTCGAACACCTCGGCGATATGCTGCTTCAACTCGGGATAGTCGAGCTGGCTCGACAGGTCCGTCAGCGGCCGGCCTACGTCGGAAGGACGCAGACTGAAGAAGGACGAAGCTGCGGGCGTGAAGGTTCGCACCACCAGATTGCGATCGAGGAAAATGGTGGCAATCTCCGTGCTTTCGAACAGATTGCGCAGATCGCTGTTGGCGTGATCGAGTTCCTCGATCTTGTTCGTCAACTCGGCATTGATGGTGTTCAGCTCCTCATTGAGCGACTGCATTTCCTCCTTCGAAGCCTCAAGTTCCTCATTGGTCGATTGTGCTTCCTCGTTGACGGAGACGAGTTCCTCGTTAGACGATTTCACCTCTTCCAGTGCGGTCTCATATTCCTCGATCGTCGATTGCAGGCGCTCCCTCGTATCGCGCAGTTCCCGCTCGAGATCAGCGGTGCTATCGGTGTCATGGCTGCCGCCTTCGTCTGTTCGGATCTGCGTAGGTCCCGACGGTTCGAACAGGACGAGATAGAGCGGCTCGCCATTGTCGCGTTCCGCCAGCGGCTCGATGGTGAGCTTGATCGGCTGGATCCGCTCATCATCCTCCTCGACCGTGAGATTTTCCCGCACGACGGTCCGGCGCGTCGACGTCGCCTCCCGCAGTGCGGCGCGCAGGTCGAGCCGCAGCCCGCGCCGCGCCATTGTCAACAATTGCCGGCTGGGAATGCCTTGCGGCGCCTCGAGATATTTTCCGGTGCGAGCTGAGTAGTAGACGACGTCGCCTTCGGCATTGACCAGCACATGCGGGGGGGCGAAGCGCTCCAGCACCTGCGCCTCGACCGCCTGGCGCAACGGATAACCGGCGGCTCCCTTCCTCAAGCCGGTGCTCTCGGACGGGAATGCGCCCGAACGGCTATCGCCGATCAGGGCGGGCAGCCTGACATGCGGCGAGGCATGCTCCCGCGCCTGGAAGATACGATGTTTCTTGTCGACGGTGGCGAACAGATTGTCGTTCTGTCCGACGCTCTCCGAGGTGCCGAGAAAAAGGTATCCCCCGGGCTTCAGGGCGTAATGGAAAATAGGAATGACCCGGTTCTGAATGGCTGGGCCGAAATAGATCAGCAGGTTACGGCACGACACCAGGTCCATGCGTGAGAAAGGCGGGTCGCGAACGACGCTGTGCGGCGAAAAGATGCACAGCTCCCGTATCTCGTTGCTGATGACATAGGTGTCGCCGTCGCCATTGAAAAACCGCTGGCGGCGTTCGGGGGAAAGTCCCTGCAGCAGGGCTTCGGGATAGCGCCCTGCCCGCGCCACCGCCAGCGCCGGTTCGTCGATATCGGTCGCGAATATCTGGATTCGCGGAACGACCGGGAGCTTTTCCACATGTTCACGCAGCAGGATACCGATGGAGAACACCTCTTCGCCTGTGGCGCAGCCGGGAATCCACACCCTGACGATGTCGTTGGCGGTCTTGCCTTCAAAGAGTTGCGGTACGATCTTTCGCTCGAGCAGTTCGAAGGCCTCGGGATCGCGAAAGAAGTTGGTGACGTTGATCAGCAGGTCGCGAAAAAGGTTCATCACCTCGCGAGGGTCCTTTTGCAGCCATTCAACGTATGCGCCAATGGATTGCATCTGCGCGATCTGCATCCGCCGCTTGATGCGTCGCAGGAACGTCTTGGTCTTGTAGCCCGAGAAATCATGGCCTGAGTGGCTGCGCAGGATGCCGTAGATCTGGGACAGAACCTTTTCCATACCTGCCGTTCGGACGCTATCCTCCTCCGCCAACCCATTTAACGCGTCGAAGCCGCGGGCGAAGGCTTCCAGCTTCGTGCCGATCTCCTCGGCGGGCGCGGCTATATCGACAAGTCCGCTGGTGATGGCGCTCTGCGGCATATCGGGATTGCGCGGGCCGTAGCCGTCGGAGATCTGCGCGACGGTGAGCCCCCCACGCTCCTTGATCGCCTTGGCGCCCAAGGTTCCATCGGAATCTCCGCCCGACAGGATGACGCCGACGGCATGTTCGCCCTGGTCTTCGGCTAATGCGCTGAAGAAGATGTCTATGGGTTTGCGTTCCTGGCTGAACCCGTTGGGCCGGCGCAGGCGCAGCATTCCCTTGTCGATGGTCAGGATGACGTTCTGCGGCATGACATAGACGTGGTTCGGTTGAACGATCATGCCGTCCGCCGCGACTTCGACCGGCATTTCGGTGTAGCGGCCGACAACCTCGTGCAACAGGCTCTCTCGCTTAGGGCTGAGATGAGTGATGACGACGAACGCCATGCCGGGCTGATCGGCCATACCCTTAAACAGCCCTTCCATCGCCGGAATCCCGCCGGCGGACGCGCCGACGCCAACGATGGGAAATCTTTTCGACTGGGCTGTCACTGGACGTTCCCCTTTCGGCACCTGTGGGCGAAATCACTTATGAAGCAGGCTGGACAGCAGGTAAGCATAGGCGCGGCGGAGATACGGAACAAGTCGCGACGGATGGCGTTGAATTTGGAGTTCAAGTGTTCAATGACCAACCGTCCATCTGAAACAAAGCTCCCGACGCACATGGAGTCAGCGGCGTGGAATTGCTCGACGATCTCGGCCGGGCTCGTGCCGAAACACCCAGCAGGCTCGGCGAGGGAGACTGTTTCCACCAGATACTGCTCGAGAAAGGATGACGAGGTGCGCGATCTGCAAGGGGTGCATCTTCTGATCGTCGAAGACGAATGGATGGTAGCCGGAGATCTCGCCCGTTATTTCAGCAATATGGGTGCGATCATTCTGGGACCGGCAGCGACGGTCGAACAAGCATCATTGCACACCGAATCGGCCGAGGCTGCCATCCTCGACGTCAACCTCAACGGACGACGGGTCTTTCCAATCGCGGACGAACTGATGCGCCGTGGCGTGCCGTTCGTGTTTTTCAGCGGTGACAGCGATATCGCCATTCCCGAACATCTCCGGCATGCCAGCAACCTGCGAAAATCCTCGGGCAGCGGGGCTGTATTCAATGCTCTTTTCCCGCCGCAAAGTCCGGCTGCGGCGAGCGGCTTTGTGCCAAGTTCGCCGGACGACGTGTTTTCGCTCCTGCCCAAACTCAGGCTTGCGGCACGTCTGTTGCTGGGGGATGTGGAAGCCTCCGACCGGCTTGTCGAAAGGACGCTCGAGCGAGCGATCCGTGACATCGACCAAAGGCGGATCGGCCAGTCTACCGAAGACTGGCTTAACGCCATTATGCGCGATTTGGCAAAGTCCAGCGGCGCAAGGCTTCTGAACTGAGCCGAACCAGGCTTCCGATTGATCGACGGCCGGGCCCTCGGTCAGCCCTTTTGGTCACGCTCGACGAACTTGTTGAAACGGCTGGTCTGCCCGCCGCCGGTGTTGGCCTGGTAAAGAAAAGCCAGACGGTTCTCATCGAATATCCGGAAGAACTCATCCCATTCGACTGGTTCGAATGCCTCCTCGGGCTCGCCGAAATCGATCCGCAGGATGCCACCCTCGCCCTTGGTTCGCACCACTGCCGGCCGGCCGTTCCGCTCCTCGGCCCATTTGCGAATCTCCTCGTGATTGGTGGTCGTCTGCGATTGCGACATCGAAATCTCCTTTCGGCCTGCTCTCTCGCCGCGCACGCACCGCGGCAACTGTTGAGCGTCCTAACAGCACACGGCAGGCAATGTTCCAGCACCCGTCGCGTGGTGCGATGCGCCTGCTGTCGAATGAAACCGCCAGGAGAACTTTGTTGATGCGCAGGGAACAAAGCTTTTGCCGAGAAGTTGGGGGCGCCGAGGTCACCAGTCCGAGGAGTTGTCGTGAAACGTATACTGGTCACAGGGGGCTGTGGTTTCATTGGTCGCCACGTCGCACAAGAATTCGCCGATCACGGTTATTCGGTTTGCATCCTAGATGCATTGCTGGATCAGGTGCATGCAGGCGAAGCGGTCAACCTTCCCGCTGGAGCCGAACTGATCAAGGGCGACGTGCGCGATCGCGAAGCCGTCACCAAGGCGCTGAACGGCGTCGACGGGGTGGTTCACCTGGCCGCGGAAGTCGGCGTCGGCCAATCCATGTACGAGATCGCCCGCTATGTCGGCGCCAACGATCTCGGCACCGCAACACTGCTCGAGGCGTTGATCAAGCACCCGGTCGAGCGGATCGTCGTCGCGTCCTCGATGAGCGTCTATGGCGAAGGTCTGTACGCCACGCCCGACGGCCGGCGCATCGGCAACGCCCGGCGCAAGGCCAACGATCTCAAAGGCGGACAGTGGAATCCCTTGTCTGCGGACGGTCAACCCCTCTCGCCGTTGCCGACAGACGAAGAAAAGCCGGTCGATCTCGCATCCATCTATGCATTGACGAAATATGCCCAGGAACGCGCCGTGCTGATCTTCGGCGAAGCCTATGGCGTGGATGCGGTGGCGCTGCGCCTGTTCAACGTTTTCGGCGCCGGACAGGCGCTTTCAAACCCCTATACCGGCGTGCTGGCCAACTTCGCCTCGCGTCTCGCCAACGGCAAGCGGCCGATGATCTTCGAAGACGGCCAGCAGAAGCGCGATTTCGTTCATGTACGTGACGTCGCCCGCGCCTTTCGCCTAGCGCTGGAGCAACGCCAGGCGAAAGGCCACGTCATCAACATTGGAAGCGGCCGGGCTTATGCGATCCGCGATGTCGCGCGCCTTTTGGCCGAAGCCATGGGAACGCCGGACCGCTCGCCCGAGCTGCTCGGCAAAGCGCGTTCCGGCGACATTCGCAACTGCTTCGCCGACATTTGCAAGGCGCGTGAACTGCTGGGTTTCGAGCCGGGGCGGCAGTTGGAGAATTCCCTCGGCGACTTCGTTTCCTGGGTGCGCAACACGATTGCCATCGATCGCGGCGCCGACATGAAACGCGAGCTCGAAGAACGCGGGCTGGTGTCATGAAGCCGGGTCGGCGCAACCGTCGCCAAGCACCTGTCGCCATCGTCGGCGGCAGCGGCTTCATCGGGTCCAATCTCGCCGACAGCCTGTTGTCGGACGGCGAGCCGGTGCTGGTGATCGACAATCTCAGTCGCGCCGGTGTCGAACAGAACCTTGAATGGTTGTCGCACAAGCATGGAAGCCGCCTCACCTTGGAAACCGTGGATGTGCGCGACGCCAACGCCCTGGCTTCGGCCCTGACGGGGTCGAAAGCCATATTCCACCTGGCCGCGCAGACCGCCGTCACAACCAGCCTGGTTCGACCGGGCGAGGATTTCGACATCAACCTTAGGGGAACTTTCAACGTTCTGGAGGCGGCGCGACAGAGCGGCGAACGCATCCCGGTGATCTTCGCCAGCACCAACAAGGTGTACGGCAGCCTCCCCGACATCGCGGTTCGCCCGGAGGGCGAGCGCTATGTGCCCTGCGACCCTGCGATCCGCACCGAGGGCATCGGCGAGGGCCGCAGCCTGGACTTTTGCACACCCTATGGCTGCTCCAAAGGCGCGGCGGACCAGTACGTGCTCGACTACGCCAAGTCCTATGGCTTGCCGACGGCGGTCCTGCGGATGAGCTGCATCTACGGCCCACGCCAGTTCGGAACGGAGGACCAGGGCTGGGTTGCGCATTTCCTGCTTTGCGCGCTTTCGGGGCGGCCGATAACCATTTACGGCGACGGCAGGCAGGTGCGCGACATCCTGCACGTCTCCGACGCGGTTGCGGCCTACAGGGCCGTGCTCGACCGGATCGAGACGATCACGGGCCAGGCGTTCAATCTCGGCGGCGGACCGGAAAATGCGCTCAGCCTGCGCATGCTGTTGAGCGAGATCGGCAGCCTGACGGATCGAGCACTGTCGGTCCGCTATGAGGCAGAGCGGACCGGCGACCAGCCCTTCTTCGTCGCCGATACCAGGAAGATGCAAACCACGCTTGGCTGGGCGGCGCATGTTTCGTGGCGCGAAGGCATCCGCGACCTCGCCGAATGGTTGCAGCATCACCGGCTCGAACCCCACGCCGAAGCCGAGAGGTACGTCGCATGAAAATCGCGTTGGTCAATCCGTTCTGGACCTACGACGACAGCATCTATTTCGGCTGCCGCCAACCGCATCTGCCGCTGGAACTCGGCTACTCGAAAGCCTTGCTCGAACGGGCCGGCCATGAGGTGCTGATGCTGGACGGACAGCTTCAGAAGCTTGACAATTCCAGCCTTTCCGAACGGGTGGCCGAGTTCGCGCCGGCAATGACGGTCGTCACCACTGCGCCGACCTATCTGTTCTGGCGCTGCGCACCGCCAGAATTGCGCGTGCCAGCCGATTTTCTCAACCGCCTTGCCGGGCGCGGCGGGCGCACCGTCGCAGTGGGGCCGCATGGCTCGGCGACACCGGCGCCAACCCTGCGCAAGCTCGGCGTCGACATCGTCGTGCGCGGCGAATGCGAGGAGGTCGTGGCCGACCTCGCGCGGCGCCACGATTGGAGTGCGGTGTCGTCAACCGCCTACTTTAGCGAAGCAAGGCTGGTCTCGAACGGCGCCGTCCACGCCAGTTCGTTCGTCGACCATCCGCCGCTCGAATGGCCGTCAGACTGGATCGCCGCGCACGCGCACCACCATCACAGGTTCGACGACCACCAAGTGGGGTTCGGCGCGGAAGTCGAGGCATCGCGCGGCTGCCCTTACAATTGCAGCTTCTGCGCCAAGATGGATTTCCGCGATGCCTATCGCCGCCGAAATCACGAGGCGGTCGTGACGGAGATAGACCGGCTGATCGCCCAAGGTGTCGGCTACATCTACTTCATCGACGAGATCTTCCTGCCGCAGAAAGCCTTGCTGGAGGCACTGATCGACCGCGAGGTGAAGTTCGGCGTACAGACCCGCATCGACCTGTGGAAGCCCGAGCTTCTGGAATTGCTTGGCGCGGCAGGTTGCGTGTCCATCGAAGCGGGCCTCGAAAGCCTGACGGTAGAGGGCCGGGCCATGCTGGCCAAGCGCTGCCGGCTGGGCACGGAGGAACTCGCCGCGCTCCTCGTCGACGCAAGACGCCATGTTCCCTTCGTCCAGGCCAACCTGATCGGCGTGGTCGAAGATGACCCTGCCCTGGTCGACCACTGGCGAAACCACCTGATAGACAACGGCGTATGGGCCAATGAGCCGGTACCGCTCTATCCCTATCCGAGTTCGCCCAGCTATCGCGAGCTTTGGGGCGAGCCCGACGACATCGCCTGGGAGCGCGCGCATGAGCACTATCTCGCATCGTTCCAAAAATTCAGCGACATCCAGGAGAAGCGCCCGCGTCCGCTGGCGGAGCTGGAGGCGACATGTTGCGGACACTGACCCCGCGTTCGCGGCGCATCTTGATGACGGTCGATGCCGTGGGCGGCGTGTGGCGGTACGCGCTCGATCTGACCCGGGAATTCGTGGACGGCGGGGACAGCGTTTTGCTTGCCGGTCTTGGTCCGGAACCATCCACGCAACAAGCCGAAGAAGCACAGTCCTTAGCGACACTGACCTGGCTGAACACGCCGCCGGACTGGATGACCCGCAATGCCTGCGACCTCGATGCGTTGCCGGGGGAGTTGCATGCGCCCATTCGTGACCACGCCATCGACCTTGTTCATCTCAATGCGCCGACGCAGGCAGTGGGGCTCGATGCGCCCTGCCCTATCGTGGTGGTCTCGCATTCCTGCGTGGTCACATGGTTCCATGCCGTCAAGGGACAGGCGGTGGACAGTGCATGGGACTGGCAGAAGCAGCGCAACAGGCGCGGCTTCGACACGGCCGACGCCGTCATCGCGCCGAGCCACAGCCACGCCGGCGTGCTCGAAACCTGCTATGGACAAATCGCGCGTCTCAATGTCGTCGCCAACGGCGCCCGCCCGGTAGCGAAAGCCGAAAAGCGTCAACCGCTCGTCTTCGCCGCCGCCCGCTGGTGGGATGAAGCCAAGAACGCCGCGGTGATCGACCAGGCCGCGTCGATAACGCAATGGCCCGTCTTTGCAGCCGGTTCCACGCAAGGTCCGGACGGCCAGCGCGCCGGCTTCAGCCATGCCGTCGCTCTCGGAGCGCTACCGCATGATGAGATGCGCTCCCTGATGGCGCGCGCCGGAATCTTCGTGTCGCCATCGCTCTACGAGCCGTTCGGCCTGGCGACGCTGGAAGCGGCCATGTCGGCAACGCCGCTGGTTCTATCCGACATCGCCACCTACCGCGAGTTATGGGACGGGGCCGCGTTATTCTACGACGCGCGCGATCCGCATGATCTCGCCGCCTGCATCAACCGTCTCTCCGCGGATGCGCAGCACAGGCGGGAGCTCGGATGGGCAGCCCTGCGCCGGAGCCGCAGGTTTTCGTTGGCGAGGCAGGCAGCGGCCATGCGCGACGTCTACGACAAAGCGGCCCTAGCGATGGCGGAGCGCTGATCATGCGCTTTCTGTTCTATACCCATTCGGTCGTTTCCGACTGGAACCACGGCAACGCACATTTCCTGCGCGGCATCATGCGGGAGCTGGTCGCACGCCAGCATCAGGCGATCGCGCTGGAGCCGGCGGACGGCTGGAGCCGCTCGAATCTGCTGGCCGAGAAGGGCTCCTTCGCCATCGAGCGCTTCAGGAACGATTTCCCAGAGCTGATGCCGGTGACCTACGATGCCGGCTTTGACCACGAGGCCTGGATCGCCGATGCGGACGTGGTGGTCGTCCATGAATGGACCGAGCCGGACCTCGTAGCGCGCATTGGTCGCGCCAGGGCCAGGGGCGGCAATTTCATCCTCCTGTTTCACGACACCCACCACCGCGCCGTGTCGGCGACCGAGGCGATCTCGGCGCTCCAGCTGGAGCATTACGACGGCGTCCTCGCCTTTGGCGAAGCGTTGCGCGAGAGCTACCTGCGCGCCGGGTGGGGCAAACGCGTCTTCACCTGGCACGAGGCGGCTGACGACCGCCTGTTCAGACCGCACCCGGAGATCCGCCCTGCGTCAGACCTGATCTGGATCGGAAACTGGGGCGACGACGAGCGTACCGCAGAACTCAAGGAATTTCTGATCGAGCCGGTGCACGAACTCGGCCTCGAGGCCACCGTTCATGGCGTGCGCTACCCCAGGCAGGCGCTCGCCGATCTCGCAGCCGCCGGCCTGCGCCATGAAGGTTGGATCGCCAATGCCGACGTGCCGAAGGCGTTCGCAGCGCATCGTGTCACGGTACATGTTCCGCGCCGCCCCTATCGGGAAGGCCTGCCCGGCATTCCGACCATCCGCGTGTTCGAGGCGCTCGCCTGCGGCATTCCGCTGATTTCGGCCCCTTGGTCCGACACCGAGCAACTGTTCAGACCAGGCGTCGATTTCCTGTTTGCGGACAATGGCTCCCAGATGCGGCAACACCTCCGGGCCGTACTCAGCGACGCGGATTTCGCTGCCTCCTTGGCAGCGTCTGGTCTTGAGACCATCCGCCTGCGGCACACATGCCGGCACCGCGTGGACGAGTTGTTCGGCGTGCTCGCCGAATGCGGACCTCAACACATCACCAATCCGACCGCCGCAAAGGAAGCTGCTGAATGAAGATCGCTTTTTATGGATCGAGCCTGTTGTCGTCCTACTGGAACGGCGCCGCTACCTATTACCGTGGGTTGCTCAAGGCGCTTTCCCAACTCGGCTACGAAATCACCTTCTATGAACCTGACGTCTATGACCGCCGGAACAACCGCGACATCGAGGCGCCGGATTGGTGCGCCGTCGTCGTCTACGAGGCGACCCGGCACGCGCTGATGCAGGTGGCGGCGCAAGCCGCCGAGGCGGATATCGTCGTCAAGGCGAGCGGCGTCGGTTTCGAGGATGAGGCGCTGCTGCGTGCCGTGCTCGATCACGCGCGTCCTGACGCGCTCGTCGTGTTCTGGGACGTGGATGCTCCAGCGACGCTCGGCCAATTGCGCGATGAACCGGACCATCCGCTGCATGCCGCGCTACGGCAAATCGATCTTGTGTTGACCTATGGCGGCGGCGACCCCGTGGTCTGGGCCTATCGCGCCATGGGAGCGAAGGAATGCGTGCCGATCTACAATGCGCTTGATCCTGAAACGCACCATCCAGTCGCCAGTCAGGCGCGTTTTGCTTGTGACCTCGCCTTCCTCGGAAACCGGCTGCCGGACCGTGAGGCGCGCGTCGAGGCGTTTTTTCTCGATCCGGCCAGCCGTTTGCAGGAGCAGCGTTTCCTGCTTGGCGGATCGGGCTGGGGCGACAAGCCGCTTCCCGCCAATGTCAGTTGGCTCGGCCACGTCGGCACCCGCGACCACAACGCCTTCAACGTCACGCCTAAGGCGGTGTTGAACATCAGCCGCGACAGCATGGCCGCAAACGGCTTTTCGCCGGCCACCCGCGTTTTCGAGGCGGCGGGCGCCGGTGCCTGCCTCATCACGGATGCGTGGCTGGGTGTCGAACTGTTCCTGAAACCCGGCGAGGAGATTCTGGTCGCGCGCGACGGCGGCGATGTCGCCGAAATCATGCGCACCTTGCCCCCCAACCGGGCAAAGGCGATCGGCGCGTCCGCACTGCGCCGCGTCCGCGGCGAACATACCTACGCCATGAGAGCGGCGGTGACCGACGCGGTCTTGAAGCGGCACTTCGAGCGCGGGACCGTGGAGGCGGCGTGATGACCAAGCGGCTCAACATCGTCTTTCTCGGCCTGTCCCTCTCCTCGTCCTGGGGAAACGGTCACGCCACGACCTTTCGAGGCCTGCTGAAGGGCCTGCACGAACTCGGCCATCGTGTGACATTCCTTGAGCGTAACGTGCCGTGGTACGCCAATCATCGCGATTTGCGCGATCCCGATTTCTGCGCCCTGCGCTATTACGAAACCACCCATGAGTTGCAACAGGACTGCGCACGATGCCTGCAACAGGCGGATGTCGTGGTCGTCGGGTCCTTCGTTCCGGAGGGGCGCGCGGTCATCGACATTGCCGCGGCGCTCTGCAAGGGGGCGCTCTGCTTTTATGACATCGACACGCCGGTGACCCTGGCAAAGCTTTCGACGGATGAATGCGACTATCTTAGTGGGCGCCAGATTCCGTATTTCGATGTCTATTTCTCCTTCACCGGCGGGCCGACGCTTGGCCGACTGGCGCAGGATTTCGGTGCGCGCCGCGCCGAACCGCTCTACTGTTCGGTCGATCCGGAACGGCATCACCGAACCGCCGACCCGGTCGGTTGGGATCTTGGTTATCTCGGCACCTACAGCACCGACCGGCAGGCAACGCTCAACGCGCTGTTGCTCGAGCCCGCACGGCGCATGCCGGACCGCCGTTTTGTCGTCGCCGGCTCGCAATATCCGCCCGACATCGTCTGGCCCGAAAATGTCGAACGCATCGAACATTTGCCGCCGGCCGATCATGCCGCTTTCTATAGCCGCCAGCGCTACACGCTCAACGTCACGCGCAGATCGATGATCGCCGCCGGATGGTCCCCCAGCGTGCGCCTTTTCGAAGCGGCCGCTTGCGGTACGCCGATTATCAGCGATCGCTGGCCAGGTCTCGACAGCTTCTTTCCTGCTTCGGCGATCCACATGGCCGACAAGGGGGATGACATCGTCGATATCCTGCTCAGGGAATCCGAGCACGCCCGGCTCGCCATGGCCGGCCGGGCGCGCGAAGTCGTCCTGGGAGCACATACCGGTGCGGCCAGGGCCCGCGAATTCGTGTCGCTGCTGACAGGACCGAGAGCGGCGATGATCGATGTCGATATCGGAACCGCAGCATGACTGAAAGACAGGAGAAAACAGCGATGCGGCAAACAAGAAAAGCGCGAAGGGCGAAGACAGTGCTTGTCGCCGGCGGCGCGGGTTTCCTCGGCTCGCATCTTTGCGAAACGTTGTTCCGCAACGGCTGGCGTGTGATCTGCGTCGACAATTTCCTTACCGGCCGCATGGACAACATCGTCTCTATCATGGACCAGCCGCGCTTCCGGCTGATCGAGCAGGATATCTGCCGGCCACTGAACCTCAGCGAGCCGGTGGATCGCATTTTCAACCTGGCATGCGCTGCTTCGCCGCCTCGCTACCAGGCCGATCCGATACACACCACGCGCACCTGCGTCATCGGAACCCTCAACCTGCTCGAACTCGCCGTCCGCAACAACGCACGATTCCTACAGGCGTCGACAAGTGAAGTTTATGGCGACCCGGAACAACATCCGCAACGGGAAGACTATGTTGGCCATGTGAACTTCACCGGCCCGCGCGCCTGCTACGACGAAGGCAAGCGTACCGCCGAAACGCTTTGCTTCGATTATCTGAGAGCGGCAAAAGCCGATATTCGCGTGGCCCGCATCTTCAACACCTACGGTCCCAGGATGGACCCCGCCGACGGCCGCATCGTCTCGAACCTGATCATGCAGGCGCTTGAGAAGCGCTCGATGACGATATTCGGCGATGGGTTGCAGACAAGGTCCTTCTGCTACGTCTCCGATCTGATCGACGGTATGATGCGCCTGATGGATCTCGATCCCAATCCCGGGAAACCCGTCAACCTGGGCAATCCCGGAGAATTCACCATCATGCGACTGGCATCCATGGTGAGGGACATGACCGGAACCAAGTCGGATCTGAAATTCCTGCCCTTGCCGCAAGACGACCCCCGCCGCAGGCAGCCCGACATCTCGCGTGCAAAGGCGCTGCTCGGCTGGACGCCGAAAGTGCCACTCACGCAAGGGCTGATGCAGACGATCGGATACTTCTCCAATCTCGAAACCAGCGGGATCGACGGCGGCCGGATGACAGCTGTTGCGACAAACGCAAGATCGGGCAGGTTGCAAAACCTTCCGGCCTGAAGCCAGGCCGCCGCAGCCACGTGCCCCCGGCATGACCGCTCAAGCACGGTCATGCCTCCTGCCGCACTTTTGCGGATTGCCCGGAACATCCTGGCGAGCTCGGGGTTTGACGATGAGACCCCGCTATGGAGAACGGACCCGTGCAACCCAAACGATCCGCAAAGGATATCGAGCAGATTGCGGAAAGAGAGACGGCTGCCTTTCTGCGACGGGCCTCCATCACCTATCTCGAGTGCTGCGTCAGCCTGATGATGACGCATCTGCAGCGCGAGGAAGTGGCCACCATTCTCGAACGCGAAGCGGACATGCTGCGGAGACTGGACTGATCGTCAGGGCCCGGACCTCTCCAGGAAGCGTAGCAGCCCATTCTTGTACCGCGTTGCCGCAGCTACCAGCCTTGGCTTCTCCGGGCCATGCTCGGATCGGGCAGCAACGTTCCAGAGTCCCAGTTGAAACGCCAGGTAGCAAGGTTCGAGATAGTCAATGAGGCCGGTATCGATATTGAGCCGCTCCCCGGCTTCCATGTGGTGGACCAACGTCGCTAGCTCGCTGTCGGAAAATCCATATTCGACGCGAGCGCCGGCAATATCCCACTCTATGGGCTGGCAGCCGATCAAATCATGTCCCCGGCAGTGGTCGACGGCATCCGTCTTGACCAGCGTCCCGTCGGCACAAACGAGAAACTCCCACGGGTGAAGCCTTCCGTCGATCTCGACCCGTGACAGCGCTTGTGCGGGGCCTTGCTTCGAGAACCAGTTCCGCAGCTCTGCCGCGCACTGCTCGCCAAGGGCTTCGGCGCCATTGTGGATGGCCATCTCAACGAGTTCCGGCAATGGAGCACCGGGCTCCGGAGTTCCCAGATTGGCCGCACGCCAGGCGAGATAGCGTGCGAGCTTCGCGACAAGCCTGTCTTTCGATAGGCTTGCCTGATCCATTGTCTTGCCGTCGACCCACCGTTCAACCAGAAAGCCGTGGCAAAGCCCGACGATCCGCGGTCCGAAACCGGCTTCGTTCAGCATCTCTGCGGTTTGCATCTTGCGCTGCCCGATTTGACCGAGGCCGGCAAATTTGACGAGCCACCGATCGCGTCCTGCGGACGCCAGGAATTTTCGCCGCTCGATGCCGCGTTGACTGGGCGGCCAGAGCCTCTCCTCGGCGTAGTGGAGGTTTCGCCACTCTCCAGCGGATATTTCGGACAGGGCCAATTGCGGGCTGCCGGTCGCCTCCGCCACCCAATCGCGTAACGTCGGCATTTGCGCGCCGCCCGGGAAGGTGCTTTCGAAGGCCATCGCCACATGTTTGCGGCAACCCGACCATGTCTCACGAACCTCCTCAGAGGCTTCGGCACCCGGGCCACCGGAATGGCTGGGGAACAGGTGGATGCGGGCCCTACCGATGCCCAGCCGCCGCAACCACGCGACGACGGCGTGCATCGAACTGCCCGACAGGCCGGGGCCCTCGTCGACGACACCGAAGCAGGCGGACGGCTTGTCCCTCCAGGCGCCGATCAATTCCGGGTCGGCGTTGACATGCCTGCGGAAAGGATGGCCGATCGGGCGCACGCTGATGGGTGCCGGCGCGTCGATCGCCGCGGCGACCAGGGCGGCAAGCCCGAGGCCAATGCTGCGGATGCCGATGACGCATGTATTCGCGTCGAGGCCTGATGCCCGCGCCGCGCCGAGATAGCTTTCCGGATAAAGCGCATAATGGGCGTACCCCTCGGCCGTGCCGGTAAGAACCTTGCCCTGGCAGTCGAGCGCCGCCAGCATTTGCCTCAGCACGGGATCGACGGCGCCGCTTACCGCGAAGCCGCTTTGCCAGGACCTCGCCACTTCCGCCGCAAGGCCGACCAGCAGCTTGGCGCCTTGCCGCTGCCGCGGCGAAGCGGTGTCCCCGCCGCCGGCCTCGAACTCGATATCAGCCAGCGCCTGGACCAGTTCCGAGACCTTGACGAACAGCCCTACCAAGGCAGCGTGGCGTTGGATGCCACAGGGCATGCGATCGAGGCTTTCCGCCATTTTGCCTGCAGCCTTGCGAAGCTGCCGCGCGTCTTCCGTTCGTTTGTGGTCGCCGTAGACGATCATCGATCGATTCCAAGCCTGCCGTGCGCCAACGCCGCTTGCGCGGCTTCGATCCATCCTGCCGCGCGCAATTTTTCCACATGCCAAGGAACATTCCGGCAAGCTGGCGGTTCGGCCCCAGGAACTTACCTTGGACAGCACAGGACGGCAGTTTCGTGGGATCGAAGAAAGTTCGTGTCGGTATCGTCGGCGTAGGCAATTGCGCATCCTCCCTGGTGCAAGGCCTTTCCTATTACCGAGATGCAAAAGGCAACGAGCCGATCCCCGGGCTGATGCATGCCGATCTCGGCGGCTACCACGTCGAGGATATCGAGGTCGTCTGTGCGTTCGACGTCGCCAAGGGCAAGGTCGGGCGCGACGTGGCCGAAGCGATCTACAGCGCCCCGAACAACACGTTCCGTTTTGCCGATGCGGTTGCAACCGGGGTTCGCGTCGAGCGTGGCCCCACGTTGGACGGCATCGGCAAATATCTGCGCACGGAAATCGAGGAAGCGCCGGAGCCGGTTGCCAATGTCAGCGAAATCCTGCGGGACAGCGGCGCCGATGTGCTGGTCTCGTACCTGCCGGTGGGGTCGGAGGAAGCGACGCGCTTCTATGCCGAATGCGCCCTCGAGGCCGGCTGCGCCTTCGTCAACTGCATACCGGTTTTCATCGCGTCACGGCCCGAATGGCGCCTGCGTTTCGAGGAACGCGGGCTGCCGCTGGTCGGAGACGACATCAAGAGCCAGGTCGGCGCGACCATCGTGCATCGGTTGCTGGCCAATCTCTTCCGCGAGCGCGGCGTCCGCATCGACCGCACCTATCAGTTGAATTTCGGCGGCAACACCGATTTCCTCAACATGCTGGAACGCGAGCGGCTAGAATCGAAGAAGATCTCGAAGACGCAATCCGTGACCAGCCAGTTCGATGTTCCCTTGGAGCCTGGCAACATTCATGTCGGCCCCAGTGACCATGTGCCATGGCTCACCGATCGCAAATGGGCCTACATCCGGGTTGAAGGCACGACCTTCGGTGGAGTGCCGCTCAACGCCGAACTCAAGCTGGAAGTCTGGGATTCGCCCAATTCGGCCGGCGTGGTCATCGACGCCGTGCGCTGCGCCAAGCTGGCGCTTGACCGCGGCATCGCGGGCGCGCTGACCGGTCCGTGCAGCTATTTCATGAAGTCTCCGCCTGAGCAGTTCACCGATGCCGAAGCTCGGCAACGCACGCTAGCATTCATCACCGGCAGGGACGAGCCCATGCTCGATGCCGCGGAATGACGACGACCTTCTTCCTGATCCGGCACGCGGCACACGACAATGTCGGCTCCTATCTGGCCGGACGGATGGGCGGAGTTCGCCTTGGCGAATCCGGCAGGGACCAGGCGGCGCATCTTGGCCGCCGCATGGGCCGCGAGTCGATTGCCGCTATCTGGTGCAGCCCACGCGAGCGCACGCTGGAAACCGCGAAGCCGATCGCGGCTGCCTGTAATGTCGGCGAAATCGCGATCTGCGCCGAACTCGACGAGATCGACTTCGGCATCTGGTCGGGAAAGACGTTCGAGGAGCTAAACGGCGATGCCGGCTGGCAGGCGTGGAACAGTCGGCGGCAGGAAGCAAGCACCCCAAGCGGCGAAACCATGCTGGACGTCCAACAGCGTATCGTCTCGCTCATGGACAAGGCTCGAGAGCGGCATCAGAACCAATGCGTCGCGCTGGTCAGCCATGCCGACGTGATCAAGGCAGCGATCTGCAATGTGCTCGGCCTGCCCGTCGGCAACAGTTTTCGCTTCGATATCGACCCCGCCTCCATCACCACGATCGTATCTGGAGACTGGGGAGCAAAGCTCCTCCGCCTGAACGAACTTGCCTGACGAGGACTTGCCGGATGCAGATGGTCATTTTCGGTCTCACCGTCACGTCCTCATGGGGAAACGGTCACGCCACCTTGTGGCGCGGGCTGATCCGGGCGCTGGCCCGGCACGGCTGGTCCATCACCTTTTTCGAGCGCGACACCCCTTACTATGCCGGTGCGAGGGACCTCGATCAGTTGGACGGCGGCAACGTCGTGCTCTACCCGGACTGGGAGGATATCCGAAGGGTCGCGGAGCAGACGATCAAGCAATCGGACGTCGTCATCATTACCTCCTACTGCCCCGACGCCGTGGACGCTTCACGCCTGGCGCGGCAGGCATGCCGCGGGCTGCGTGTTTTTTACGACTTGGACACTCCGGTCACGCTGGCGCGCGTCGATCAAGGTGAACGCCCACCCTATTTCGGGCCCGAGGGCCTTGCCGATTTCGATCTCGTCCTGAGTTACACGGGCGGCTCGGCGATCGACGCGCTCAAGACGGTCCTCGGTGCACGCCACGTGGTGCCGCTCTATGGCCATGTCGATCCCGACCAGCACCGGCCGGCAGTACCTAGGCCGGAATTTGCGGGCGATCTGTCCTATCTCGGCACCTATGCGGCGGATCGCCAGGCCGGCGTAGAAAAGCTGTTGGTCCGCCCGGCCGCGCGCCTGCCTGACCACCGCTTCATCATCGGCGGTGCGCAATATCCGCAGGAATTCCCGTGGAGCGACAACATCTTCTTCGTCAGGCACCTTCCGCCGGCCGACCATCCGGCCTTCTTTTCATCGTCCCGCCTGACGCTGAATGTGACGCGCGAGGCGATGGCACAGAAGGGTTGGTGTCCGTCGGGCCGGCTGTTCGAAGCGGCGGCATGCGGCGTACCGATCATCACCGACACCTGGCCGGGCCTCAGCAGCTTCTTCAAACCCGGCAGCGAGATTCTGCTGGCGCACGACACGGACGACGTGGTCGCAGCGCTCAAACTGCCAGCGCACGAGCTCGATGCCATCCGAAGCCGTGCGCGTGAACGGGTACTGGACGAACACACGTCCGCACGGCGCGCGGCGGAGCTGGATCGCATCCTGAACGAAGCCTTGCAAAGGTCGGCCGGCGAACCGATGAAGGAAGCAGTCTGATGTTGGGCATCGTGCCCGCTGCCGGACGCGGCAGCCGCATTCAACCGCTCGGCTTCTCGAAGGAACTGCTGCCGGTCGGGAGCCGGATCGATGGACAGACGGAGCGCCCCTGCGCCGTAAGCGAATATCTGGTGCGGCGGATGGTGCGCGCCGGCGTCGACAAGATCTGTTTCATCATCGGATCGGGCAAATCCGATATCCTCGAATATTATGCCGCGGGCTACGGCGCGGCGACCGCTCTGTTCGTGGTACAGCCCACACCTGTCGGCCTTTGCGACGCGATCTTCCGAGCGGCACCCCTCGTCGCACCGGACGAGACGGTGTTGATCGGCCTTCCCGATACGATCTGGTTTCCCGAGGACGGCTTCTGCCGTCTGCCGGACGACCAGCTGTCATTCCTGCTCTTCCCGGTGGAGCGGCCGGAATTCTTCGATGCCGTGGTTCTCGGCGAGGACGGCCGGGTGCGGGAAATCCAGGTCAAGCGAGAGGACGCCGCCACGAACTGGATATGGGGCGCCTTCAAGATGCCGGGCCATGTCCTGCACCGGCTAGCGGCACTCTGGCGCGAGCGGGATTGCCATGACGAATATATCGGCACGTTGATCAACGCCCATCTGGCAGCGGGCGGTCAGGCCTATGGTGTCAAGGCAGGGGCCGCCTATGTCGACGTCGGGACCTTCAACGGCTATCGCGCGGCCCTTCGGCTGCTCGACGAAGATGCCGCGTCCAAACAGCACCGGCCCACCATGATCGCGTCCAAGGCACATTCGCATGTGCCTGCCGTTCCGGGCGAAGGAGCCTAGCCATGCTGCATTCCCATGCTGAAATTCGACGCCGTATCGATGCCCTTGGCCCATGGTTCCACAATATGGAGCTGGCAGGCGTCGAAACCGCTCCCGACCACTTTCTCGGCAATTACCCGCTGGTCAAGTGGCGCAAGTTCGCCGACGCCATCCCCGCCGACCTGGCCGGCAAGTCCGTGCTCGATATCGGCTGCAATGCCGGTTTCTACTCCATCGAAATGAAACGGCGCGGCGCCGGTCGTGTCCTCGGCATCGATTTCGACGAGGCCTATCTGGCACAGGCGCGCTTTGCCGCCGAGATCGCGGACTGCGACATCGAGTTCCAGAAGCTTTCAGTCTACGACGTCGGTGCCCTGCGCGAGACATTCGACATCGTGCTTTTCATGGGTGTGCTCTACCACCTGCGCCACCCCCTGCTCGCGCTCGACCTGATCCGCGAGCATGTCGCGGGTGAGCTGATGATTTTTCAGTCGATGCAGCGCGGCAGCAAGGATCTGCCCGCGCTGGAGCAGGACTATCACTTCTGGACGCACGACCTGTTCGACGAGCCGGATTTTCCGAAACTTCATTTCATCGAACATCGCTACGCCGACGATCCGACCAATTGGTGGATCCCCAACCGCGCCTGCACCGAAGCGATGCTGCGCAGCGCCGGTTTCGAGATCTTTCTTCATCCCGAGCAGGAGGTCTATTTCTGCCGTCCCGCCGGCGACCCGGCCGGCGGCGGCGCCGTCTACCCATCGAAAGGACAGCTCCATGATTGAAGCCGCGATGATCTGGAACGAGCCCAACAACAAATCGCACTGGGACCCCGAGCTCGACCCCGATTGGAGCCGCTTCGCCGCCATGGCAATGTTGTCGGCAGATGCGATCGCGTCCGAGAATCCGGCCCTGACCAAGGTACTCGGCGGCATCTCGCCGATCGACCCCGGTTTCATAACGCGCATGAAGGAATTCGGATTGCTGGACCATGTCGACGCAGTCGCCGTGCATGGCTTCCCGCTCGACTGGAACCTGTGGCAGATCCAGGAATGGCCGCAGAAGATCGGTGAGATCGCGGCCGTCACCGATCTCCCGATCTGGGTCAGCGAAGTCGGCGTATCGACCTTCGGCGCCGACGAGATCCAGGTCTGGGGCCTCAGGCGCACCGCTGAGCTGCTGCTCGGCAACGCTCCGCGCATCCAGTGGTACAGCCTTTATGATCTCCCGCGCGAATGGGAAGCAACGACGCGCCATCGCGAAGCGGAAGGCTCCTCCTACTATCGTCATTTCCATATGGGGCTGCTGCGCCAGGACGGCACGCCAAAACCGGCACTGGAGGAATTCCTGCGCCGTACGCCCGAGATGGGGCTGGTGCAGTGGTTTCATTTCGAGGACCCGCGACTGGACGACGCCGTCGCCTGGATGAAGCGGCTCGGGGTCACCAATATGCGGACCGGACTTTCCTGGGCCGACAGCTTCAGGCCGAATGCATTGAACTGGTTCGATCGACAAATGGAAGCGCTCGCCGATTTCGACGTGACCGTCACCTTCTGCTTCACGCCGGAGCATCGCGGGATGATGCCTCACCACACCAGTCCGCCGCTGGTGCCGGAGGAATTCGCCGAATTCTGTGCAACCATGATCCGCCGCTACGCGCCCGGCGTGGCTTCCACGTCGAGGCGGCGGGCCTCGGCAGCGTGAGGCTCCCATGCATCAACCGTCGGCAACCCTGGGCGAATTCGCGGCCCTGTTGACGGGCAGTGACGCAGCACATGGCTCCGCCATCATGGTCGTCGTCGCGCATCCGGACGACGAGACGATCGGCATCGGCGGGCATCTTGCCGGACTGCGGTCATGCCGCATCGTCCATGTCACAGACGGAGCACCACGCGATCTTGCCGACGCGCAAGCGCATGGTTTCGAGACATGGCAGGGCTATGCCGATGCGCGCCGTGCGGAACTGACGGAAGCCTTGACCGCGGCCGGCATATCGCCATCGGGCCTGACCGCCCTTGGCTATCCCGACAAGGAGGCTGCGGCGAATCTCGTGGCGCTCGCGCAGGAACTCGCCTGCCTTGTTTGCGAACCCGACATCCGCTTCGTCTGCACACATCCTTTCGAGGGAGGCCATCCCGACCACGACGCGACCGCTTTTGCCGTTCACGCGGCCTGCCATCTTCTGCGCCGTGACCGCCGGCCCGTGCCCACCATCATCGAAATGGCCTTTTATTCGGCTGGCCCGGACGGCCCGGTATTTCAGGATTTCGCCAGCGGCACCGGCAGTGATTGCATAGAGGTCTGCCTGACCGAAGCGGCCTTTCAGCAAAAGCAGCGCATGCTGGCCAGCCACCTGACGCAGCAGCGAACGCTGGCGCCGTTTTCCACCCGCACCGAGCGCTTCCGACTGGCGCCGACCTATGATTTCCTGAAGCTGCCCAACGATGGCAGGCTCTACTATGAATCGCTGCCGCTGGGTTTCGAGCCCGGCACCTGGCTGCATGCGAGCGCCCGTGCTCACGAGGCGCTCCGGCTCGACCAGCCATGACGCTCACAGTGCTCAATGTTGCCTATCCTCTCGCGCCGGTGGGACCGAACGCCGTTGGCGGCGCCGAGCAGGTGCTGTCAATGCTCGATCAGGCGCTGACCCACGCCGGCCATCGGTCCATTGTCATCGGCTGCCAGGGTTCCAGTGCAAGCGGCATTTTGGTGGAAACGCCCGCCGAAGCCGGCGTGCTCGACCAGGCGGCGAAAAACCGGGCGCAGCAGTCCCATCGCGCCGCGATCGCCGCCGCCCGCACCCGATGGCCGATCGACCTGGTTCATCTCCATGGCATCGACTTCGACGCCTACCTGCCTGCCGACGGTCCGACCCTGGTGACCCTTCACCTGCCGCTCGACTGGTACCCGGCCGGGGTACTGCGCCCGACACGCGACGACCTCTGGCTTCACGCCGTCTCGTCGGCCCAGCAGAGAACCGCGCCGCCGGATGCAAGCTTGATTACCCCGATCCCGAATGGTGTCGATATCGACGCGCTGAACCAGCCGCGGCCCAGGGGCGGCTTCGCCCTCGTGCTCAGCCGCATCTGCCCGGAAAAGGGCATACACCTGGCATTGGATGCGGCTAAGCGGGCTGATGTGCCGCTGGTCATCGGCGGGCGGGTCTATCCGTACGAAACGCATATCCAATACTTTCGCGATGAAGTCGAACCTCGCCTTGATCGCCGGCGCCGCTTCCTCGGCCCGCTCGGCTTCACCGCCAAGCGGCGCCTGCTCAATGCAGCACGCTGCCTGGTCGTTCCGAGCCTCGCCGCCGAGACCAGTTCGCTGGTCGCGATGGAAGCACTCGCGTGCGGCACACCGGTGATCGCCCTTCCAAGCGGTGCGCTTCCCGATGTGGTCGAGCACGGCAAGACCGGCTTTATCGTCAACAATGTCGACGAGATGGCGCAAGCAATTCTCGCGGCACCCGGCCTCGATGCCGAGACGTGCCGAAGCGAGGCGCGTCGGCGGTTTTCGCTGGAGCGCATGGTCTCATCCTACATGAGCGCCTATCTGGCGCTGGCCCGGCTCGGCGCCGACCGCAGGCGCTTCGCCGCGGCACGGTGAACGAGCCGATGCTGCGCAGCGAGATCATCGGCGAGCCAGAGCAATTGCATGCGCTGATGCCGCATTGGTGGAAACTGTGGGAGCAGAGTTCGTCGGCGACGCCCTTTCAATGTCCCGCCTGGCTGCTGCCGTGGTGGCACACATTCGCTCCGGGGGAACTGGCGACGGTCGCCATCTGGCGCTGCGACGATCTGGTGGGCCTGGCACCGCTCTATCTCGAACATGGCACGGCAGGGTCGAAACTGCTTCCGATCGGCATTTCACTCAGCGACTATCTGGACGTGCTTTGTGTGCCCGGCAGCGAAGCCCAGGTCGCCGCTGCCCTTGCCGAGAAGATACTCTCGATCGAGTGGTCGCAGTGGATCCTGCCGGATCTGCCGCAGGGCAGTGCCGGTCTCGCGATCGAACATCCCGAATTGGAGGCCGCTGGACCGGTCGGGCATGCCGTTTGTCCCGTGCTCACCACCGACGGCGACGAAACGCTGGCGGGCTGCGTCCCCGCCCGGCGCAGACGCCAGTTACGCCGGGCGCGGCGCGCCGCATTTAGGCGCGGCCGGGTCGTGTTGTCGCCGGCAAGGGATGATCCTCAGCTGTTCCTCGATCACCTGATAGGCCTGCACGGCGCGCGCTGGGCTGGAAACGGAGGCGGTGTGCTGGCCGACCCGGCGGTGGAGCGATTCCACAGGCGCTCACTTCCCCTGCTCGACGCCCGCGATCTGACCCGCTGCTGGTTGCTCGCGATCGACGGCAAGCCAATCGGCGCCTATTACGGATTTCACCATCGCGGCCGTGCCTATGCCTATCTTGGCGGCTTTGATCCTGCCTATGCGGAGGAAAGTCCAGGCGCGATCCTGGTTGGCCACGCAATTGCCGAATCGATCCGCGAAAGTGCGCGCGAGTTCGACTTCCTGCGCGGCCGGGAGCCTTACAAATATGGCTGGGGCGCTGGCGACAGGTGGACGATGCGAAGGACTTGGACGCGGAAATGAGCCCATGGGTTCGATGGTACCAACATCCGTGCGCCGCCGGATAGCGGTCAGGCTGGCGGTCGAGGACTGTATGGCGGACGCTGTCAGCGCCGAGGCCGTGATCGCCAGGCTGGCGCTGCATCTCCAGCCAGGCATCGGGGCAGTCGAATTGGCGGAGATCGTGGCGGAGATCGATTCGGTCGATTCCCGAGACAGGGAAAGGCTCCAGCAGATAGCCGGGCTGCTTCGCCGCGGATCGGAGGTTTTTGCCACGTTGCAGAAAACGGGTTCCGCCGTTCGTCACGAACGCGACGACGACGAGACGGATGCAGATGTCGTCACGCGGCTGGCCTCGGGCTTTGACGCCGCGGCAGCGATTTCCCGGGTGGCGAGTGTCCAGCTGGCTTCTCTCGGCGATGAGGAAAGGCTAGCCGCCACGACCGACGAAATAGTCGCATGGTTGGAAGCGCAAGACTTCACCGGAGCTGGACGAAAGATTCTGGACATCGGTTGCGGCATCGGGCGTTTCGAGCGCGCCCTGTCGGCATCCTGTGGCCGGGTCGTCGGCATAGACATATCGTCGAGGATGATCTCCATCGCCCGTGAGCAATGCGCAGCGCTTGGCAATGTAGAGCTGCGGCGAACCTCGGGCCTCGATCTGGCGGAGTTCGGTGACGCGAGTTTCGACTGCGTTCTGGCGGTCGACAGTTTCCCCTATCTGGTGCTGGCCGGCGTGGCAGAGCGGCATTTCGGCGAAATCGCGCGCGTCCTCAAAAGACCGGGCAGGCTGGCCTTGCTGAATTACTCATATCGCGAATCAATGTTTTTGGACCGCGCCGATATCCATCGCCTGGCGCAACGTCACGGATTGCGGATCGTCATCGATAGCGAAAAGCCGTTTCGGCTGTGGGACGGCGACGCCTTCCTGCTTGCCGGCGTGACGGAACATTACCAGCCAATGCCAGTTCGGGCCTCGAACACAGAGACGCTGAAGAGCGCCGCCAATTCAATGGAGGACAGCATGGCATCCGGCAGCAAGAAACATGTCGGCAGCGGCAGCCACGACAAAGGTGCCGACTCCGGAGCAATGACCGAACTGGCCAAGGACAAGATCGAAGAAAACGCGGTTTTGTCGAACAGGGACAAGAAGCAGCACAGCGAGGAACGCGGCCTGGATGGCAATCAGATCAAGTCCGATCAATATCAGGATCACGCCGCAAATCGATTGCCGAAGGACTGAAAGGCGCCGCGCTGCATCCGCGACTCTCGGCAATCGAGAATAGAAGAAAAAACCTGTGCAAGGGCTACCTGGCAACGGTCTCTGCGCCGGCCATCTGCTTGTAATGCCCGGCGCTTGTCATCACAGTAGGATGAAGGACTGCCATCCATCCAGAGAATACGATGTCCCGTTCGAGCGATGATACCATGGACCCGCGCGCAGGCATGGCGATGGATCAGGAGATTGCCTCTCTGCTGATCGCCATCGAACAGGAAAAGGTTCCCGATCGCCTGACCAGACTGGCGATCGAACTGCAAAACGCGCTCGTCGCGAAACGCCGGCGCGACGTAAAGAACTGACTATCTGCGGCTGTCGGCATCGATATCGAACTGTCCATTCGACAGATGATTTCGTCTTTCCACCAGCGTCTGCAGCGAACTCTCCCCCAGGAACTCAAGGACGGCGGCGCGGGCACGATTGAGCCGGCTTTTGACCGTCCCCACCGCACAACCACATATCTCGGCCGTTTCCTCATAGCTGACACCAAGAACGCCGATCAGCATCAGCACCTCGCGTTGGTGCTCAGGGAGCCTCTGGATGGCGCCGTGAACTTCCTTGCTCTGAACTGTCCATTCCTGGGTGGCTTCCGAAATCGGCCTCGAGGACGCGCAGTCGAGCAGGCCAGGCGCTTCCCTGGCAGCGACCTTGATGCGAGTGTAGTAGGTGTTGCGCATGATGGTGAAGAGCCACGACTTCATGCGCGTGCCGGGTTCGAACTTGTCGATGTTGGCGAGCCCCTTCGTCAGCGTCTCCTGCACCAGATCGTCGGCATCGTCGGGGATGCGGCAGAAGGTGCGCGCGAAAGCCCGCAGCGCGGGTATCAGGTCAACGATGGAAACTTCATGGGTTTCCTGGTCGGCCAAAACATAGCCTTCGCCTGACAATGGTCCAGCTCCCAGAAAGAAGTATGAATGCAGACCCCAGCTAAATGCATGGACGTTTGTATCGTTCCGGGCGTTGAAGATAACTCTCCAGAAAATTCTGCACTGCCAGGATGCCGGCCGAACGATCCTGCTGTGCCTGCGCCCCCTGGCGCGCGTGCACCGGCGTGCCCGCGCTGGCTTCGGGTAGGGCGGCGCGCCGTTTGTGCGGGAACAAAGCCCTGCGCCAGCAGTTCGGCGCCTTGAGCCAAGTCAGCCCGCGGGCGTCAATCGAGGAAAAATCATGGCCAAATCCGCACACCGTTCAGCTCCCAAATCGGCGAGCGTGCACGATCAGAATGCCGCGCGGGGAAATGGCGGCGAATTGCACCAGATCGCGGGAGCCGAAACGCCTGCTCTTACGACCTCCCTGGGAACTCCTGTCTCCGACGACCAGAACACATTGCGGATCGGCGAGCGCGGACCGTCTTTGATCGAGGACTCCCACTTTCGGGACAAGATCTTCCACTTCGATCACGAACGCATCCCGGAAAGGGTGGTGCATGCCCGCGGTTACGGCGCTCATGGCTATTTCGAGACCTATGAATCGCTGGCCAAATACACGCGTGCAGACATTTTCCAGCGCGCTGGCGAAAAGACGCCAGCCTTCGTGCGGTTCTCGACCGTTGCCGGCAACAAGGGCTCGTTCGATCTCGCCCGAGACGTACGCGGCTTTGCCGTCAAGCTCTACACCAAGGAAGGCAATTGGGACCTCGTCGGCAACAACATTCCCGTCTTCTTCATCCAGGACGCCATCAAATTTCCGGACCTCATCCATGCCGCCAAGCAGGAGCCCGACCGGGCTTTCCCGCAGGCCCAGACCGCACATGACAATTTCTGGGATTTCATCAGCCTGATGCCGGAATCGATGCACATGGTCATGTGGATCATGTCGGATCGAGCGATACCGCGCTCCTTCCGTTTCATGCAAGGCTTTGGCGTCCATACGTTCCGCCTCGTCAATGCCGACGACGAATCCACATTCGTCAAATTCATCTGGAAGCCGAAACTCGGCATGCAGTCGGTGATCTGGAACGAAGCGGTCAAGATCAATGGTGCCGATCCCGACTTCCACCGCCGCGACCTGTGGGAAGCGATCCAATCAGGAAACTTCCCGGAATGGGAGCTGACGGTGCAATTGTTCGACCAGGATTTTGCCGACAGCTTCGACTTCGACATCTTGGACGCCACGAAGATCATCCCTGAAGAGATCATCGAGCCAATCCCGGTCGGGCGGCTGGTGCTCGACCGCATGCCGGACAATTTCTTCGCCGAGACCGAGCAGGTCGCATTCATGACCCAGAACGTGCCGCCCGGGATCGACTTCTCCAACGACCCGCTTCTGCAGGGCCGCAACTTCTCCTATCTCGACACCCAGTTGAAGCGGCTGGGCAGCCCGAACTTCACCCATATTCCGATCAACGCTCCGAAATGCCCCTTCGCACATTTTCAGCAGGACGGGCACATGGCCATGCACAACCCGGTCGGCCGCGCCAACTATGAGCCGAATTCGTGGGGATCGGGTCCCCGCGAGGATCCGCAACGCGGCTTCCGCTCTTTTGCCGACGCCGAAGAGGGGCAGAAGGTGCGCCTGCGGGCGGAGAGCTTCGCCGACCACTACAGCCAGGCGCGGCAATTCTTCAACAGCCAGACAGCGCCGGAGCAACGCCATATCGCCATGGCGCTGACATTCGAATTGAGCAAGGTGCAGGCACCGGCGATCCGCGAACGCATGGTGGCGCATCTGCTGAACATAGACGAAACGCTGGCGACTCAAGTCGCCGACAAGCTTGGCATTCGAAACATGCCCGACCCCGCCGAGGCCGCCGTCCCGCCGCGCGACGACCTGCCGCCGTCTCCGGCTCTCAGCATTATCGAGAACGGCCCCGACAGTTTCAAAGGCCGCAAGGTCGGCGTGTTGCTGAGCGACGGGGCCGACACGGCGCTTTTCGAACAAATCCGCTCGGCCATCGAAACGGAAGGCGCGGTCATGGAGGTAATCGCACCCAAGGTAGGCGGCGTCGAGGCCGCCGACGGCACCCACATCGAAGCCAGGCACATGATCGACGGCGGTCCATCGGTCCTGTTCGACGCCGTGGTACTGCTCCTGTCCGAACCGGACGCCGAGTTGCTGGTGAAGGAGGCAGCCGCGAAGGACTTCGTGTCGGATGCCTTCGCACATTGCAAGTTCATCGGCTTCACACCGGGAGCCGAGCCGCTGCTGGCCAAGGCAGGCGTCGCCGCCGATGCCGATGAGGGATTGATGCGGCTGGACTCCGCAGCCTCCGCCAAGGCATTCGTGCAGGCTTGCCGCAAGCTGCGACTGTGGGCCCGGGAAGCGGCCGTCAAGCTGTGACGCGATCGACCCCACACGGATTCCCCGTCCGTGAGCGGCGGTTCGGCCAGCCGGATTCCAGTGGTGCGGGTTATGGGCGGTGTTGCTCCTTGGCCTCCCGCTGTTTTCTCAGCACTTCGTCGGTTCCGACCAGCTTCTTGGCTCCGCCTGGAATGGAGGTGGACACCACCGCTGGCGGGTCGCTTGCGGGAAAGGAATCTTCCAGACCGGCCTGCAGCTGATCCTCCAGCGTTTGCGGCTCTTCCGAGCGGCCGGGGGTTCTGCGGTCCTCTATCTTTTCCAGCGGTTGCTTCTTATCCGGCGATTCGTTCACGTCCCTGATCCAGCCATAAAGCTGTTCGATCGCGAATTCCTTGATCGCCTCGAAATCGGCCCGATCGTCCTTGGTCGCCTCGATCTGATCGACCATGGCTTTCTCGAACCGGGCAAGGCTATCATCCCCGCAGGCCCGGGAAAGACGCAACAATGCCTCATGCAGCATCATCGGGGCGAAACGAGCCGAAGCCTCGAGTCTCAGTTGCTCTAAATGCTCTTGAGTGGCGGCTTGGAACTTTGACATGGACAGCCCTTTCTCTCATACGAACTTCAACGAGAGTTGACCGTGGATGTTCCACTGGGCCTGAACGTCCTTTCCGCGCCGGCGAACTACATGAACCAGGTCGCCACCAGTCCCGCGGACGCCGCAAAGACCGCTATGGTCGTCACGCCGCCCAGAATGTTGGTGGCCCTGCTGTTGACCTTGTCGCCCATGATCTTGCGATTGTTGGTCATGATGAGCATGAGAAGCAGCAGAGGTGGCGTTGAAAAACCCTGCACGATGCCGGACCAGACCAAGGCTTTCATCGGGTTGAAGCCAAAGAAATTGAGACCCACCGCCACCAGGGTGATCACTCCCGTGGCGATGTAGAATTTGGGCGCGTGTCGGGGCTTGGCGTTCAAGCCATTCTTCCATCCCATGGCCTGCGCGAAATCGAAAGCGGCGCCCGCCGTCATGACCGGCACCGCCAGGAAGCCGACGCCGATCACCCCGGCCGCAAAGAGAATTCCCGCCGCGTCACCGGCAAGCGGCCGCAGCGCTTCGGCCGCCTGCGCCGCCGTTTCGATCTGGGTCTGCCCTGCCTCGTACAGCGTCGATCCGGTAGAAAGGATGATGAAATACATGATCAGATTGGAAAAGATCATGCCGATCAGGATATCGCGCCGGGACCGGCGGAGTTCACCCTCGGTGGCTCCCTTGCGCTCTTCGAGGCTCGTTCTGCCCTTGGCGATCTCCTCCTCCACCTCCTGGTTGGACTGCCAGGTGTAGAGATAGGCGGACAGCGTCGTGCCGACGATGGCGACGATGATGGACAGATATTCGCGGCTGAACTCGATTTTCGGCAGCAAGGTGCCGCGCAGCACAGAGACCACGTCCGGCTTGGCGAGCACGGCGGAGACCACGTAGGCAAGCAGGGCCAGCGCCAACCATCGGAATATGTTGCGGATCAGCTTGTAGGATCCGAACACCTGCAAGGCAAAAATGATCATCGCAACAACAATGACGACCAAGTTCGAAGGCAGCGGAACGAACAGCACGACAGCCGCCGACATCGCGCCAAGATCGGCGGCTGCCTCGATCGTGTTGCCGATCAGCACGCCCACCAGCACGGACCACAGCAGCCAACGCGGATAGAAATCGGAAATGACCTTGAAAAGACCGCGGCCCGAGACTTGGCCAAGTTTGGACGAGAGATAGACGACGATGTACATCATCGGGAGAGTGACGGGAGCCGTCCACAAAAGGTCGGGCCCGAACCGGGCTCCGGCACTCGCATAGGTGCCAATGGCCGAGCAGTCGTCGTCGGCCGCCCCGGTGATCAGTCCGAGCCCGAGCGCCCGGGTGATGCCGCCGTTTTTTCGCTGCCTCTCGCTTTGGTCGGCATTGTCAGCTGGTCCACTCATTGGAGAGGCGTGTCCAACGAGGCCACACAGGAGAAATTCATGTCGATTGTTCCGACCAAGTGCCGTTTCTGAGATTGAGGCTGGAACCCCCGTTCAGGCTTTTTGTTCCTGTGGAAGCCAACCGCCTAATGGAACGTAGCGCCCGGCTTGCCCGTTGATGCCGCTGAAGCCGCATCGGCTTGAACATCGACATGATATGCCCCGGGGCCGACGAGGAGAGCGACGTTCGCGGAAGGTGCCGGCGATGAGCCTCACCGCGCTCTTTTCGACCTCCATCTGCTATGGCAATGGCGCCCCTGCCGCTGGTTGGACGCTGGCTCTTCCATCACCTTACCGCTCGCGGGGATCGTGGCGCCATGGCGTGGGCGCCGTCTATGGTGGGGCCGCGCTGCTCATGGCGGCTCTCTGGATTCGGGAAAGCGGAAAGCGGCAGGCGCGGCACGACCTGCGTGCCGTCTGATAGCCGAGAAAAACAGAAAGTCGACCCTGGGCGATCTACTGGTGCTGTCAGGCCGAGCCTCGTCCAGGCAATTGCGTCTGTTCGCTGACCTGCTCCCGCAGTTTCTCACGCGCGCGTTCCACCTGGGCCTGGTCGGTGGATTGCGAGGCGCTACGCCCCGACCGATCCAGCCTGTCCAACTCGCGCTCGACCGTTTGGCGAGAACCCTCCGCCGGATCCTCTTCCGGATGGCTGTCCGTAGCCTGTTCCTGCCGCGTCTCTTCCCTGCCTCGGCGGTCGTTGCGCGTCGCGTCCTGGCTGCGATTGTCCTTGCCTGCGACGCTTCGATGTCCGCCGGCCGTTTTGTCTGTGTTGCTCATGGCTAGTTCCTAAACTTTCGCGGCGCGGACCCGTCCGATGCGCGTCCCGCGCCTTTGCCTGAAGAAACGGGCATATCCGCCATTTGGTTGCGCTCCCGGCGCGCAAGCCTCGGCCCGGCGCCAATCGCAGCGCAGAAAAGCCGGCCACCGTTGCCAAGCATCCTTTTACAGCGATCCGCGTTATCGCCTTCATCGATGGTGGATTTTACATGGCAAGATGCACGGGCCCGTCATCCGCTCCCGGCAACGGCGGCGATCATCGGTTGCGTCCGCCTTTGCACGTCCAGCTCGAACCGCGTCCGGCAATCGTCTTCCTAGGCATCCTGAAACGGGCCGGCCCCGCGTCTACATTGGTGTCGACGGTCCTGAGCGGGTGCAGCGGCTGGCAATCCGCGCTCCACGCACATGGTGCGAATGCCCGTGCGATTCTCGATCTCATCTGGTCCTTTGGCGCGGTGGCGACCATCACCTGGCTGCTCGTCATGCTGGCCCTGGCAATGGCGCTCTTCCATCAGCGCCGGGCACAAGCAGCACCCCCGCCGCTGGTCATCGACAGCCATCAGGAGCACAGGTTTGGCCGCGCGGTCGGAAGCGCCGTCGCGGCGACCGTGCTGGTTCTCTCCGCGCTGACGATAACGAGCTTCTTCGCAGGCAAATCCATTGCCTCGCTGGGCGGAAAGGAGACGCTCACCGTCCGCATCACAGGGCATCAATGGTGGTGGGAGATACGCTATCCCAACGATGATCGGTCGCGGACGATTGTCACGGCGAACGAAATCCACGTTCCCGTCGGCGAGCCAGTCAAGGTCGAGCTCGATTCGATCGATGTCATTCACAGCTTCTGGGTGCCAAGTCTCGCCGGCAAACGGGACCTCATTCCGGGCCGGCCAAGCGAGATCACCCTCATTGCCGACAGGCCCGGTATCTATCGCGGCCAGTGCGCCGAGTTCTGCGGCTACCAGCATGCCCACATGGCCATCATCGTCGTCGCGGAAAGCCGCGAAGCGTTCGAGGCATGGCGGTCCAGGCAAGACGCCGCCGCCATCGCGCCTGCCAGCGAGGAGGAACGCCGCGGCCAGCAGGCTTTTCTTTCCACCGGTTGCGCGCTCTGCCACACGATCAGGGGCACGCCGGCCAAGGGAACGGTCGGGCCCGACCTTACCCATCTCGCAAACCGGCGTGCATTGGCCGCCGACACGCTGGCCATGGCGCCCGGCGCACTTGCCGCGTGGATCGCCGATCCGCAATCTCTAAAGCCCGGCGCGAAGATGCCGCGCATTGCTCTCAGCGCCGACGATCTTCATGCGGTCGTCGCCTATCTTGGAAGCCTTGAATGAGTGGCGTTGCCGGGAAGACGGCCGGGCAAAGACAGGAAGCGGCCCTGAAAGGCATCCGCGACATCGGCCTCGACGAGGCAAGACTGCACGAGTGTCTGGCGCATGCCTGGCGGACGCCGAAAGGCCTCTATGGCTGGCTGGTCACGGTCGACCACAAGCTGATCGGACGGCGCTATATGGTGACGGCCTTCCTGTTCCTCGCCCTTGCCGGCCTGTCGGCACTTGCCATGCGGTTCCAGCTTGCCACGCCGGAGGCACGCCATATCGGCCCCGATCTCTACAACCAGCTCTTCACCATGCATGGCACGACGATGATGTTCCTGTTCGCCGTACCGGTCATGGAAGCGTTCGCCATCTACCTGGTGCCGCTGATGATCGGCACCCGAAACGTCGCCTTCCCGCGGCTCAACGCCTTCAGCTACTGGGTCTATCTCTCAGGCGGTTTGATGATCTGGATCGCCTTCGCTTTCGACACGGGCGCGGATGCCGGCTGGTTTTCCTACGTGCCGCTCGCCGGACCTGAATATGGGATCGGCAAGCGTCCCGATTTCTGGGCGCAGATGGTGACCTACACCGAAGTGTCCGCACTCGCGGTCGCCGTCGAGATCATCGCGACTGTGTTCAAGCAGCGCGCCCCTGGCATGTCGCTCGATCGCATCCCGCTCTATGTCTGGTCGGTCCTTGTCATGGCTTTCATCATATTGTTCGCCATGCCCGCCGTGATGGTGTCGAGCACGATGCTGATCCTCGACCGGCTGGTCGGCACCAGGTTCTTTGATCCGGCGGCCGGGGGCGATGCACTGCTCTGGCAGCACCTGTTCTGGTTCTTCGGCCACCCGGAGGTCTATATCATCTTCATTCCCGCGACCGGCTTCGTCTCGGCAATCCTGCCGACCTTCGTGCGCCGTCCGGTCTTCGGCTATCTCGGCATCGTGCTGTCGCTGATTGCGATCGGCTTTCTTTCCTTCGGTCTGTGGGTGCATCATATGTTCGCCACGGGCCTGCCGCAGCTCGGCGAGAGCTTCTTCACCGCCTCCTCGATGATGATCGCCATTCCGAGCGGCATCCAGATCTTCTGCTGGACCGCGACGATCTGGGGCGGCCGGCCGATTTTTGCCACGCCGCTGCTTTTCGTGCTCGGCTTCATCTTCACCTTCGTGATCGGCGGGCTGACCGGGGTCATGGTCGCCTCGGTGCCGCTCGACCTGCAGGTGCACGATACCTATTTCGTCGTAGCGCATTTCCACTATGTGCTGGTCGGGGGCGCCGTATTCCCCCTGCTCGGCGCCGTCTATTACTGGTTTCCCAAGATCACTGGCCGCATGCTGTCCGAGAGGCTCGGCCGCTGGAATTTCTGGCTTGTCTTCATCGGCTTCAATCTCACCTTCTTCCCGATGCACATCCTTGGCCTGCAAGGCATGCCGCGGCGCGTCTACACCTATCCGCCGGCGAGCGGCTGGGGCGGCACGAACCTGTTCATCAGCATCTCGTCGCTGGTGGTGTTCGCCGGCTTCGCGCTTTTTGTCCTGAACGTGCTGCTCAGCCTTCGCAACGGTCGCATCGCGGGAGACAATCCCTGGGGGGCGAGCACACTGGAATGGGCAACGACGTCGCCGCCGCCTTCCTACGATTTTTCGCGCCTGCCGGTGGTGACCCATCGCGAGCCGCTCTGGGCCGAAGCAGACATACTCCCGGTCGTCGAGGGCCTGCGCGTCGACGCGCGCGAGGTGCTTGCCGGCACGGTCGCCGATGCGGTGCCGCAGCTGCGGGTGCCATCGGCCGACAATTCGATCTGGCCGCTGCTCTCGGCCATTGCCGTGGGCGGCGCGTTTCTGGGCTCGATATACACGCCATGGGCGGTGGTCTGGGGCGCGATACCGGTCTCGATCGGCTTTATCTGCTGGTTCTGGCCGAAAGGCGAGCCGGAGGACGAAGAATGAGACACCGGCCAACCGTCGACGTCAGCCGCCTGCCCACCTATGATTTTGGATCGGCGAGCCCGATCTGGTGGGGAACGGTGGCCTTCATCGCCCTTGAAGCGACCGGTTTTGCCCTGGCGATCGGCACCTATTTCTACCTGGCTGTGCAGGCGCGGCATTGGCCGATCGGAGCGCCAGCACCCGATCTCCTGCCGGGCACGGCAATATTGGTCATTCTGCTTGCCAGCGCCGTTCCCAACCGTCTGATCGATCTTTGGGCGCGGCGGCAGGACCTTGTGAAGGTGCGCATCGGCATCGTGGTCATGTCGATCGCCGGAATTCTTCCCCTGATCGTGCGCATCTGGGAATTTCCTGCGCTCCGGATCTCCTGGGACCAGAATGCCTACGGGTCGATCGTCTGGTTCCTGCTCGGCCTGCACACGACACACCTCCTCACCGATGTCGGGGACACGATCGTGCTCGCCGTTCTCATGTTCACCAAGAAAGGCAACACCGGACGCCACTTCAGCGACGTGTCGGACAATGCCTTCTACTGGGACTTCGTGGTCGTCTCATGGGTCGTGCTCTATCTCGTAATCTACTGGGTCCCGAGGATGTAACATGCAGGCGATCCGCACGGGCGTTTCCTGGGCAGGCCTGGTCACCGGACCAACAGCGTGGGCGGTATCGCTGCAGCTCGACTATTCAATCGCATACTGGCAATGCAGCGCCGGGTTTCGGCCCACTGTTCTGTTCTCGCTGACAGGCGCCGCCGTCGCGGCGCTGGGCGTCCTGTGGTCATGGCGCGCCGTTCGTGATCCAAGGCACGGCACGAGCCCGCCCCTAAAGGCGCGCACGCGCGCGTTTCTGGCCAGGACTTCGGTAGGTATCGGGGCCCTGTTCACGCTCGTCATGCTGGCGCAAATGGCGGCCGGATTGATCTTCAGCGGATGCGAACTGTGACTGTGCAGCGGAGCCGACGAGCGGTCATCCGCCATGGGCAGCGTTTGCGGTGGCCTGCTGCGAGCGTTCCGTTCCTCGCCGTTCTCCTACGTGTAGTCGCGACCGTCATGGCGTCGCTGGCGCCTGGCACGCCGCTGCGGGCGAACGAGATCCAGAAAGGCGAATATCTTGCCCGAGCCGCCGATTGCGTCGGCTGCCACACGTCCAATCCGAGCCGGCCTTTCGCCGGAGGCTATCGGGTGCCAACGCCGTTCGGCGATGTCTATTCCACCAACATCACACCGGACCCCGACACAGGCATCGGGCGCTATTCCGCCGACGAATTCGTGCGAGCCGTGCAGAAAGGCGTCAGACGCGACGGGGCCGATCTCTATCCCGCCATGCCATATGACAGCTTCGCCGGGATGAACCGCGAGGACGTGCTCGCGATTCGAGCGTACCTCCTCACGAAGGCGCCGATTTCTCAGCCGCGGCCGCCAAACATCCTGCCCTTTCCATTCAACCAGCGCTGGACGCTCCGGTTGTGGAAACTTGCCAACTTCCACGCCGGCGGCTTCGGGCCAAATCCAAGCAGAACCGCCGCGTGGAACAGGGGCGCCTACCTGGTGGAGGTGCTCGGCCACTGTGGCGCCTGCCACACGCCGAGGAATACGACTTTCGGCATGGATGAAGACCGCAAGCTTGCCGGCGGCAGCGCCGGCATCTGGCAGGCGTTCAACATCAGCAGCGACAAGATCGCGGGCATAGGGGGCTGGAGCGATGAGGAGCTGTTTCGGTTTCTCAAGACCGGCGCCGTGCCTGGAAAGGCGTATGCGGGCGGTCCGATGGCGGAAACCGTCATGAACAGTCTGCAATATCTTTCGGACGACGATATTCGTGCCATCGTCGCCTATCTCAGGACCGTGCCCGCCCAATCGGGAGACGAGACGCGGCCGCGCTTCGCGTGGGCCAATCCGCCCGCAGCCGCCCGCGATGCCGGGACGAAAACCAGCGTGGAGGGCAGCGGGGTCGCGGTGGGCGACGATCTCTACCGGTCGCTCTGCTCGGGATGCCATGGCCTGAATGGAGACGGATCGGCGGATGGCACCTATCCATCACTGACCAACAACAGCACTCTCGGCGTAACCTCGCCTGAGAATGTCGTCATGACCATCCTTGAAGGCGTCAAGGCAGGCGGCGTCGCGGGCCGCAAATCGATGGCGGCCTTTGACGGCTGGCTGGACGACGGCCAGGTGGCGGCCCTTGCAAACTATGTGACCGCGCGCTTCGGAAACCCGCAAGTCAGCGTCACGGCAGCCGATGTGCGCCAGATGCGGGCAGGCTCGACGACAGAGCAGACGGTGCTGGTTCTGGCGGCCCAGGCGCTGGTGGCGGGCGGCATCGTATTTGCGCTTGGTCTGGCGCTTCTGCTCGCCAGACGCCTTCGCCTGAGAATGCACCAGAGGCATCTCACATTCATGCATAGAGACGGGCCATGAGACGGTGTGCCGAAGCGTGGCGTACCTGTTCCGCCTTTCCGTGCAACGATGAACTGCCTCAGCTTGATATCTCGACCGAGCCCTTCTGAGAGGAACGCCCGGCAGCGCCGCGAGGGGCGCGAAAGACGTCCGCCAGCCAATCGATGAACACCCTGATCCGCGAAGACAGATGGCGGCTCTGGGGATAGAGCACGGATACGGGTATCGCCGGGGGTGGAAAGGTTTCCAGTATCGGAACCAACTGTCCGGCGGCGATCTGATGTTCCACGCGATAGCGCGGGACCTGTATCAATCCGAGCCCGGCAACGCCGGAGGCCGTGTAGATTTCGGCGCCTCGGACGACGATATCGTAGGGTAGTGGAACCTCACTTGCCACACCGTCCTTCTCGAACTCCAGCGGGTATGGCTGCCCTGTCGCGGAGGCGGTATAGGCAACCATTCGATGGCCGCCGAGATCATCTGGTGTCGAAGGGACGCCGTGACGTTCGAGATAGGCTGGGCTCGCCAAGGTGAGTTGCTCGAATGCGGTGATGCGGCGACCGATCAGAGACGAGTCGGACAGTTCGCCGGCTCGCACGACGCAATCGACGCCTTCAGTGATGAGGTCGACCATCCGGTCGCCTTCGCTGAGGCTGAGCGAGATGCCGGGATAGCGCGTGATGAACTCGGGCAAGACGGGCATGACGAAAAACCGCGCGATGGTCCCCTGCATATCCACACGAAGCGGACCCTTGGGTTCGGCATTCCTGAAGACGCTCTCCACCTCATCCAGGTCCGCAAGGAGCCGGATGCAGCGCTCATGGTAGCGTGCGCCATCGAGCGTCGGCCTCACATTTCGGGTTGTCCGTTCGAGGAGCCGAACGCCGAGATCCGCTTCCAGACGCTGGATCGCATGCGTGGCGGTTGGGCGCGGAACCCGCAGGTCCCGCGCGGCCTGAGCAAAGCTCCCGCGCTCGACGATCCTGACGAAGAGCCGCATGATGTCGATGCGATCCATAACCATCTCGTAGTCGATTGTTATGGATTTTGAAATGGTGATGTTAAAATCGGCTTTCTAGTGCTTGTTTTAAAAACAGCTACCTTCACACCATTCAAGTCATCAGATCGACAGGAGTGAAGATCATGCC
This sequence comes from Mesorhizobium sp. ESP-6-2, assembly GCF_020164675.1. Taxonomy (NCBI): domain Bacteria; kingdom Pseudomonadati; phylum Pseudomonadota; class Alphaproteobacteria; order Hyphomicrobiales; family Phyllobacteriaceae; genus Mesorhizobium; species Mesorhizobium sp. ESP-6-2. Next base: position 201,864 of record NZ_JAIUGT010000012.1, read on the forward strand.
CTTCGTCAATTTCAAGGTCCCCGAAGCGGCGCTGAACCGGGCCCAGAAAGAAGAGATCGTCCATCGGGCCACGGCGATGCTCGTGGAATATTTCTCCGAGGCCGCTCGGCGGCACACCATGGTCCTGATCGAGGAGGTCAAGGACGGCGGTTACGCCCGCGCCGACGAGGTCTTCGTGATCCCGCAGGAATATCGAGCGAAAGATTGATGGCAGCAACACGTCAAAGGAACAACGACAATGATCACCTCAACGAACAAAGTTGCGATCGTCACCGGAGCGTCTCGCGGCATTGGAGCGGCCATCGCCCGCCGGCTGGCGAGCGACGGCCTCACGGTCGTCGTCAACTATGCAGGCAGCCCCGACGCGGCCGCCAAGCTGGTGGATGAAATCGAAAAGGCTGGTGGTCGAGCCACCTCCTTCCAGGCCGATGTCAGCGACCCGCAAGCTGTGAGACGGATGTTCGATTCCGCCGAAGCGGCCCATGGCGGCGTCGACGTGCTGGTGAACAATGCCGGCATCATGAAGCTCGCGCCGGTCGCTCAATTTGATGATGCGACCTTCGATCAGACCATCGCGATCAACCTCAAGGGCACGTTCAACGGCCTTCGCGAGGCGGCGAGGCGCCTGCGCGACGGCGGCCGCATCGTGAACTTCTCGACCAGCGTCGTCGGACTCTACCAGCCGACCTACGGCGTTTACGCGGCCACCAAGGCCGCGGTCGAAGCGCTCACCCACATCCTGGCGAAGGAGTTGGGATCCCGCGCCATCACGGTCAACGCGGTTGCGCCGGGGCCGGTGGCCACCGAGCTTTTTCTCGAAGGCAAAGATCAGGCTACGCTCGACCGCATCAAACAGATGAACCCGCTCGGCCGTCTGGGCGAGGTCGACGACATCGCGCGCGTCGTCTCCCTGCTGGTCGGGCCGGACAGCGGCTGGATCAACGGCCAGATCGTCCGCGCGAATGGCGGGGTCATCTGAGGAGCAGGATCATGAAGCCGTCATTCCCATCACTGGCGGATCGACCGGCCTCCCGCGCTGGTGCAGGCGGCCAAGACGCACCAAGACGTTTTTGCCGGTCTACCGGCCTATATCCATGAAGCAGTCCTGCGCGCGTATATCGGTGCCGCTGTGAAGCACGAATTGCGCGAAGAAGAGATGCGGCTTTATCTCCAGCCCTGGCTTACCGAGGAGGGTAAGGAGGCGTTCTGGCGCCAAGTGGCGCAGATGGACGACAAATACAGCGAGGAGATCGAAGGGGCCGTCCGCACTGGCCCGCTTTGGTAGTTTAGAGTATGTCGGCCAAGGGACGAACGAAGCGCTCGAAATCCTTGTCGAGCGGCCAGAGCGGGCGCGGCGCGTGGATATAGGGGCGCCGTTCTGCCCGCGGCGTTGCCAGCGCGCCCGCATCGCAGACGATGACCTTGCCCGCTATCGGCTCGAATGCCGCCCGGAAATGCTGCATCGATTTCAGGACCAGCACGCGGCGGGCCGTCGGTTCTATCCCGAAAGCCCGCAATTGCTGAAGGTCGACCATCTGCTGCGCTTCTGAAACGACCAGGACTTCGATCCCGTCGACATCGAGTACGGCGCTGGGCCCGAAGCTATGGGTGAGCCCGCCCTGAATCGGTCCGTCGCCGACATAGGTGCCGTCCGAAAGCCTGGTCAGCACACCCGTCACCGTCAGCGGGCCGCCGCCGAAGTTGGCGTCGCCCTTGCCGCCAATCGTCACCGTCACGGTTTCGCCTTGCCGGTGACGGTGCAATTCATTTGCCGCTTGAGGATCGATCATCGGCGCGAGTACCGCACCCCTCACTCCCGCATCGAGCAGGCCCGTCAACAGCGCGGTCGAGTCGCCGTAGGAACCGGCGCCGGGATTGTCGGCATAATCGGCAATGACCAGTGGCTTGTCGCCGCGCCAGGCATGCGCCTCGGCAGCAGCCTGGTCGACCTCGATGAAAACATTGCGCTTCTTGGTCCGGCCCTGCCAGATCCTGTCCGCAAGTTCCTCTGTCACACGCATGGCGGCTGCCTTCGCGCCGGGATCACGGCTGTCATAGGTTGCGAGCACGGTGGGACCGACGCAGGACACGTCGGCGCCCGTGAAGGCTGCATTGACGGAAACCGCGAGCAAGCCCTCGGCCTCGGCCTCGCGGGCGCGGTCATAAAGGGCCAGCGTCTCGGGAATGTCGGTGCGGCCGGAATTCGCTTCGTCCAGCATCGGCACATGCGCCCTGACAGTCCGGGGCGCGATTTCACCCCTCATTGCGCGATCCAGGATACGGGCGGCATGCGCGCCGATTTCGCGCATATCCACATGCGGATAGGTCTTGTAGGAGACAAGGATCTGCGCGTCCCGGACCATGTCTTCCGACACCATCGCATGAAGATCGAGCGTTACCGCGACAGGAATGTCCGCTCCAAGTTCGGCCCGCAGAAGGCCTAGCAGATGTCCTTCCCCGTCCGGGCAAAACTCAGGCACCATCGAGCCATGAAGTCCAAGCAGCACTCCGTCGAGTCGGCTCTTGTTCGAACGCGCTGCTTCCAGGATAATACCGGCGATGTGGTCATAGGCGGCTTTCGTCACGCGCCCCCCGGGCACGGCATGTGCCGAAATCGCGTGGATCACATTCCAGCCCGCCGGTTCCGCCACATCCATGAATCCGGCAAGTTCGGTATTGGCGTTGCGCCGGGCGCGGATCGCGTCATCGCCAAGGAGAAGCGTGTCCACCTGAAACTGCGGCAAGTCGGTACGGAAGCGCGAGAACGTATTGCTCTCGTGCATGAATTCGCAGGTAAGGACATTGAAGGTCATGGGCAATTCCTATTGCGCTAGACGCACGCGATGACCGCGGTCGATCTCGACAAGCTCGCTTGGCTCGGGTTCTTCGTCGGGGTCCGGACGGCGCGAAATGTCGGGCGAAAAGCGGGCGGCGTCTGGAACGAAGGCGGCATCCGGCAAGGTGCGTGCCCCGGTCAGGATCGCATCGGGATCGGGAACCGAACCGATCAGGCGACGCGTGTAGGGATGCGTCGGGCGGCTGAAAATCGAATGCCAGTCACCCTCTTCCACCACGCGGCCGAAATACATGACGGCAACCCGGTCGCTGACATGCTCGACCACGCTCAGATCATGGGAGATCATGATGTAGCTCAAGCCCAGCGTTTCCTGCAGGTCCATCAGCAGGTTGATGATCTGCGCCTGGATGGACACGTCCAACGCCGACACCGGCTCGTCCAGCACCAGGATCTTCGGATCGAGCATCAACGCCCGCGCGATGCCGATCCGCTGGCGTTGCCCACCGGAGAATTCATGCGGATAACGGTTGGCGTGATCGGGTGTCAGGCCGACGCGGGTCAGCATCTCGGCGACGCGGTGGCTGGCCTCGCTTCCCTTGGCGATTCCATGCAGGGCAAGCTGCGAGGACAGCATGCGGCCGATGGTCTGACGCGGATTCAGCGACGCATACGGGTCCTGAAACACCATCTGAGCGATGCGCGCGCGCTCCTTGCGGGCGGGAGCGCCAGGGCCTGCCAACGGCTTGCCCTGGAACAGGATTTTTCCCGAAGTGGGCTCCTGCAGGCCCATCACGGTCAGCGCGGTGGTGGATTTTCCGCAGCCGGATTCACCGACGATGGACAGGCACTCTCCCTCGTTCAGGGTCAGGTTCACGCCCTGAACGGCACGAAGCGTCCGCTTTGGGCCCAACGGTGAGCGCCGCGGCAGCGGGAAATGGACGTTGAGGTCGCGGATTTCCAGAAGAGGCTGGTTCATGCGGTCGCCTCTTGACCAAAGCCGCGCGGCGTGGTCAGCGTCGGTGCGTCATGTCCACGCTCCTCGCTGGTCACGACCTGGTCCAGTTCGGTCAGGCGGGCGCGTCCAACCAGCGTTCGCGACCCCAGGCGGGGGCGCGCCGCGAGCAGGCCGCGGGTATAGGGATGCAGCGGATTTTCGAACAGAGCCTTGGTGTCCTGTTCCTCGACGAGCCGCCCCCGGTCCATGACCCCGACGCGCCGGCACATATTGGCGATCACGCCCAGATCGTGACTGACCAGCAGCACGGCCGTTCCTTCAGCCGTGCAAAGTTCGGCAAGCAATTCCAGGACGCCTGCCTGGACCGTCACATCAAGTGCGGTGGTCGGCTCGTCCGCAATCAGCAGGTCGGGACGGCAGGCCAGCGCAATGGCAACCATGACGCGCTGACGCATCCCTCCCGACAGTTGATGGGGATAGGACAGGGCGCGTTCCTCGGGCGCCGGCACCCGAACGCTTTCCAGCGCCTCGACGGCTTTCCTGCGCGCATCCGACCATCCGAAGCCCCTGTGGACGACGAACATTTCCGCGATCTGCCGACCAATTGCCATCAGCGGATTGAGCGCCGTCATGGGCTCTTGAAACACCATCGCCATACGGTCGCCGCGCAGACGGCGCCTGGCGCGGCTGCCAAGCTTCAACACGTCCTGGCTCCGGAAGAAGATCGAGCCGCCGGTCACCTCCAGCGGACGCTTAAGCAACCCCATCACCGAAAGGCCGGTGATGCTTTTGCCCGAGCCGGATTCGCCGACAAGTCCGTAAGTTTCCCCAGGCAGGATATCGAAAGACACGCCGTGAAGGATTTCGTTCCGCTTGCCGACGCCGATGCGCAGGTCGCGGACGGACAGAACAGGGTCGGGAAGAATGCCGCTCATGCCTGCCTGATCCTCATATGCGGATCCAGCATGTCGCGCAGCCCGTCACCGAGCAGGTTGAAGCCAAGGACCGTGGCGAAGATTGCGATGCCGGGGAACAGCGAGGCCCAGGGGGCGGTGCGGATCAGTTCGCGCGCATCGGTCAGCATGTTGCCCCAGCTCGGCTGCGGCGGCCGGATGCCGACGCCGAGGAAAGACAGTGCAGCTTCCGCCAGAACCGCGCCGCCGATGCCAAGTGTCGCGATGACCAGCACCGGACCGACGATATTCGGCAGTATCTGCGTGCGCATGATGTTGGCGTCGCTGAAGCCGGCCGCCCTGGCGGCCTGCACGAAGCCCTGATTCTTGAGCGACAAGGTGGAGCTGCGGGCGATGCGGCAGGTCCAGGACCAGTTGGTCAGGCCCAATGCGATCAGGAGGCTTGGCAAGCCGGGTCCCAACACCGCCATGATGGCGAGCGCGAACACCAGGGACGGGATCGCCAGCATGACGTTGGTCAGCCCGTTCACCAGATCGTCCCACCAGCCTCCGAAATAACCGGCCGAAACCCCGAGCGCCATACCGATGCACGAGTTGATCAACTGCGAAACGAGGCCGACGGTCAGCGACACCCTGGCGCCGTAGAGGATACGGGAAAAGACGTCGCGACCCTGCCCGTCCGTGCCCAAAAGATGGTCCCAGCTTGGTGGCATTTCAGAATTCATCAGGTCGGCGTCGAATATCGGGTTGTACGGGGCAATCCAGCCGGCGCTGACGGCTGCGGCGACCACGAGCAACGCCAGCGCCAGCCCAAGGGCGAAATTGAAACGCAACCGCATGGATCAGGCCACCTTGATGCGCGGGTCGATCATGGCATAGGCGATATCGACCAGCATGTTGATGACAAGGAACCACAACACGATCACGATGACCGTGCCTTGAACCACGGGAATGTCGCGTGCCGACACGCTGTCTACCAGAAGCGACCCGATCCCTGGCCAGGAAAACAGTTTCTCGATCACGATCGCCTGCCCCATGAGCGAACCGATCTGAAGGCCAAGCGTGGTCAGGATCAACACCAGCACGTTGCGGGTAACGTGACTGCGCACCAGACGCGGTTCGGTCAACCCTTTGGCTCGCGCCGTGCGCACGAAATCCGCGTTCATCACGTCCAGAACGCCCGCGCGGGTGGTTCGCGCCAAGAGCGCCATCGGCGATACGCCGAGGGCGATGGCAGGCAATATGATGTAGCGGATGCCGCCGGGCTGGTAGCCGAAGCTCGGCAGCAGGCCGAGCTGCAGCGCAAAGACGTACATTAGCAGCAAGCCTAGCCAGAATTCGGGAACCGACAGGCCGGAAACCGCCAGCATCATCGTGCCGGTGTCCAACACGCTGCCGGGCTTCAGCGCGGCCAGAAATCCCAGAGGAATACCGACTGCCGCGGCAAAGCCCATCGCCGCCAGCGCCAGTTTGATCGAAGGCCAGAGCCGCGGCTCGATCACGTTCCACACCGGTTCGCGGGTGCGGTAGGAAATTCCAAGGTCGAAATGCGCCAGCCCCCACAGATAGTCCCACAGGCGGACCGGCAGAGGCTTGTCCAGCCCGAACTGCTCGTTCAGATGCGCCATCACATCGGCATTCGTGGCGTTGCGCCCCTCCGACATCAGGCTCGATATGAAGCTGCCGGGGACGACGCTGAAGATCACGAAAATGATCAGCACGACCGCCAGCAGGGTCGGGATCATCTGCAGCGTGCGACGAAAGATGAAGCGCGACATCCGCGAATCCTGCCTTTCAACAACTGGGCGCCATGCGCCGGGCGGGAGTGGGCGCCATGCGGCGGGCGGGGCCGTACAAACCGGTCCCGCCCGCCAGCCATGCCATCGCGCTACTTGCGTGATGCGGGTGCGCTGTCGTCGATCCAGATGTCCTCGTAATCCTGGATCGCCAGTTCCGCGCCGTTCGGCTTCAGCCCGTGGACCCATGGCTGGTAGGCCATGACGGCCTTGTTGTAATTGAAGAACCAGACCGGAGCCTCGTCCTGCAGCAGGTTGTTGGCTTGCCTCAGCAGATCGTTCTGCTTGGCCGGATCGGTTTCGTTGCCTGCCTGCTCGATCAGCTTGTCGAAGTCGGCGTTGTTGAACTTGACGTAGTTGCAGGCGGTTTGCGACGTCTTCGAATAGAAGCAATTCAGATATTTCAGCGGATCCGGGCCCGACGAGTTCGACCAGATAAAGGCATCAAAATTGTCGGACAGGATCTTGTCGGACAGGACCGAGCTTTCCACCGGGTCGGTCGTCACGGTGACGCCCACCTTGGCCAGCATCGGGATGATCGCCTCGACGATCGGCAGGCCCCAGCTTTCGTTCGAGGTCGCGGTGACCGAGAACTTCAGGCCGGCCTCGAACCCTGCCTCCTTCAGCAGTTCCTTGGCCTTTTCCGGATCATAGGCATAGGGCTTGGCGTCCTTGTCGAAGGCCGGCGATGAAATCGGCAGCCAGGAGACCGCGGGATAAGCCTTGTTCTTCAAGAGCTTCTCGACAATCAGGTCCTTGTTGATCGCATAATTGATCGCCTGCCGGACGCGCTTGTCCTTGAATGCCTCGACCTTCGGATTGAAGCCGATATTGCGGGTGTAGACTTCGGCCACCTCAAGGATGTGATCCTTCAGCGCCGGATCCTGGCTGTAGGCCTCATACTGCACAGGGCCGAGAACGTTGGTATCGATCTCCGCGTTGCGGAAGGCGACGTCGCGAGCCGAAGCTTCGCCCATCAGCATGATGTCGAGCTTGTCGAGATGCGGCTTGCCCTTCTCATAATAGCCGTCGAACTTCTCCAGTTCGACCTTCGAGCCCGCGACGTAATTGGCGAGCTTGAACGGGCCAAGGCCGTTCGGCTTGGAGGCGAGCTGATCTTCCGGATAGTCCTTGGAGTAGATCGGCGCATAGTTCGACATCAGGTTCCAGCCCGGATCGGCCAGGTTGATGAAAGTGATTTCGATGGTCCTGTCGTCGATCTTCTTCAACCCGGAAATATGATCGGCCTTGCCTGCCTGAAATTCGGCGACGCCGGCGATCTGCAGCATCTGCTCGGCGCCCGGCAGCGCCTTCTTGGGATCGGCCAGACGGTTGTAGGACCAGATCACGTCATCGGCGTCGAGCTTGTCGCCATTGTGAAAGGTCGCTTCCCGGAGCTTGTAGGTATAGGTCTTGCCGTCGGCCGACTTCTCTACCGTTTCGGCGAGGTCGAGCTCAGGCTTGCCGCTTTCCGGGTTCCATTTGTAGAGGGAGCGGTTGATCGCTTTGGCCACGATCTCGTCTTGCGTATGCGGTGTCGCCGTGATGTCCAGCGATGTGATGGAGTTGCCATAAGGTGCGGTAAACACCAATTTCCCCCCATCCTTCGGTGTGGCGTCCTGCGCCAGCGCGGCGGTCGCCGTTCCAAGCGCAAGCGCCGCGATCAAGCCAAGTCTGTTCAACATCCCTCAATTCCTCCCTGTGGTTCGTTGTTGATTTCCTGTCAGAGGCGGGCCCAACCGGCATCCCGCCTCAGTTTCCTTCATAGACGATGCGCCCGTCCAGAATTGTCATCTCACAGCGCGTTTCACGCAGGATTGTCTCCGGTGCGGCCGCCAGGAGGTCATTGGAGAAGACGGCGATGTCCGCGAGCATTCCAGGCTCCAGCCGGCCTTTCACCGTTTCCGCGCCCTGGGAGTAAGCACCATGTTCGGTGTAGGCGCGCAACGCCTGTTCGGGCGTCAGTATCTCGGAAGCGTCCATTACCGTGCCCTTGTGCGTCTTGCGCGTCAGCATGGCGTAGAGATCGGGGAAGGGATTGGGCGAACAAACCGGCGAGTCGCTGCCGGTGGATGGCTTCATGCCCAGACGATCCCAGGTTCCGATCGGATAAGAGCGCAAGCCGCGCTCCGGCCCAAGAACCGAGACATAGGCGTCGCCGAAATCGTAGATGAAAGCCTGCTGCGGTGCGGGCAAGATGCCTGCTTTCAACATCCGCTGATTGATGGCGTCATCGACATAGCCGCAATGCTCGATCCGGTGCAGGTGCTTGTGATCCGGCCTGGCGGCGCGCACACGTTCATAAGCGCGCACGAGCTGGTCGATGGCGGCGTCGCCAATGCCATGACAGACCATGGTGTAGCCCATTGCCGTATAGCGGTCGACCAGTTCAAACAAGCGGGTGTCCGGCAGCATCCGGACACCGAAATTGTCGGGCTGGCCAATATATGGCTGGCGCATCCAGGCCGTGCGTCCGCCGGCCGAACCGTCCGTGAACACCTTCACGCCTCCGATGCGGAACATGTCGCTGCCGACACCGGTGACGAGACCCTCGGCATGACAGGGCTCGACGATGGACGAACCGGGATCGCCCAGGAGCGTCGCCCAGACCCGGACCGGCAGCCGGCCGCCGCGCTCGGCCTGCCGATACGCTTCGATCTCGGTCATTCCGTCGATCTGGCCGACAGCCGCGTCCATGCAGGAGGTTATGCCGAATTGTAGCAAGTGCCGGCCGCCCGCCTCGATGGCGTCGATGATCTCGGGAAGCGAGGGCGTGGGCTGGACATCGTAGACGAGGTTCTGGGCGTTCTCCGCCAGCAATCCGGTCAGTTGTCCGGCTTCGCGGCCGATGAGGCCGCCATCCGGATCGGGCGTGTCGATGTCGATCCCCGCCAGCGCCAGCGCCCGCGAATTCGCGACAGTGATATGGCCGCAGGCGCGCGTGACGGAAACCGGGTGATCGGGCAGGGCTGCATCCAGCTCCTTCGCGGTGGGCATCAAACCGTCGGGATAGCGGGTCTGGTCAAAACCGCGCGCGGTCACCCATGCGCCTTTGGGCGTTTCGGCGGCCCGCGCCTGCAACGCAGCCATCAGCGCGCCGCGGGTCGGCGCGGCATCGGGCGTCGCATCGACCTTGCCACGCAGGAGTCCCGTCGAGATCAGATGCAGGTGCGCATCGTTCAGACCGGGCATTGCGAAGCGCCCGGCCAGATCCACGACGCTCGTGCCCTTTCCGATCAGGGGCTTGATAGCGGCGTTGGAGCCACTGGCCACGACCTGGTTGCCCAAGACCGCAATCGCCTCCGCGATCGGATTTCCGTAACCGGTCCAAATCTTGCCGCCATGCAAAACGAGATCGGCTTGGTTCTGCGAATTCATGCTGCCTTTTCTTCTCTCCGGCGTTCACGGCCGCCGCCGACATAGATTTAACTTGAGTGGCATTCCGTTTCGCGCACGGTCAGATTCTTCTCCCGCGCTCGACTTCACGTTTCCCCTGCCACCGGCCCCAGTTGCCAGCTTTTTCGTTTTGCGGACGTTGGGGCGTCAGCGATCACAAGGCCAATTCGGTTTTCGCAATCGAGCATGCAAAATTTGCATAACATAGCAATTATAATGAAATATGTTCCCCATTGCGGTTCGATCAGTGCTCGAACGCAGTGGAGGAGAGGCCGCGTGGAAATCAAATGGCTCGAAGATTTCGTGACGCTTGCAGAAACATCGAGCTTTTCGCGGGCAGCCGAAATCCGCAATGTCACCCAATCGGCCTTCAGTCGGCGCATCAAGCAACTTGAGACGTGGCTCGGAGCACCGCTCATCAGTCGTGCCACCATGCCGGCCGAACTGACATCGGCCGGGCGCAATTTTCTTCCAATGGCGCAGGACGCCATCAGGATGTTCTATTCGGTGCGCGAGTCTCTACGCCCGCCTGCGGAACAGGGGCTTGTCCGCTTTGCGGCCCTTCACACATTGACCATCACGTTCTTTCCGGTTTGGCTGCGGGAGGTGCAGCGGAACACTCGCACCTTCGGCACGTCCTTCATGGCTGACAGAGGTGGCATCGAGGCGAACCTGGCCGCACTGACCGATGGCGAAACCGACTTCTTCCTGACCTATGCGCACCGTGAAGTGCCGTTTCACCTGGATCGCGACAAGTTTTCTCATCTGGCTATCGGATCGGATCGGCTCATCCCGGTCGCGGCGCCGGAACTGCGCTTCGACAAGTCGACCGTGCCCGCGGCGGGCATTCTGGACAGTCCGGAAACGGCAAAGCTCGCTCTGCCTTATCTCGGCTACGGTTACAGCTCTTTCTTTGGCGTTGCCCTCGGAAAACTCTTCTCGAAGCACTCGCCGTTCCGGCGTCAAACAGTGCATGAAAGCACAATAAGCGCCGGGCTCAAGGAACTTGCCCTGACCGGCGCGGGCATCTGCTGGCTGCCAGAAAGCCTCGTCGAGAACGACATCTCCAATGGAGCCCTTGTCATCTGTTCGAATGACAGCACATGGACGCTCGATCTCGAGATACGATTGTATCGCAGCTCGGAGAAGACTCGAAGCACCATGGTGGAGGCTCTTTGGCAATCCTCCAAGGCGCTGGCGCAAACGTTGAAGCCCGCGGGCACAGCGACCTTCAGCTCTTCATGAAACGGAAGGCGCGCAGCACCTCGAAATAGTCGTTCGATGCAAAGGCGACGGCACGTGGCCCGTGCCGGCGCACTCCGGGATACCAGGAGGCGCGATAGGCATCGACGGGGTTGCTGAATTCGATGATGATCTCGACCCTTTCCGGCATTGGCGGCAAAGCCTGCCGCGCCGTGTCGCGCAACGCCCTTTCAACGCCCTCGCATATTGCGCCGCGCGCCGCCGCAGGCGCCAGGGAGATGGTGGCCGCGCCGGCGCCTTTGAGGGTTTCGACAGTGGCTATCCCCGGGACGAGGGCTCTGGCGTCCGCGCAAATGCCTTCGTCGCCGGAAAGAAATACCGAGCGCACGCCATAGCGCGCGGCGCACAACGCATTCAATGTGAATTCGGACGCTGTTTCGCCATTCAGGATCAGCCGCGATATGCGCAATGTCGATGTGTGTGCGAGCGGGTTGTCCTCGACGCCGGCCTTGGAATGGTAGCCGGTATAGAGCGCGGCATCGAAGCTTTCATCGATCCCGAACATCATTGCGTCCGGATGTCCCGACCAGCCCCTCACTATGCGCGCAAAGGGCGGCATGCGTTCGAGAATAAGGTTGCGCCCGCTGTCATGCGCATCCTTGATCATGATTTCAGTTGCGCCAGCGGCTCGCGCTCCTTCGCAGGCGGCCAGGACCTCCCCGGTCATCAGTTCGCGGAATTCCCTATGGTCGGCATGCGTTCTTTCCGCCTCGTCCCAGGATTGAATGCCCGCGGTGCCTTCGATATCGGCCGAAATGAAAATCTTCATGCTCAAAGGGGCTCCTTCAGCCATTCGGTCAACGCCGGAATCCTGCGTCCATTTCGTCCAACCACGCTTTGCGCGGCGCACAGGGCATTCAGAACGGCCTCGACCGTGGTTTCCACAACCGCTTCGAAAACGAGGTCGATGTATCTGTCATCGACACGCGAAATCGAACTGAACGGTGAAGGGGAGACGTGCGGCAGAGGATCGGCGGTCGTGAAGGCGATGGCGATATCGCCACTGCCGTGTCCCCAATACGAACCGAGACGGGCAATGCCGGCGCCGGCCCGGCTGGCGGCACGGTTCAATTGCCGGTCGTCAAGAGGAATATCCGTGCCGAGAATGATGATGATCGACCCGCTTTCAGGCTCGCCGAGCCCTTTGGGATCGGCTCTGCGGCCATCCGGGAGGACAAGATCCCCTGCCCTGCCGAAGTTGGACAACACCAGAGCGCCAAGCGTGAAGGCGCGAGACCCGATCTCGACAGACCTGGATGCGCTGCCGATACCCGCCTTGAACCCAAACGACGTCATTCCGGTGCCGGCGCCGATGCTGCCCTGTTCGACCGGACCGGCGCTCGCGGCATCCAGCGCCGCTTCGGCGTCATGCCGGCTGACCGCCATTGCCTGAATATCATTGATGCCGCCGTCGTTGCATTCGCAAACGACGGGGTTGACCGTGCTGGTCTTGCGGCCGATCTCCGGGTTGGCGGCAATGGCACGCTTGATCAGCGCCTCTGCACATGGCGCGACCGAAAACGTGTTGGTCAGAAGGATCGGCGTTTCGATCGTGCACAGTTCGGCCAATTGCATGAGCCCGACAGACTTGCCGAAACCGTTGATGATATCGACCGCGGCCCTGACCTTGGATCTGAACAGGTCGCCGCCATGGGGCAAGACCGCGGTGACGCCTGTCGCCAGTCCGTTGGCGATGATCGTCTTGTGGCCGACCAGGACACCCGGCACGTCCGTGATCGCATTGTTCGGGCCGGGCGGCAGCCGCCCCATGCCAAGGCCTAAACGCCGTGCGGCACCCATGCTCACATCCCGCTCATCAAGCAAGGGCCGCTCGTCCGGCCGCATGCCCGTTCATCTCTGCAAAAGCTGTCTGGACGTAAATTTCCTGCAGGCGACGTGTCAATGGACCAGGTTGGCCGTTTCCGATCCTGTGGCCGGCAATACGGATGACGGGGGTGACCAGGCTCGAGGCAGAGGTAAGGAACGCTTCCGCCGCCGAAAACGCCTCCTCTGGCGAGAACGCACGCTCTTCAAACAAAATGCCCTGGTCTTCACACAGACGCGCCACTGCTCGCCGCGTACAGCCGGGCAGGATGGCTTGAGAATTGGCGCGAGTGATGACACGGCCGTCGTGCGTAACGATGAAAGCCGTCGCCGACGCGCCCTCGGTCACCTGTCCACCCTCGACAAACCAGACATCATCGAAGCCTTTCTCGCTTGCAGCATGCTTTGCCAGAACCTGCCCCAGCAGCATGACGGTCTTTATGTCGCGCCGTGCCCAGCGCGGGTCAGGCGCTAGGTCGACGGCGACGCCTTCGGTCTGAGCCTTGGTTCCTACGAGTTTGCGGGCGCTTGTGAAGGCGACCATGGTAGGCTCAAGATCATCGGGAAACAGGAAATTGCGCTTGGCTTCGCCGCGCGAAATCTGGAGATAGACCGTTCCTTCATCCAATCCGTTGAGCGAGATCAGTTCCAATTGAATGGCTTCTATCTCAGGCAGCGTCACGGGCATGGGAATACAGATCTCGGCAAGCGACCGCTGGAGACGATTGAGATGGAAATCATTGTCTATCAGCCTGCCGCCTATCACGGCGGTCACCTCGTAGACCGCGTCTGCAAAGAGGAATCCCCGATCGAAGAAACCGATGCGCGCCTCGTCTTCGGGCATGTAACGCCGATTGCAATAGACTTGCGCCACTTTGGCCATCCTCGATCCCAGCATCAACCGACTGCTTCGATAAATGCCAAGGCAGGTCGGCAGAGGCCAATTCAAAAAATGCAATTGGCTATGCCGATACCGTCAAAGCGCAACTGACACTCCCTGCGACGGCCGCATGATTCATGCCACGAGAGAGCGCAGGTCGCTGAATGGTTTCCCTTTAATCCCGCGGAGCCGGATGGGGCCTTGGACGACGCATCATTGACTCCCGATATTGACAGGTCGCGACCATCGAATTAAGTTCGCGTTAGTGGTGACTAACGCGAACTACTGGACAGCGCTCGGAGATCCGACAAGGCGCACGATCTTCGAACTGTTGGTCGAACAGCCCTGTTCGGTCAGCGGACTTGCTCGTGCCCTGCCTGTAACCCGGCCGGCTGTCTCTCAACACTTGAAGATACTCAAGGCTGCCGGGCTTGTGGCCGACACGCGCTCGGGCAAGGAACGCATATACCGTATCGATCAGGATGGGCTGGCAGGCCTGCGCGCGGAAATGGACCAGTTCTGGAGCAAGACCCTGGCGGGCTACAAATCAGCCGTCGAGTATCCAAAAAAGGACCAAGCATGAGTAAGGATCCTGCACTCGCGCCCGTAAGGCATTTCGTCGTCGTCGAGGCATCCATTGCGCGTGCCTTCAAGGTTTTCACCGAGGATTTCGGGAGATTCAAACCTCCAGAGCACAATCTTCTTGCCGTTCCGATCGCAGAAACGATCTTCGACCCCCGGGTCGGAGGGCACGTTTACGACCGAGGTGTGGATGGCAGCGAGTGCCGCTGGGCTCGTGTGTTGGCTTACGATCCGCCCAGCCGGCTGGTTCTGAGCTGGGACATCAGCCCTCGGTGGCAGATCGAGACCGACCCGAACAAGACGAGCGAATGGGAGGTCCGGTTCACGGCCGAGACCGAGAACAGAACCCGGGTTGAGATCGAGCACCGGCATTTCGAGCGCCATGGGGAAGGCTGGGAGGGCGTGAGGGGTGCAGTTGATAGCGATCAGGGCTGGCCGCTCTACCTGCAACGGTTCCACGGGCTGTTCAACCATCGGGCAGCCTGAAAATCGCGTTGCAGTTCATGGGGTATGACTCGCAAGCACCTTATCGCCCACTGAGATTCCAGGAGCAGAGACAACATGGAAGCCTATTGGTTAAGCATCCTCGGCGTGCTTACGCTTTGTTTGCTGTCAGTGGTGTTGGCAGTCTATTCCGGTTCGTCCAAGGGATTTGCAGGGGTACTTTCAGGACCGGTAGTCCCGGCGGACGACCACAACCCGCTCTACAGGATCGACCGCGTCCACATGAACTCGGTTGAGGCGCTGGCGCCCTTTGTCGTGCCCGCGGTGCTGGCGATGATGGTTGGTGTTGGACCGACCACTTTGGCGACCCTTGTAGGGCTGCACCTGGCGATACGCCTGATTCATCTGGGAATCTACCTACGTGGCGGAAACGCCGCAAAGGGAGGTAGCGTCAGGACAGTTCTGTACGTTTCGGGAGCGCTGGTTACGCTTGCCCTTATTCTTGTGACTGGATGGGCAGCACTCCATTGACGCGTTATCGGCACTTATCGGAGGCTACATCCGTTTTATAGTCCGCGCCCGGTGTCCCCGTTCGGCAACAGCGCCACGTCTCGGCCCGGGCAAGCGCCTCCAACTATTGGGAACCATTGCGCGGCTTTTTCAAAAAGTGCCCTCACCGCTCCAACCAAGGCATTTTTCGTCGCAGCCGATCGGCATTCTCCCGCCCCGATCGACCCCGCTGCTATGTGTTATTTTTGCTACATGTCACTGCTCATGACGGGGAAAACCCATTTAGAGTCATCTAAATTAATATTCGCTCACGTATTTTCTGAATATATCGGGTAATTCGGCAATGGTGGGCCTGGGGTTGGCCCGCTTAAGCGCCTTGAGGAAGGCGTTGGGGAAACGGGTGGGCTAAATGAACAGAACTGGCATGTCGGCCATAGGCAAGCGCCTTGGTCTTTTGATGGCGGCTACGATGCTGACTTGCGGGGGGGCGAACGCCCTCACGCTCAAGGAGGCCGTGGCGGTAGCAGTCGAATCCAATCCGGAGATCGGTCAGGCGATAGAAAATCGCGAAGCGATCGAGTTCGAATTGCGTCAGGCAAAGGGCCTCTATTTGCCCAGCGTCGACCTGCAGGCGTCGGCTGGCGCTCGCCGTCTCGACAATTCGTCACGGCGCGCACTCTCGATAGAGGACGACGCGCTTTATCCGGCAGAAACCGACCTGACCGTTTCGCAGACGCTCTATGACAGCGGCGCAAGGCGCGCAGAATTGAACCGCCAGGCCTCCCGCGTCGATGGCGCGTCGTTTCGGGTGCTGGAACGGTCGGAATTCATCGGCCTCTCTGTTGTCCAAGACTACCTCGAATACATGCTCCAGGCTTCGATTGTTGCCGAGGCAAAGAAAAACCTGGGCTTCCATCAAGCAATCCTCCACGATATCCAGGAAGGCATTGCCGGCGGCGGGTTGAACGAAGCCGACCGACAACAGGCCGAGGAGCGGCTGTTCGCGGCCAAGGCCCGCATGCAGGAAGCATCGGAGGAACTGGAGGCCGCGCGGATACGGTTTTTCAAAACTGTCGGCAAGCCGCTGACCAATGCAGCGAGGCCGGCCGACGTATCCGGCACGCTGCCAAGGTCGCTGGACGATGCGCTGGGCCTTGCGCGCGAGAGCAACCCGCGCGTCCACATGGCCAACAGCGATATTGCCGCGGCGGCCTCGCTGGTGGACGCGGCGCGGGCGAAATACGGTCCTTCGATCATTGCCGAAGGCTCTGCCCGGGCGGGCTACGACATTGACGGCGACAATGGAGACGCATCCGATCTGCAGGCACGTCTGGTGTTGCGCTGGAATCTCTATCGGGGCGGCATCGACAAGGCCAATGAGCAGGAGCAGATCCGCCGCACCAGCGAGCAGCGGCTCGCGATGCACCAGGTTCTCCGAGAGATCGAGGAAGCCGTTCGCACGTCATGGGATCGTCGCTTCCGGCAGGCCGATCTGGCCAAGACCCTGAAGCTGCAAGCCGCCTCCAACGAAAAGCTGGTCGCGTCCTATCGCGAACAGTTCAAGGTCGGGCAGCGCTCGCTGCTCGACGTGCTCGATGCGCAGAATACGCGGTTCAACACCGCGACACTGGCCGACACCGCGTCCTATGCATCCCTTTTCGCGCAATATCGGCTTCTGGCGGCGACTGGGCAGTTGCTGAAAACGATGGACATCCACCCGCCAAAACAGGCTACGGCATATGCGCGGACCGAGTTCGCCGCGCCGGAAACGGCCGACACCGAAACCTATGCGCGCACGCCCTCGGAACAGAAGAACGACGTGCCGTTCGATATTCTGGCGCCGGTCAGGAAAAAATAGGCGAGCCCAAGGATCGATCGAGAGTCCCCGCGGGCGGATCGTGAACCAGCAACCCAACATCCTGTCACCGAAAGAGGCTTTCAAGGCCTGCTTTTCGGCCGTAGCCGCGTATCTCGGCCGCCCCAGTGCCGAAACCGTGCTCTTTGCCGGCGTGCCGCTGGCCGAAACGCGCATCGATATCGACGCGATCCGGCATCTTGCCGAACGCGTCGGCCTTGAAATCACAGAGTTCGGCCATCGCGACTTTGTTCGGGGGCGCATCGACCTCCCCGCGATCGTCTTTCGCGTCAGCCAGCTGCCGGTCGCGCTGCTGGCCGATGGTGAAGCCGGCGAATATTTCACCGCTCCCCAGGAGGACGGGCGCACCACGATCAGCCGGTCGGAACTGGCCAACAGCTATATCAGCGGCGGTGCGTCCTTCTCGATCACCTATGCCAACGCAACGGAGGCGATGAGCGTCGGCTCGGCGCCGAAGATCGAGCGACGACATTGGCTGACGGGAACGATGGGGCCGTTCTGGCGCACCTATTCGAAGGTTATCCTGTCGGCGGTGTTCATCAATCTGCTCGCCATCGCCTCGCCGATCTTCACCATGAACGTGTACGACAGGATCCTGCCGAACAAGGCGATATCGACGCTCTGGGTGCTGGCCATCGGCATCAGCGCGGTCATCCTGTTCGACCTGCTGCTGAAGACCTCAAGGGCATCGCTCATCGACTATGCCGGGCGCAAGGCGGATCTGCGCATTTCATATATGCTGTTCGAGAAGGTGCTGAACTCGTCTCTGGCGGCACGGCCGGGCTCAACGGGCGAATACGCAAATCGCGTGACTCAATATGAATTCGTGCGCGAATTCTTCACGTCCAACACCATCAGCGTGTTCATCGACACGGCTTTCGTGTTTGTTTTTCTCCTCGTCATCTATGCGATAGGCGGCTGGCTGGTCATGATACCCGCACTGGCCTTCGTCGCGTCGGTGATCGTCGGACTGGTCACGCAGCGGCGCATCGGCAAGCGTGTGGCGGCGTCCATGAACGAGGCCTCGCAACGGCAGGCCCTGCTGGTCGAATCCATCTCCACGCTGGAAACGATCAAGTCGCTGCGCGCCGAGGCCTACCTGTTGCGAAAATGGGGAGAGCATTCCAAAAATGCCTCCAACAC
The DNA here is from genome assembly GCF_020164675.1 of Mesorhizobium sp. ESP-6-2. Lineage (NCBI taxonomy): Bacteria > Pseudomonadati > Pseudomonadota > Alphaproteobacteria > Hyphomicrobiales > Phyllobacteriaceae > Mesorhizobium > Mesorhizobium sp. ESP-6-2. The sequence goes on from NZ_JAIUGT010000012.1 coordinate 220,244, forward strand.
CTCCGAGAAGATTAAGCAGCTTTCGGCCGCCGCCGGCAATATAACGCAGGCCATCCAGCAGATGGTCACGGTCGCGCTGGTGGTAGCCGGCGCCTACGCCTTCTCCGAAGGACATGTCTCCACCGGAGCCATCATCGGCACCGTCATGCTGGCCAGCCGGGCTGTCGCCCCGCTCGGTCAGATCGCCATCACCTTGTCCAGATTGCGCCAGGCCATGCTCTCTTTGCGGATGGTGAATTCGATCATGGCTCAGCCGGAGGATCGCCCGGACACCGTGGGCTTCGTCAACCGGCCCATCCGCAACGGCGCCATGGTGTTCAGGAACGTCGGCTTTACCTATCCCGGCTCCGAGAACGAGGTCCTGACCGGCCTGAATTTCTCCGTGAAGCCGGGCGAGCGGATCGGCATCATCGGCCGCATAGGATCGGGAAAGACGACGATGGGCCGATTGATCGGCAGGCTTTTCTTGCCGAGTTCCGGCGAACTGCTGCTGGATGGCATCGACATCCGCCAATACCACCCCTCCGAGGTTCGCGCCGCCGTCGGCATCGTCGCGCAGGCGAACGATCTGTTTTCAGGCACCATCAAGGAAAATCTTTTGATGGCCTGTCCGGAGGCGACCGATGAGCAGATCGTCGAAGCGGCCAAGGCCGCCGGCGTCGATGATTTCGTCTCTCGCCACCCGCGTGGCTATGACATGAATGTCGGCGAACGCGGCACCAATCTCTCGGGCGGCCAGAGACAGACGATGGCGATCGCCCGGCTGTTGCTGACCAAACCGAAAGTCGTCTTCCTGGACGAGCCGTCCGGCTCGATGGATCTGGCTTCCGAGCGGCAACTGATCAAGCAGCTCAAAGTGGCTTTCGATCGAAATACGACGTTGATCGTCTCGACGCACCGCTTCAGCATGCTCGAACTTGCCGACCGGCTTATCGTCATCGAGCAAGGCAGGATCGTTGCCGATGGACCAAAGGACCAAGTGATACAGGCGCTGCAGAAAAAAAGCACCTGAAGAACAAAAACTATCAAAGTATTCAATGCGTTGGGGCCGTGGGAAATGCTTGCAAGGGAAGACCGGCCGCCGCTCTTTGCGTCGGCGTCCATATTCATCATAGGTGCACTCTTCGTGTCTTCCGTTGCTTGGGCGTCCTTTGCCGAGGTGGATGAAATCGCACGCGGCGACGGCAAGGTCATACCTGCTTCCAAAACGCAGATCATCCAGGCCAGCGAGCCGGGCGTCGTCCAGGAAATTGCCGTCAAGATCGGGCAGGTGGTGAAGAAGAACGACCTCATCATCCGCCTCGACAATACGTTCAACACCTCCAGCCTTGGCGAGCAACAGGCCAAGGCACGGGCATTACAGACCCGCATTGCACGGCTGAAGTTCGAGCAGAGCGGCGATCTGCAAGGGGAATTTCCGTGTCCGGCCGAAATCCAGAAGGTCGCCCCGGAAATCTGCGACAACGAGCAGAAGCTGCTCGTCGCCCGCCGCGACAACTTCGAAGTCAAGCTGTCGGTTCTCAAGTCGCGCCTCGATCAGCGCGAGAAGGAATTGGACGAGGCGACCGCCAATTCCGATCGCCTTACGAAGAATCTGGTCGTCAGCGACCAGGAGGCAAAGCTGGTCGAAGCGATGGTCAAGAAAGGCCTGATGGCGCGAACCGAGCAACTCCGGGTCGAACGCGAGCAGACAGAGCTCAACGGGCAGCTGACGCTTGCTGGAGAAACCACCAAGAAAGCCAAATCGGCCATCACCGAGGCCCAGCTTCAGGTCGATGAGCTCGGTCTGCAGCTGCAACAGGAAGCGCTGAGCGACCTGACGCAGGCGCTGGCCGATCTCTCGGTGGTCGATGAAACCATACGCGGCGCGACCGACAAGGTGGCCCGCACCGACATCCGTTCTCCAGTCGACGGTATCGTCAACACGCTTGACATCAATACGGTTGGCGCCTTCGTGCAGCCCGGCGCGGTCGTGGCCGGCATCGTTCCGACTTCGGAGACCTTGCTGGTCGAAGCGCGGGTTTCGCCCCGCGACGTTGCCTTCATCCGGCCGGACCAGGAGGCGCTGATCAAGGTCACCGCCTATGATTTCTCGATCTTCGGCGGCATCGAAGGCAAGGTCTCGAACATCACCGCCGATAGTCTCGTCGACCAGAAGACAGGCGAGCCCTATTATCAGGTGCGCGTCGCGACCGACAGGTCGACGCTGACGCGGGATGGCAAGACCTATTCGATCATCCCGGGCATGATCTGCTCCGTCGACATCAAGACCGGCCGCAAGACGATCCTGACCTACCTGCTGAAACCCATCAACAAGGCACGAGAGGAGGCGATGAGTGAACGATAGCGCCACGCCTCCCGCTGTCCTCGAGCGGTTGCTCGTGCCGATGGCCACGGAAGATCTCGGCATGGAGTTCCGGGTTGTCGCGCGCCGCGGCATCCGCCGCGGCATCCGCCTGGAGCGGACGTTCTGGACGTCACTCAAGCAGATGGCGGAAAGCCGCAAATGCACGATCGGCATGCTTGTCGATGAGATCGCCGAGAGCCAGTCTCCCGCTGGCAACCTGACATCGGCGATCAGGGTTGCCTGCATTCGTGACTTGACGGAAGAAAACCTGACGTTGAAGAGGCTTGCATCAATCAGGACGATCACCGCGATACTGGTCGCCTGCCCCTCGCCCGCCTTCGCCCTTTCATCGTCGAAAAAGATCCTGACCTTCAACGCTCCATTCCAACAATTGGTAAAGCGCCAATTGCCGACGGCGCCGAGCGATGACGGCCGTCAGGATCTCAGGCTGGCTCTCGATCTCAACGTCGCGGACATCTTCGCGCGGCTGGATGCCAATGGCGAGATTCCGGTCGCGAGTGGGTTCGTCATCGGCGCCGGCGAGCGCCGATATCGTGGCCAATTGAATGCCGTGCGAGCACCGCTGGTCGGGCAGGACCTGCTAATGGCATTCGTCAGCGGCTAGAAGCAATTCCAGGTGCGAAACGCTTTCCCCGGGAAAAGCGCGTAGCGCCCTTGGGAATTGTGAAAAAAACAGAGAGATAGAGCGGTTCGGCGTTGCATAGAAACGGCGAACCGCGGTTGCTCACCGACGGGCAAGCGCTCCTGAAGCCATGTCGGGCTGCAATCCCTCGCCGGGCGCGACGCCTGCGAAACCGCCCTTGATCTCCGCGACCTGCGCGCTGCCCGACCTCGAGCCATGGATCCAGGCTCGGTCCGTGCTGAAGGAATACAGCGGAACATAGTCGGGGAGATCGCTGTCGCGCAGCACGGTGTTGTTGAGGCTGTCGAGAATGAACACGCCACTTGCCGTGCTTACCGACAGGACCGCATGGAAGAATCCCCGCCTGCGATCCTGGAGAACAACCAACGCCATGCTTTGCGCGGGGATGCCGGCCCTCAGCAGCGCCGTCATCTTCAGTATGACGAAATCCTCGCAGTCGCCGGCGCGCTTATCAAGCACCTCCGCGGGCTTTGCCCAATAATCGAGCTTGCCATAGACGACGCTGTCCTTCCTGTAGGCGATCAGGTGATTGATGCCGCTGTTGACGAAGGACAGTTTCTCGCTGAATCCTTTGCCCTGTGCCGACGAGATCAGCCTTGCAAATGCCGCGCTCTTCTGTTCGCAGGCACTCCCCGCCGAGCAGCCGACAATTGCCTGGTAGACCGGCGCCCACCGCGCGGCGACGGGAAAGTTATGCATGGACAACGCGACGGAGCCGAACACGCCGGGGATGATCGCCGCCGTTTTGACGGGATCAATTCCGACATCGGCAGGCCCCGACGCAACGCCGGTTTGGGCATCGTCGAGCGTGTAACTCATGGAAACCACGCCGGGCTGGTATCCTGCCGCCGGCTGCCAAGGCTGGGATCTTTCCAGGGAAACGCCGCCCAGGCTGAACGGCATCCGCACGTCTTCAACAAGCCCGCCGACCGAAGCGGTGTCGTCTAAAGGGACGCTCGCGAGCGATGGCTGCGGCAGGCCCGCAAGGCTGATCGTCAGCAAGAGTAGCTTGAGGCCGGCTGTTCCCGGCGCGGTTTTTTCTTTTTTCATAACGCCCACCTTTTGACTGTGGACGGTACCAATCTTGTCTCAAATTATTGGCAATGAAGGTAGATAATGGCGACGAAACTTACCTCTCCCATTTTTCGTAAAATTTTATTAGAATTTATACTTCTATTTACCATGCGGCAGGAGGCGAGCCCCTCATCCGCACCGACGGATATCGACTTATATAACAGAATATATGCTCCCAGTTTACCACGCGTAAAAAATGCCTTTGTACGCATATAATAGTATATAAAGCAGATTGACGAACTGTTGCAAAGTAATGGTTGCCGCTGTCTCTTTCCGGAAAATGCCGGAGGGGTACAAGCAATGACCATCAATAACGAATTGGACGCCGTTTCGGGTTCGTGGGACGAGCATTCCATGGCCAGTGAACGTCACGACCAGACCTCGCCGGCAGAGTTCCAGGTCGCCCAAGCGGCTTCGACGCAGCAGGCCGCGCCGGCAGCGGCCGAACCAGTGCCGGTCGATGTGGGCAGCGGTGCGCCTGCGGAAGCACCAGCGGAGGCTAAGGCTCCGGCGGCAGCCGCGCCGCACGAATACGTGGCCGACGCCAGCAACGTCGTGAAGCTTCCGGCGAACGTCTCGATCGACAACATCAAGGTCGACGGCCACAATCTCGTGCTCGAACAGGCCGATGGCTCGGTCATCGTAATCAAGGACGGCGCGCTCAACGTGCCGACCTTCGTCCTTGGCGATGTCGAGGTGCCGCGCGTCGCCTTGATCGCCGCGCTCGAGGCAAGCCATGTGGATGTCGCCTTCGGCGCCGATGGCTCGATGTCGGCTGGCCCTGGAGGTTCGACCTCGAGCGCCGGTGGAAATTTTGAAATTCCTCCCGGCGGCATCGGCGATGGATTTGATCTTTCGGCGCTCTTGCCGCCGACCGATCTGCAGTTCGGGCAGGCCGAGAGGCGGGAGCTGTTCCTTCCCAATGCGAACCCGCAATTTGGCGATCTCACCGTCCGCGTGTCGGAAGAAGGGCTTTCAGGCGCAAACCCGGACAGCGATCCCGGCTCACCCTTCGACGAATCGAATCTTTCGGTGATCAACGGCAGCTTCGGCGCTACGGATCCCAATGGCGATCCGCTGACCTACGGCCTCGGCGTGCCTGCCACGACGCTCACCTCGCACGGCACCGACGTCGTCTGGGAACTGGTCGATTCGACGCATCTCGTCGGCAGGGTCGGATCGGACGTCGTGATCAGTGTCACCATCACGGATGCGAGCGCGGGAACCTTCCAGATCGCCCTGCTCGGCCCCCTCGACCACCCGCTGGCCGGCTTCGAGGATAACCTCTCCATCGTCGTCCCGGTTACCGTGCAGGATCCGTTCGGCGGCTCGGCAACTGCCAACATGACCGTAGTCGTCGAGGACGACAGCCCTGCCCTGACTGTGGGCAACACGGCAGCCAGTTCCGCGGTGCTCGATGAAACCAATGCCGGTTCGCCGGCCGGCTTTCCGATCGACGTGACGAGCACCAACCCGATTATTTCCATTGCATCCAATTTCGGTGCCGACGGCGCCGCCGCTGGCGGCGGCATCGCCTATGCGTTGGGCCTGACCGGCAATGCCGCATCGCTCGATTCGGGCTTGAAGACGGCCATTGGCGATTTTGCGATCACGCTGCTGCAGACCAATGCGACGACGGTCACCGGCACCTATCAGAACGGCGGCACCCACACCGCCTTTACCATCGTCATCAACGGCAACGGCACGCTTACGGTCACCCAATACGCTCCGCTGGAGCACGCTGTCGATGGATCGAGCGCTGCCGCCCATGACGACGTGCTGACCCTCTCGGGCAAGGTCACAGCCTCGGTGACCGTCACCGACTTCGATGGCGACAGCGCATTCGGCGGCGCCCAGATCGGCGGCGCGATCCAGTTCCACGACGATGGACCTTTGGTGACAGTCGTCGCCGACGCCGGCGCCGTGGTCTCACTCGACGAGACGCAGGGCTTGAGCATGGCGGCTGCGATCGACACTGGAACCATCGTCAAGGGCGAGGATCCCGATATCGGCGGTACCGGGGCGATCACCTCCGGCGCCAGCAGCGGCGCCCTGGTCGACGTGATGGCGCTGTTCGGCGGCGACGGCCCGGCGGCGAGCAGCACCACTGTCTATCAGCTGAGCGTAATCAACGCCGTTTCCGGCCTGACCGTCACCGACGGCTCGACGATCACCTTGCAGACGCTTGCGAGCGGAGTCGTTGTCGGAGTCGTGCAGGGCGGCGCGTTCAATGGCGAGGCGGCGTTCGCGCTATCGATCGATCCGGCCACCGGCAAGGTGACCGTCGAGCAATATCTGTCGCTCCACCATTCCGACACCGGCAATCCCGACGACACGGTTGCACTCACCGCCGGCTCGCTGGCCGTGAAGGTCACGGTCACGGATAGCGATGGCGACACCGCTAGTGCCAGCGCCGACGTCTCGGGCCAGATCAGTTTCGACGATGACGGGCCGAAGGTGACGGCTGTCGCCGCCACCGGCGTTACGGTAGCGCTTGACGAGACGGCGACCACGAGCGATGCGGCCTTGATCGCCACGCCCGGCATCGCCAGGGGCGAGGATCCCGATGTCGGCGGCAGCGGCGCGATCGCGCACGGCACCAGCAACAGTGCCTTCGTCAACATCACGGCGCTGTTCGGTGCCGATGGTCCGGCGATCTCCGGCCACACCGTCTATGCGCTGAGCGTCACCAATGCGGTCTCGGGCCTTGCCGTCACCGACGGCTCCGCGATCCAACTGCAGCTGCTGGGCAACGGCGTCGTCGTCGGCGTCGTCCAGGGCGGCACGTTCGATGGCGATGCGGCGTTCGCGCTGTCGATCGATCCGGCCACCGGCAAGGTGACCGTCGAGCAGTATCTGTCGCTTCATCATTCCGACACCGGCAATCCCGACGACACGGTGGTGCTGGCCTCGCATTCGGTCGCGGTGAGCGTGACCGTCACCGATGGCGACGGCGACACCGCAAGCGCCAGCGCCGACGTCTCGGGCCAGATCAGCTTCGACGACGATGGTCCGAGCCTGACCATCTCGCAGCCGAACGGTGCCTTGAACGGCCTGTTCCTGGACGGCTTCGTTCCCAATGGCGACGCCTGGGGCGCGGGCAGCGGCACCACGACCGGTCCCGCCGGCGCCTGGACTGTCACGGCTTCGCCCTACGAAGGCGCCAGCAGCATCGAATTGCAGAAGGTCGGTGACGGCTATCGCGGCGTCGACAGCCCGACCGACAGCGTTATGGTCGACCTCGAGGCCAGCCCTGGCAACATCCAGATCTCGCAGACGCTGCATGGCCTCAGCGCCGGCGAATACCGCATCTCCTTCGAGATCGGCGCCGCCAACGATCCGGGCATTGCCAACAGCGCCAAGCTCGAAGTGCTGTGGAACGGCGTCTCGGTCGGAACCTACGATCCTACGTCGGGCGTCATGCAGACCATCGCCATCGACGTCACGGCGACGGCCGGCGACAACTCACTGACCTTCCGTGAGATCGGCGAAGCGGGCGACAACACCGGCACCTTCCTGGCCAACATCAAGGTCGGCGACATCATCGTCATCGACGAGACCGCAGGTGTCGATGCTGATTCCGACGACACCACCGATCCGGCCGTGGCGGCCCTGTTTGCCGGCGTCAATGCCGGAGCCGATTCCGACATGCCGCTGCATCAATATGCGCAAGGCAGCGGCGGCGTCGTGAACGCCACGGGGCTGTTCGGCGCCGATGGCCCGGCAACGAGCAATTCGCTTGTCTATGCGCTCACCCTTGCCAGCAATACGGGCGTGGATTCCGGCCTGAAGACCACCGACGGCCACGCCATCTCGCTGTTCACCGACGGCAGCGGCCGCGTGATCGGCGTCTATGATGCCGACAACAACGGCATCACCGCCACCGACAAGGTCGCCATCGCCCTGCATATCGATGCCGCCACCGGCCAGGTCGCGGTGGCGCAATACGTCTCGCTCCAGCATCCCGACACCAGCAGCAACGACGAGGGCATCGCGCTCGGCGCCGGCTCGGTCTCGGTCACCGTGACGGCGACCGATGGCGACGGCGACCACGTCACACAGAGCGCCGACATCTCTCAGACCGTCGTCTTCGAGGATGACGGGCCGAAGGTCCTGAGCGGCCATGCCGCACCGGTGACGATCGATGAGGACGACATTGCCAGCCTGCTGTCGCAGGGAACCTCGCCCTATGACGGATCCGGCGACGGTTCGGGCACGGAGTTCCCGCTGGGTGCGGCGATCGCATCCGGCTCGTTGAACGGGCTTGTCGACTTCGGCGCCGACGGCCCGGCCGCCGGCGGCGGTTTCGGCTTCACCGGCACGGCGGCCGCAGACCTGACGGCCATCGGGCTGTCGTCGAAGGGCGTCGAGCTGAGCTGGATGGTCCAGGGCAACACGCTGGTCGGCTTTGTCGACAGCAACCATAACGGCGCTTATAACGGGCTTAGCGACCGCACCGTGATGACGGTGACGCTGAACGCCTCGAGCGGCGCCTTCGTGGTGCGCCAGTTCGACCAGCTCGACCATGTCGCGCCGGCGGCCGGAACATCGGACCAGAACACCGCGCTGCAGACGCATCTGGGTGGCGGCAGCGCGGCCGGCATCGACCTCGGCTCGGTGTTCCAGGCCAAGGACGGCGACGGCGATACGGTCACGCTGACCGGCAAGGCGACGGTCACCGTGGTCGACGACGTGCCGCAGGTGTTCATCGCGGCGACCGGCGTGTCGGTCGTGCATGACGAGACGGCGGGCAACCAGAACGACGACACCAGCAGCGCCTCGGTCGCGCACCAGTTCGATTCGCTTGGACTGGGTACGGCAAGCCTGGGCTATGCGCATGGCAACCAGCCGGTGGTGCTGTTCGGGTCGCTGCTCGGCACGGACGAGCCGCGCGCGGCGGTGCTCAGCCTTGCGGTTGCAGCGCCGGGCACGGATTCGGGCCTGAAGACGACCGACGGGCACGAGATCTCTCTGTTCAAGGAAGGCAATCTGATCGTCGGCCGCGTCGACAACAACAATGGCACACCCAACGACAAGGGTGCTGTCGCCTTCGCGGTCTCGGTCGACCAGACCGGCCATATCTCGACGGCACAGTACCTGTCGCTGCAGCATCCGCTGGCCGGCAACGGTTCGGCCGGCTCCTATGACGAGCCGATCAACCTGTCGAACAAGATCAATGCGGTGGTCACGATCACCGACTTCGACGGCGACACAGTCAGCCAGTCACTCGCCATCGGCGCCAAGATCGTCTTCGAAGATGACGGGCCGAAGGTCCTGAGCGGCCATGCCGCACCGGTGACGATCGATGAGGACGACATTGCCAGCCTGCTGTC